>SVTD01000067.1 GCA_015063955.1 Oscillospiraceae bacterium | reverse complement strand
AATTTAATAATTCGTGTTATTATTACAGAGGGTCCACCTGTTCCCATTCCGAACACAGAAGTTAAGCTCTGTTATGCCGACAATACTTGGCTGGCGACGGCCCGGGAAGATAGGTCAACGCGAATATTCCTCCTTAGCTCAGTCGGTAGAGCACCTGACTGTTAATCAGGTTGTCGCTGGTTCGAGCCCAGCAGGGGGAGCCAAAAAGAAAAGTCACACGATAGTGTGGCTTTTTCTTTTTGTTCTCTTCACTATTCTCTGTTCTCTTTTCACTCTTCTCTAAACAATGTGTGACTTTTCCAGATAAAAGATAATAGAGAAGAGATAAAAGAAAATGTGTCGCCTTCGGCTAATGAATAATGAATAATTATTGCGCTTTCGCCTCAAATTCTTGCAAACCATCCTGTTATATGCTAGTGAGATAAGCCTAACGCGAAAGCGTTAGGCTTTTTGTGAACGATGTTTTCCCTTCGGGAACATAATGCGTACGACCTGCGTGATGTTGTTTTGGGTACTTGATAAGGTACGATCCTGTGTTATACTCCGGCCAACAGTCTTTTGATTAGCTGGCAGTCCATGGCGTTGATCTGGCTGTCGCCGTTAAGATCTGCAACGGTAATATCTGCAGATACCGTTCCCGCCGCGATCTTTTGAAGAATATTAGAGTCAAGGGAGTTAACGAAGCCGTCACCGTTTACGTCTCCGGGGCTTGAAAGAGGGGGGATCTCCGTCACGTCAGTCACCTCGTTGCAGTAGAGGCAATGACGCGATTTTGAGCCGGGAGAGCTTTGTGTGGGCTCAACGTCCACCGTATACCCATCAGAAAAGCTGTGCCCCTGAGGGGGAAGCTCAACCGTCTCCATAACGTACTGACAGCCACGGCACTTATGTACTACTATACCCTGAGAGGTGCAGGTGGGGGCGATCAGCGTTCCGTTGTCTTTAACGTGAGCTTCTGTCTCAGAGTAGCCGCAAAGGGCGCACTCCTTTACGTGGGTCTCGCTGTCTGTTTTAGTAAATAAGGTATAAGAATGCTCGCCCCGACAATCCTTGAAAGCGTAATAATCCTTGATCGTGCCAACGGGGAAGACTCCGTTTTTGAGAAGTGTCAGGTCTCTCGGAGTCTTCGTGAAAGCGAGGTATTCGATCTCAACGTACTGCCCCGGCACGGAGGTTATGCCCTCAAAGAAGTCAAGGCGCAGAGCTGTGAGCAGTCCTGACCAGCCTGCCTCTGCAGCCATATTAAAGGTCACGTAAATATCTCCGTCAGAGGGGGCGACCTTCGTCTCTGCGACTTGAATGGAGGACTGGGCGTCGGTGAAATAATACAGGGCAAACTGCGTAGTAGCCTTGATATTCGTTTTCAGCTTGAGGGTCACGGATTTATAAAGGGAAGTATCGATATATTCCGAAAAGCCCGACATATCAAGATTCATAAACGGGTCGATAGTGGATTCGCAGGGCTCGGCGTGGAGAGCCTTGCTTTCGGGAACGTAGTGCCAGTCAAGAGAATTCGTGCCTTCGACTATTCTTTCAAGTATGCCTGCGGGAATGAAAGAGGGAGAGATATCTGAAAGCTCATCGCTTGTTGTGAGGTATGCAAGACTGCCTTGCTCCTGACAGACGGGTGTTTCATTCCACACCATTGCCACGGCGTTGATGACAGAACGGGGAGAGCCGTCGGCAGAGTAGCTTCTCTGGGTATAGGTGCCGTCCTTCAGGGTTACGATTGCGGACGAGCCGCCGCCGTCAAGGTAGAAAACGCTGTTGTAGCCAAGCTCTGAGCAAAGCTGATACGCATCCTTGAATCGCAGTCCCTTATAAGCGCCGTTTGTGGAAGCATTGACGTTTGCAAACATAACGGTGCCGTCGTCCTTCACGCCGATGAGGGAGGTGGGGTATTCCGAGGAGCTTGTATCGTAGTAGGTCCTTTTATCGTCAACCATTACGTGCATATGTCCGCCGATGGCGTCCACCACATTCTGCCAGAGATCGGTGTTTCCGAATTTATCCGTAAGGGAGAGGTCGAAGGAAACGATGTCGCCCACCTGATATGAGGAAAGCTCAGAGGCGCGGCTTCCGCGGGCGGTAAGGATTATGGTGTTTTTGTCAATTGAAGGGCGGACAGAAGCTCCTGAGGGGTAGATAGCCGAAACTTTTGCAGTTACCTTTTTATCAAGGGTAAATGCAGAATCCGTGGCTGTAAGCGCGATCTCATAGGAATCGTCAAGGGCATAGTTCAGAGAATTGATTCGGTGGTTGTATACAACGAGGGAATCCCAGGCGGGCAGACGGTTGAGACCGTCAGATACCAGGGACGTGTTTTTTGTTTCGTTTGTCACCTTAACAGTAATAACGGGGGCGCCGACCAGAGGCTGATTTTCATCCGTTACGCCGAAGGCGGATTTGAGAGAGGCAGTAGTGCCTGCGCCGGAGGTGTTCATGTAGTTCTCCATACCGAATTCCTGGGTCGCCCATATCTCGCGGTCGATGATCATAACTCCGCGGGTGGTCTGGAGGGTCTTTTTCGTTACGTTTGAGTTTGAATTTACCGAGGTCATCCAAAGGTCGCCGTTGAGAGCGGAAAGCACGGTCTTGCCGTTCTTTGAAAAAATGTTTGCAGCTGATGCAACGGTGTTTCTTGAGACCGTATAGGTGCCGCAATTGATGACGTCTATTGAAAGATTGGTGTTTGAAAGGTCGCATTCTGTAAGTCTCAGCACCTTGCCGGAGCCGTAGGTGCCTGAAAGCTTCATTTCCGTGTAGCGCACACCTGTTTTCGTTCCGTCGGAAAGGGTCATCTCTTCGTAAAATCTTCCGCTCTCGCCGGAAACCGTGCCGACGGGATCGGAAAGGGCGAAGGATGGGGTGGGGAATGCCGAAAATACGATCACAGCGCATAGAATAGCTGCCAATATTTTTGTCTTGTTCATCTGAATGCCTTTCAGTACGTATAAATATCGTCTGTATTATATAATTTTTTTCAATAAATGTCAAATTAAATGAATAAAGCAAATTTTGGGACAAAAAGCAGCTTTTGTGTATTTATTATTTTTCATGACTGTGATACAATGTAAAAAAATAAGGAGAAGAGTAATTCTTATTTCTCTTATAGCTAATGAAGATCACCTTATACTAAAGTCAAATAAACGTTTGTCAACGGTGTATTGACAAAACGAAACTTTAATAGTATAATTACTGTAGGTCGTTTATTCAGCCGCACAGCGGTTTGAAAATAAAGAACGGAAAGGAACAAAAAATGAAAAAATTCAGAATTTTCGCAATGGTCCTTATGCTGTTTGTTGCAATAGCTGTTTTCACAGGCTGTAACAAGCTTAAGACCGAGGACGTTGAGAAGGACCCCGTGAACTACGTTATGGAGGGCTCAAAGCTCACCCTCAGCGAGTCCGAGTTTTCTCCCGTGATCGATCCCAAGGATAAGATTGCTTATGAGCTTAAGCTCAAGGGCGAGGGTCAGTCTTCAAATATCGGTCTGTACCTTGATACAAAGGAGCAGAAGGGCTCCGTTGACATCAGCTCAAAGACCTCTTATGCCAGCGATTTCGGTGATGAGAGCTACTCTCAGGAAACAAATATTGACGCAGCTATCTTCTATGAAGACAAGAAGATCGTAGTAAAGAGCGAGATGCTTGAGGATGTAATCGGTACCGATGCCGTCGGTCTCGACCTTGGCTTTACATATGATGAGCTCAAGGAATCCGGAATCTGGGAGCTTCTTGAACAGTTTGGTGCGATCACAGAGGAGAGCACGGGTGCTATTGAAACACTTCTTGAGTCTGACGGTCTGACAAAGCTCTTCACAGGCTACGTTGAAGGCCTTCAGAAGCTTGCAGAGGAGCAGTACGAGGTCGGCGAGGTTGAGGAAACTACCGTAAAGATCGGCGATAAGGAGATCAAAGCGATCGCAGTATCCATGTCTGTCAATGAGGATATTTATGCAGATATTATGGAGAAGACAGGCGATCTCTTAGTTAAGCTTTCAAACCTCATTGGCGAGGAAATGACAGAAGAGGATAAAGAGGCTCTTATGTCTACCCTTAACGATTCCATACCCGAAATGAGTGGTGATTACACTTACTACCTCTCAAAGAAGACAGGCGCTCTCATCAAGATGGAGGCTGAGACTAAGTCTGAGACAACTCTTGAGTTTATGGGCGAGTCCGAGACAGAAAAGTCCGAGTGTTCTTTCGAGATCGTTTTCGGCGAGGATCCCACAGAAAAGCTTCTTCCTTCCTTCACCCTTGAGTATTCTCAGAAGTCCGAATACGTAGATAACACCATAAAGATCGAGGCAGAATCCCGCGAGGAGGACGGCAAGTTCATTATGGAGGGTAAGGGAACCGCTGAGAGTGACGGCGAAAAGAGCACAACAGAGCTTACCTTTGAGTACGAAAACGGCGAGTTTACACTTTCAGGTAAAGACGATGACGATAATGAATACGAGATTTCCGGTGAGATCGAGAGCAGCGAAAATGAGTTCAAGGTAAAGCTTGACCTTTCAAAGGCCTACGGTGAGGATGAGGATCTTTACGGTGTACCCACAGAGATCGAGCTTTCCGTAACCTACGGAGAGGACGTTCCCAAGCTTCCCGAATATAAGGATATTCTCGACTTTACAGTTGAAGATCTCAGTATGCTTCTTGGCGGAGTTGATCCCGATTTCGGATACGACGCTGATTATGACGAGGACATTTCCATAGACGATTACGATGAGCTCTTCAAGCTTGATATGGAGCTCTATCTTGAAACCGATGCAGACGGCGTGGCAGCGGAGCTTGCAAAGTATGCCGAGAACGGCTTCGAGAGCGAGGAAGAGTATCTTTATTATCTCTTCGTTGTGTATACATACGCTGATCTGACCACCAATTACGGTGCAGGCGAGGCGGCTATCGATGAGTTTATGAATGATATCAAGAATAACGGAGGCACGACCTACGACATTGCAGTAGCTCTGTACGATGCCTACTATGACCTGGCAGTTCCTACAGAGGAAGAGGTACGCGATTATCTTGATAATTACGAGGATTACGGCTATTCCTCCCTTGAAGAGGCAATAGACGATCTTCGCGACTACTACGGCGAATACCTGATCATCCCTGAGGAATACCTTACAGAAGAATAATTTTTGCATATTCCCATACCAAAGCATACACTTTGGTATGGGAATAATATTTAGCGAGAACAATTTCGTGCTGTCGGGGAGATGATGCAAAGAACTTTTTTGAAAAAAAGTTCTCTGCACTCTCAAAAAACTTTAAAAAAGGAAATGGGTAAATTCGGGTTTGTCGGTGAGACGGAATTGGTATTTTGTAGGGAACGGCGTCCTCGACGGTCCACCCATCTGCACACGAACCAAACCTTCAAATTCGGGTTTATCGGTGAGCTTCAAACAAAAATTTGATAGGCGAAAGAGGCGATTTGCACCAAAGCCTCCCTCCGGGAGGGAGGTGGATTTTTGCGATGCTAAAGCATCGCAAAAAGACGGAAGGAGAATTGCGTAACGTGGAGTTTGCAGTTGCTTTATGTTACGCAATTCTCCCTCAGTCACCTTCGGTGACAGCTCCCTCCCGGAGGGAGCCTATTTTCAATCTCCCCGATAAACCCGAATTTATACCCATCCCCTTTTTTGATGTTTTTTGAGAGTGCAGAGGACAAGCTTTTGATATCTTTGGCTTCGCCTTTCGGCGAAGCTGGTGCGAAATAGCTGACGCTACAATTATTGCTTTCTTTATTTTCGCACTAAAGTCCTTTGTATTAACTCACAGATAAACCCGAATTTGTACCCCTCAAACTAATGTTGAAATCAAAGAAAACCTATGATAGAATAAAATATAATTATTTTCCAAAATCCGCTAACCGAAACTGTCTTTTTGCTACTGTATTAACGAAAGCAGCTTTCATGAACACAATTTGACGAAGGGAGGGAGAGTAATGACTAAAGATAAAGCGGCTTTGCTCGTCAGCGAAAATCTGAAAACCTTGTATGCTTGGTCACTTTCCCGCGTTTCCAACAAAGAGGATGCCGAGGATCTTTGCTCGGACGTTTCTCTTGCAGTTATCGAAAATGCACACAGACTTCGCTTCGACGATGCATTTTACGGCTGGTTCTGGCAGGTAGCGAGAAATACGTATGCGAATTTTCTGAAAAACAGATCGAAAAATGCCTCCTGCGATCTGGAAAGCATAGCCGAGCCCGAGGACTCCGACACGCCTGAAGCTATCGCCGTTCAGAAGGAATCCTATAGAGCGCTTTACAGAGAGATCGCCCTTCTTGCAAAGAATCACAGAGAATGCAGTGTTGATTATTATTTCAACGAGCTCTCCGTCAAGGAGATCGCCGCCAAAAGAGGTCTCACTCCCGAATCCGTCAAATACTATCTGTTCAAAACAAGAAAAATTTTGAAAGAAGGAATAGCAATGGAAAGACAGTTTGGAGAAAAGAGCTTTAACCCTACGCCTTTTGATTTTAACGTATTTTTCTGCGGCAGTCTTACAAAGGAGTTTCTCGAGCTTTTCAGAAAGAGAAAGCTTCCCGGTCAGATCCTTTCAGCCGCATATTATTCGCCTATGAGCGTGAGCGAGCTTTGCCTTGAGCTTGGAGTTCCCACAGTTTATCTTGAGGATGAGATAAAGGTTCTTTGTGATTATCAGCTTTTGAAGAAGACAGGAGATAAATACCAGACACAGATCATCCTCCTTGATGAGGGATTCTTCCACGAGGTATGGAATAAATGTGAAAAGGAATACAGAAGGGAGGCCGGTGCGATTGCGAATGGGCTTTCTTCGAAGCTTGAAAAGATCCGTGATATAGGCTTTGTGGGAAACGACCTTGACGCAGATCTTATCCTTTGGGACAGCTTTATTATTTCCCTCACAGATGCGTATCAGAGAATACCCGCGCCCGCATTTTCACAGAAGCTTTGCGACAACAACACTGTTGGCTTCTGCTACGGCATTGCCTGTGATAAGGAGAGTATGCCCGAGATCAGAAGAGGCGCAGACAGCCTTGCGAACACTTATAACAGATATGACGGACAGGTCGTTTTGTATCTTCTGTTCTCCGATAACCGCGGAATTAAGAATATGGATACCGAAAGAGTAGATCTTATGGTGGACGCTCTTGTTGATGCGTACAGACAGGACTCCGCAAATTCAGCGATTCCTGTCGTTTCCGCAGAAGAAATGGAAAAGCTTCGCGCACTTATTTCCGAGGAGATCGAAAATACGGAAAAGCTTATCAGACTTTGCAACGGTGTTTGCACGGAAAGTCTTAAAAACCGCGCACCTGAAGGAATTGACGTAAATGAGGGAACGACACTTCTTGCATCCCTTATGTTCATCTTCTCAATGATCGCAACTCTTTGTGAGGACGAAGGACTTACATATCCAGAGGATAAGCATCCCGGAATTATTGCAATCAGATAAAAGAAAACTCCCCGAATCGGGGAGTTTTCTGATTTGTTATTCCTGAATCTTTTTTGCGTACTCAGCCATTATCTCTTCGGGCTCGAAGGTGTATGCGGCGTTGCAGAAGTGGCATACTGCTTCAATAGGCTCGCCCTTTTCGCAAAGGTCCTTTACGTCGTTTGCGGAAAGACCTGCGATTGCGGAGAGGTATCTCTCGCGGGAGCAGTTGCAGACGTAGTCGATATCAAATTCGTCAAACATCTCGTACTCCGTGCCGCCGAGAACTGCGGCTACGATCTCCTCGGCAGTCATACCGGAGGCGATCATCTGGGAAACGGAGGAGATCATTGTGATGTTTCTTTCGATAACCTCAATGACGGACTCCTCAGCGCCGGGAAGAAGCTGAACGAGAAAGCCGCCTGCAGAAAGTACCTTATGGTCGTTATCTACGCGGACACCGAGGGCGCATACCGTGGGAGTCTGCTCGCTGTCTGCAAAATAGCGGGTAACGTCGTCTGCGATCTCGCCGGAAACGAGAGGGCAGGTGCCAACGTAAGGCTCGCCCATTCCCATATCCTTAATTACGATAAGTCCGCCCTGAGTACCAACGGCACCGCCTACGTCAAGCTTGCCCTTTGCATTGGGAAGAAGCTCGACTGCAGGGTTTTCGCAGTAGCCGCGAACGTTGCCCTTGTAGTCGGAAACGCAAACGATCTTGCCGCCGGGGCCTCCGCCGTTTATCTGGAATGTGAGGGAGTTGTCGCGATCCTTGAGAAGGCTTCCCATAAGAGAAGCGGCAGTAAGGCTGCGGCCGAGAGCTGCAGTCATAGTCTTTGATGTTTTATGAATATCGGCAGCCTTCTGAACGATCTCGGTGGTCTGAGCCACGATCATTCTCGCGGAGCCGTCGGATGTGATTGCGCGGTTGATAAGTGAGGACATAATACATAACCTTTCTGAAAAGATATTCTCGTAGGGGCGAACTGTGTTCGCTCGCAACGAAAAGCTTATGCTGATGTAACGGGCGAATACAGCTCGAACCTACGGTATCGTTTACATCAAAAATCCGTGCATAGCACGGATTTTTGAGTATTATATATTATTTTTCTCAATTAGTCAAGTACTTCAACGGTATTGTTGTAGTGAGACTTGAGAGCGGCGGTTGCCATTGTGTGGGAAAGAACAGTCTCTTCGGGGGTAAAGAGTCCGAAGGGAACCTCCTGTCCGTCCATTTCAAGCATGAATGCGGCGATCTGCTGCTGGATAGCATCTGTGAAGCCGAACTCGAAGATGGGGCCTGTGATAGTGGGGAGCATAGGCTTGTAACCGATGATGATACGGTTCCAGGACTGCTCCTTGCCCCATGAAGAGGTATAATAGAAAGCGTTAGCATCGTCGCTTGAGAAGCGAGCGGAGCACTCCATACCGTAGATCTCGAAGAACCAGCGGTTTGTAGAGCCGGGGCACATACGCTTTGTCTCGAATGTCATGGGGATCTCGTCGCCGTCAGCATTGAGAGTTGTTGTGAAGATAGTGCAGTTATCAAAGGTATCGCAGGGAACCATACCGCCCTTACCGTCGGGACGCTCCTTAACGATCTTTGAGAAGTGAGCTCTTACGGTCTTGGGCTTGAAGCCGAGACGGAAGGGAACGTGCTGTGTGTGGATACCGAGGTCGCCGAGACAGCCGTACTCACCGTTGAACTTAACCATTCTCTTCCAGTTGATGGGCTTGTTTACGTCCATATCGGAGCAATGGTTGAAGCCGCAGTGGATCTCGAGGATCTTACCGAACTTGCCCTCCTTGAACCAGTTGATCATGGTCTGCATAGCAGGGTAGTAGGGGAACTCGGAGCAGCAGCGAACGAACACGTCGGGACTCGCCTTGATAGCCTCCATGATCTTGTCGTTTGCAGCCTTGTCGATACCGAAGGGCTTCTCGCCGAGAAGCGCCTTGCCGCTGTTGATAATATCAATATAGAACTGCTCGTGAAGGTTGTGAGGAACTGCGCAGTAGATAGCGTCGATATCGTCCTTTGCAAGAAGCTCCTTGTAATCTGTTACCGCATACTTGATCTCGGGGAAGTTCTTCTGGAACCACTCCATCTCAGCGGGAACTACAGAGCATATACCAACGATCTCAGGGCGGGGAATATCGCCGTTGAGGTGGCACCAGCGAGCGGCAGCGGATGCAAACTCTCTTGCCATAAGACCGCAGCCGATAAGACCGAATTTTACTGTTTTCATATATTTATTTCCTTTGCTTTATTATTTAGTACAGCCAAACAGTTGCCTGTTTGGCTGTTGATTTCAAATTAATAGCCGAAGTGCTTTTCTGTTTCGGTTACAGCCTCTTCGATGATCTCAAGACCCTTGAGAGCTGCCTCGTCGTCGAGGATCATGGGAGGAGACATACGGAGGATGTGGCCGGAGGGAACCCAAGCAAGACCCTTTTCAAACGCCTTCTGGTAGATCATCTGACCTGCCTCAGTGAAGGACTCCTTAGTTTCGCGATCCTTTACGATCTCGATAGCCTGGAGACAGCCGATAGCGCGAACGTCACCGATAATGGGATGAGCCGCCATCATTTCCTTCATCTTGCCGAGCATAAGCTCACCGAGGTGGAGAGAGCGCTCGTTGAGGTTTTCCTCCTCGATTACCTTGATAGACTCAAGAGCTGCAACGCAAGCCATGGGGTTTCCGCCGTAGCTGGAGGAAGCCGAGATCTTCTCGATTGCGGGAGCAAGATCCTTGGAAACTGCAAGAGCGGTTACGGGGAAGCCGTTGCCGAAGCCCTTACCGAGAGTGGTAATATCAGCAGTAACGTCCCAGTGATCCATAGCGAGCCACTTACCTGTTCTTGCCATACAGTTAAGAACCTCATCAGCAAAGAGAAGGATGCCGCGTTTGTCGCAGAGAGCACGGAGTGCGGGCATGAAATCGGGGGGAGGAACGATGGAGCCGCCCCAGCCCTGAACAGGCTCGAGAACGATAGCCGCAACGTTCTTGCCGCCGGATGCGCATTCGTTATCAAGAATACCCTCGATCATTCTGATGTAGGGAGAGGAATCCTTCCAAGCCTCCTCGGGGCTTCTTCCGAAGAAGTCGCGATAAGGATTGGGTCTGGGAGCGAGCATAAAGCCGGGAGCTCTCATATGTGTATCGGGGCCGACAACTGCGAGGGAGTTTGCGCCGTAGGTCTTACCGTGGAAATCGCGCCAGAAGGAGATGAACTCCTGCTTGCCGGTAGCGGCACGTGCGCAGCGGAGACCTGCCTCAACGGCAGTAGTACCGGAATCGTAGAACTGGAAGCCTGCAAAGCGGCCGTCTGTGATCTCGTGAAGCTTTTCTACGAGCTCCATCTTTACCTTTGTGGTAAAGTCGTGGCAGTTCATAAGCTTCTTCGCCTGCTCGGCAACAGCCTCGCTGATCTTGGGATGGCAATGACCGAGACCGGTTACGTAGATACCGGAGGAGAAGTCAAGATATGTATTACCGTCAACGTCGGTAAGAGTGTAGCCGAAGCCGGAATCGAAGGCAACGGGG
>SVTD01000066.1 GCA_015063955.1 Oscillospiraceae bacterium | reverse complement strand
AAATTTTCTTTTTGCTCAATCATGGTTTTAACCTCCTGTATTACACTGAACGGCGTGGATGCACCGGCAGCAATTGATATTGTGTTACATTTGGGAATGACCAATTCCCGAAGCGACTCTGCATTTTCGCAGAGGAAGGTGTTTTCACACCTCTTTTTGCATATTTCAAAAAGCTTGACGGTATTGGAAGAGCCGCGGCTTCCGATAACGATGACCGCATCGGAGGTATCTGCAAGCTCCTTTACTTCCGTCTGCCTTTCTTCCGTAACATTACATATTGTATCAAAAATTTTAGCATTTGTATATAGTTTTTTGATAATTTCCAAACATTTTTTCCATTCTGACAGTTTTTGGGTAGTCTGGGCTGCTACGGAGACCTCAATTTCGGCGGGATCGGGGGCATTTCCGGAGCTTATCCACTCCTCGATCGCCTCCGCCGAGTCAAAAACTGCGCTGTCGCCTCGGCAACAGCTGATGATACCTCTCACCTCGGGGTGCTCCTTCGCACCTATAAGAATGAAAAGCTTGCCCTCGCCAGAATTCTCGCGGGCGATCTTTCTTACTTTATTAACGTAAGGGCAGGTACAGTCGAGAACTGTAAGATTTCCCGTTTTTTTGGCACAAGCCTTCAGGACTTCAAGATTATCGTGTATCTCTCCGTGGGCGCGGATGATAACGGTTATTCTTTCTCCCTTTTCTGCACGGGAGCAGATATCGGGGATATCATCCTGAGAAAGCTCTCCCACACCCTTTGATCTCAGCTCGGCAACGTATCCGTCGTTATGGATAAGCCTGCCGAGGGTATATATCCTGCCGTTTTCGGGATTCTTCTCCCGCGCCATTTTTTCTGCAACGTCGGTGGCGCGCTTTACGCCGAAGCAAAAGCCGGCGTGGTGTGCAACTCTTACCTCAGCCATCAGCACTTCTCCCCGATCATCATCTCCTCGCCCATTGTGCAGATACGGTCGAAGATCTTTTCCGATGCGTTCTTATACTCTTCCTTGCCGCCGTTTTCAAATCCCAGCTCCTCGTAGGGAATGGGCTTGCCGAAATAAATATCGGTCTTCTTGAAGGGGCGGACGTGATTTCCCTTCGTTTTGATATAAACGGGAACGATATCGCACTTTGCGCGGTAAGCGATAAGACCGACTCCGTGGCGCACCTCAGTTTCTCTGGGGTCCTCGTGAGGATGTCTCGTGCCTTGGGGGAAGATTCCCACGGCGCTGCCCTCATCAAGCATAGCCACGGTCTTTCTGAGCGCTGCCACGTCACCGCCCTTGCGGTCAACGGGGTAAGCCCCCAGCGCAGTTATGATCTTTCCTATAATGGGTACGGAGAAAAGCTCCTTCTTTGCCATATATCTGATCTGAACGTCCGTTGCGGCAGACATAACGATAACGTCGTAAAGCGCCGTATGGTTTGCGCAGATGATAACGCCGCGGTCACGGGGGATATTCTCCTCTCCGTGTGACTTTATACCGAAAATGAGCTTGGCAGGGCCGCCGAGCACGTTTTTGAATCCCGTGTAGGTCTTGTTTTTCTTAGCCATAATAACACCGTGTTTCCTTATCTTTAAATATTCGTTTAAAGGGGCACGAAAATGCCCGTAAGACTCAGAGTGTTCTGCAGAGCTTTGTCTTGATTATTTTAAGAGAATGAGCAAGGGTCTCCTCGGGGGTCATATCCGAGTTATCGATAAATATCGCGTCGTCTGCAGGGATGGCGGGAGCGACCGCGCGGTTCTTATCGTTGGAGTCTCTTTTAATGATATCGTCAAGCACCTCTTTTTCCGTGCTTGTATCGCCCTTTGCCTGCAGCTCCTCGAAGCGGCGGCGGGCTCTTGCCTTTGGGGATGCCTCAACGAAGAGCTTGACGTCTGCATCAGGCATGATGACCGTTCCGATATCGCGTCCGTCCATAACGACGCCGCCCTCAGCCGCCATTCTCTTCTGGATCTCGAGAAGGAAGGTTCGAACGGGGCTGACTGCGCTTACAGCAGATGCGTACATAGACATCTCAGGTGTTCTTATAAGGTCGGAAACGTCCTCGCCGTTGAGGATAACGCGCTGACCCTCCTCAGTATAACGGATGGAGATCTGCGCCTCGGGAAGAAAACGGGTGACCTTGGAGGCATCCTCGATGGCAACGCCGCATCTTTTTGCGTAAAGTCCCACGGTGCGGTAGAGTGCGCCCGTGTCAACGTAAACAAGACCGAGGGTCTTTGCGATATTTTTTGCAAGAGTGCTCTTGCCGCTGCCGCTGGGGCCGTCGATTGCTATTCTGATCTTCATTAGGTAAATTCCTTTCTCAGCCTTCGTTTTTGAAGGAATAATCTGCGGCGCTTTCTCCCGCTTTTCTGCCTGTGGACCAGGCGATCTGCAGGTTATAGCCACCTGTATATGCATCAACATCGATGATCTCGCCTGCGAAGAACAGTCCCGCATAGGTCTTTGACATCATCGTTGCCGGCTGTATTTCCTTAACGTCGATACCACCCGCCGTGACCACCGCCTCGTCAAGAGAGCGGAATGCCCTTGGGGTGAGGGTGAAATGCTTTAATGTATCAAGAAGCCGATGTCGCTCTGCCTTCGTGACCTCGCCGGACTTTTTTCTCGGATCGATGCCGCATCTTCTCACCACCTCGTCAATGAGCTTTGCGGGCAAAAGGTCTCCGAGAGAGTTTATGAAATCCTTTGCAGAGTATTTCTGCAGATCCTGTATGAGTCTGCGATCAAGGGTCTCGCTGTCGAGAGCGGGCTTCAGATCTATCTCCATTCTGTACCTGTCCACGGGCTGCTCCTGCATGTGTGCAGAGGCAGAGAGAACGAGGGGACCGCTTACGCCGAAATGGGTGAAAAGCATTTCTCCCATCTCGCCCGTGATCTCCTTATCACCGAGAAAAACACAAAGACGGACGTTTTTCAGCGAAAGCCCCATAAGAGGAGCAGTGTTTTCCCGAAGGATAACGGGAACGAGGGAGGGCTTCAGGGGGGTAACTGCGATGCCCAGCTCCCGTGCCATTCTGTGTCCGTCGCCGGTGGAGCCTGTTCCCGGATAGGAAACGCCGCCGGTGCACAGGATGACTGCCGAATGCTCGCGGGGTCCCTCCGGAGTCAAAACTCCCGTGGCCTTTCCATCACTTATAATAATACCCGTAGCTCTTTGGCGAATGATGTCGCATCCCAGAGAAACGATATAATTTTCAAGAGCATCGGAAACGTCTGCGGCCTTATCGGAAACGGGGAACACTCTCCTTCCGCGCTCCGTTTTCAAAGGGACGCCGAGACCCTCGAAATACGCCATACAATCTTCCGGAGTGAACTTGTATATGGAGGAATAGAGAAATTTTTTGTTTGTGATAACGTTTTTCAGTATTTCCTCGGGAGGACAGTTATTCGTAACGTTGCATCTGCCCTTGCCCGTGATACGGAGCTTTTTTCCGAGGATGCGGTTCGGCTCGTAGAGGGTGACTGCAGCACCCGCCTCAAGAGCTGCCGCCGCTGCCATCATTCCCGCAGCACCGCCGCCGATAACAGCAACACTCATTTATCCGTGACCTTCTTTTTATCGTAAACGTCGTACTGATCCCATACCGCCTCAAGATCCCTGAGAGCCCTTGTCACCTGCTCCTGCTTTTTAAGGCCGATAGCGGCAAGAAGAGCGTTGATGATGGAAAGGGGAGCAACGAGGGAGTCTGCATAAGAAGCCATATCGCTCTTTGCATAAAGAGCCGCTGCCGCACATTTGGCGATGGGAGAAGTAGGTCCGTCTGTAATTGCCACTACGTTTGCACCGCGACCCTGAGCGAAGTCTGCCGCCTTGATGATTCGCTTTGAATAACGGGGGAAGCTGATAGCGATAACTGCATCTCCCTCGCGAACACGCATAAGATGCTCAAACATCTCGCTGCCGCTGGCGTTTCTCACAAGATGAACGTTGGGGAAAACAAGACTCAGATTGTAGTCAACGAATTCGGCAAGCGAAAAGGATGAGCGCATACCCATAATGTAGATCGTGCCTGCGTTAAGGATAGCCTCAACGGCGTTATCAAACGCCTGATGGTCGATAGACTCAAGAGTTGAGCGTATCCTTTCGGCGTCCTGTGTGAGAACTGTTTCAAGAACTCCGTTCTTTGCAAAGCGGTCGTTGGCGACCTCGATGCGCTGAACTGCAGTAAGACGCTTACGCAGGCTTTCCTGCATAGCGCGATGGAGCTCGGGATAGCCGTCAAAGCCAAGCTCGATGGCAAAGCGGACAACGGTGGACTCGGAAACACCCGCCTCCTCGCCGAGTCGGGAGGCAGTCATATAAGCTGCCTTTTCGCAATGCTCCGTTATGTAAGCTGCAATTCTTTTCTGTCCCTTGGACATATCCGGAAGGGCTTTTTCAATAATTTCAATAAGGTCGGAAGACATATGAGATCCTTTCAAAAAGCATCATTATCTAATTTATCATTATACCTAAAAAGATCCCGATTGTCAAGAACAGAAGCAAGCTTCCTCGATCTTAATCCACTTTTCCTCCCCCACACTTCAAACCCGGGTTTGTCGGGGAGGGATACGGTCGCTTTTTTGAAAAAAAGCTCCGCAAAAAACTTCAAAAAAGGATGGGTATAAATTCGGGTTTGTGGGACTGTTGACAGGTACCCCGTAGGGCGGGCAGACCCTTGCCCGCCGTCCATCAGCACACGAACAAAACCTTCAAATTCGGGTTTGTCGGTGGGTTTAAGCTGACGAAAACAAGGTTCCCTCCGGGAGGGAGCTGTCAGCCGTGAGGCTGACTGAAGGAGTACTCGTGAACGAACATATTGCAGTCGCTATAAAGCGAGCAAGTAACGTTCGTGCCGAGTACTCCTTCCGTCTCGCTTCGCGAGCCACCTCCCTCCCGGAGGGAGGCTTTGGTGCAAATCGCTTCTTCAGCTTATCAAATTTTAGTTTGAAACACACCGATAAACCCGAATTTGAAGACCGGTTCGCGTGCAGATGGCGGGAGCAGCAAGCCGCTCCCCTACGATGGGGTGAGTATGAACATACCGACAATCCCTATATATACCCCTCCTTTTCAAAGTTTTTTGGGAGTGCAGAGGACTTTTTTTCAAAAAAGTCCTTTGCATCCCCCGTTCCCCCTCCCCGATAAACCCGAATTTGTATAACGGGAAAATAAAATTGATTGTAGGTTTACAACTGAGGGTTTTTGTGGTAAAATATTTAGGATACTGACAGGAGGTGGAGTATGCTTCGTCTTGACAAATATATTGCAGACACGGGTACCGTCAGCCGCAAGGAAGTAAAAGCGGCGGCGAAAAAGGGTCTTATCACCGTTGACGGAAAGACCGTGAAGGACGTTTCCGTCCGCATTGACGAAAGCACGGCAGAGGTAATTTACTGCGGTCAGAAGATCAACTGGCGAAAATACGTATACGTTATGCTCAACAAGCCCGCGGGATACATCAGCTCCACGGAGGAGTCAGACAAGACCGTAATGAAGCTCCTGCCCCCCGAGTATTCCAAGATGGAATGCTTCCCCTGCGGTCGCCTTGATATTGATACCGTGGGTCTTCTCATAATCACGAACGACGGCCCCCTTGCTCACAAGCTTCTTTCTCCCCGTCACCACGCGGAGAAGACGTATTACTACCGCTGCTCACCCGAGATCGGCGAGGATGAGGCGGCAAGGCTTTGCCGGGGCGTTGACATCGGCGATTACGTAACGAAGACCTCAAGGGTCGAAATGATCGGCGGCTCTGAGGGCTATATCACCCTCACCGAGGGCAAATTCCACCAAATCAAAAGAATGTTCGAGGCGGTGGGCTCTAATATAACCTATCTCAGGCGAGTCGAATTCGGCACCGTAAAGCTTGACGAAAATCTTGCCGAAGGTGAGTGGCGCGAGCTTTCCGAGGCGGAGCTTTTAGCACTGAGAAGCGCGGCAGAAGAATAATATTTTTATATACAGAGGTACAAATGGATATTTTACAGAGACTTTCAGAGGAGCTGAGCATAAAGCTTCCTCAGATCGAGGCAACGGTCAATCTTCTTGACGAGGGAAACACCGTTCCCTTTATTTCAAGATACCGTAAGGAGGTAACGGGCGGTCTTGACGACACACAGCTCCGTGACCTTTGCGACAGACTGAACTATCTCAGAAATCTGGAAGAAAAGAAGAACGACGTTAAGAATCTTATCGAGGGTCAGGGACTTCTCACTCCCGAGCTCGTCGAGGCAATCGACGCGGCAGAGACCGTCACCGAGGTTGACGATATCTACCGTCCCTTCCGCCCCAAGAGAAAGACCAGAGCATCCGTAGCAAAGGAAAAGGGACTTGAGCCTCTCGCTCTCCTTATCCTTGAGCAGAGAGCGGAATACAACCCCTCCGTCGAAGAGGAGGCAGAGGGTTACGTTGACAGCGAAAAGGGCGTTGAAAGCGCCGCTGAGGCAATTTCCGGAGCAAAGGACATCATCGCAGAGATCGTTTCCGATAACGCAGACTACCGCCGCGAGATCCGCCGTCTCACCTTTATGAACGGCATCATCACCTCAAAGCAGGCAGGCGAGGGCGAAAGCGTTTACGAGCAGTATTACGATTTTTCCGAGGCTGTCAAGGCAGTTCCTCCCCACCGTATCCTTGCAATGAACCGCGGAGAGAAGGAGGAGATGCTGAAGGTCTCCGTAAACGTAAGCTCCGATATTATCCTCAACTATCTTTTCTATATGGTGATCCACAATCACAGATCCCCTGCGGCACGCTACGTTGAAAGCGCAGTCTGCGACAGCTACGACAGGCTTATCGCTCCCTCCATCGAGCGCGAGATCCGCTCCACTCTCTTTGACGACGCAAGCGAGAGCGCTATCAAGCTTTTCTCCGAAAACCTTAAAAACCTTCTTATGCAGGCGCCCATCAAGGGAAAGACCGTCCTTGGCTACGACCCCGGATACAGAACGGGATGTAAGCTTGCGGTGGTTGATAAGACGGGTATGGTACTTGATACCGCCGTTATCTATCCCACAAAGCCCCACGAGAGAATAGCTCAGTCCAAAAAGATCGTTCTCGATCTTATCAAAAAATATAATATCGATATCGTTTCCATCGGTAACGGTACCGCATCCGCAGAGAGCGAGCTCTTTATTGCGGAAACTCTCAAGGAAAGCACCTATCCTACGAAGTATATCGTAGTAAGCGAGTCAGGCGCATCAGTGTATTCCGCATCAAAGCAGGGCGCCGAGGAGTTCCCCGATTTCGACGTAACTCAGCGAAGCGCCGTTTCCATCGCAAGAAGACTTCAGGATCCCCTTGCAGAGCTTGTTAAGATCGATCCCAAGGCTATCGGCGTCGGCCAGTATCAGCACGATATGAAGCAGGCCCGTCTTGACGAGGCGCTCACGGGCGTTGTAGAGGGCTGCGTTAACGCCGTCGGCGTTGACCTGAATACCGCCTCCTACTCTCTCCTTTCCTACATTGCGGGCATCAATACCACGGCTGCGAAGAATATCGTAAAATACCGTGACGAGAACGGCGAGTTCAAGTCCCGCGCTGCCCTTAAGAAGGTCCCCAGAATCGGCGACAAGGCTTATCAGCAGTGCGCAGGATTTTTGCGCGTTCCCGGCTCCAAGGAGATCCTTGATAATACGGGAGTTCATCCCGAGTCCTACGACGCGGCAAAGGCGCTTCTCTCCGAGTTCGGATATACCGCCGCTGACGTGGCGGGCGGTCTGAAGACTCTCCGCCGTGAGGTAACAGCAAAGGGCGCGGCTACCCTTGCACAAAAGCTCGGCATCGGCGAGCCCACTCTTATGGATATCGTCGGCGAGCTTGAAAAGCCCGGACGCGATATCCGTGACAGCCTTGCAGCACCCGTGCTCCGAGACAGAGTGATCGAGATCACCGATCTCGAGGAAGGCATGATAATGAAGGGTACCGTACGCAACGTTATCGATTTCGGTGCCTTCGTTGATATAGGAGTTCATCAGGACGGACTCGTTCATATCTCCGAGATCTCAGATAAGTTTATCAGGCATCCCTCCGAGGTCCTTTCCGTCGGAGATATCGTAAATGTTAAGATTAAGAGCGTAGATGTCAAAAAGAAGCGCATAGGTCTTACCATGAAGGGACTGTAATTCTAATTTTATTAGAAAAAACCAAGTACCCGAACAGCGTTATTTGCGTTGTTTTCCCCTCTGAATAGCAAAATGCACAAAGAGATCAAAACAATTTTGGAGAAAAAACATCTTTAAATTGTGACTAAATACTGTTATAATAAACCATAGTAAAGTGCGGTGTTCTACCGCAACAGTGAACTGCCAAGGAGGATATTTAAATGGCAAGTGTATCCCTTAAGCATATTTACAAGAAGTATCCCGGCGGCGTAACAGCCGTATCTGACTTCTGCCTTGAGATCAAGGATAAGGAGTTTCTTATTCTCGTAGGACCTTCCGGTTGCGGTAAGACCACAACTCTCCGTATGATCGCAGGTCTTGAGGAGATCTCCGAGGGTGAGCTCTTCATCGGCGACAAGCTCGTTAACGACGTAGCTCCTAAGGACAGAGATATCGCGATGGTATTCCAGAACTACGCTCTGTACCCCCATATGACCGTGTTTGATAACATGGCGTTCGGTCTTAAGCTTCGTAAGACTCCCAAGGAGGAGATCAAGCGCCGCGTTGAAGAGGCTGCAAGAATCCTCGACATTACTCACCTTCTCGACAGAAAGCCCAAGGCTCTGTCCGGTGGTCAGAAGCAGAGAGTTGCTCTCGGCCGTGCAATCGTTCGTAAGCCCATGGTATTCCTTCTTGACGAGCCTCTCTCCAACCTTGATGCGAAGCTCCGTGCAACCATGAGAACCGAGCTTACAAAGATCCACCAGAGAATCGGTACAACATTTATCTACGTAACACACGACCAGACTGAGGCTATGACAATGGCTACCAGAATCGTAGTTATGAAGGACGGTCTTATCCAGCAGGTAGATACACCTCAGATGCTTTATGATGAGCCTATCAACCTCTTCGTTGCAGGCTTTATCGGCACACCTCAGATGAACTTCGTAGAGTGCGAGGTTGAAGAGGACGCAGGCGATCTTTACCTCAACTTCGGCGAATCCTCCATCAAGCTTCCCCCCGAAAAGTCCAACAATCCTCTTCTCAGAGATTACATTGGCAAGGAAGTTATCATGGGTATCCGTCCCGAGTGTATCCACGATGATGAAGAGTCTATCGCAGCTATGCCCGGCGGCGTAATCGAGGCTGACGTAGAAGTTACTGAGCTTATGGGTTCTGAGATCTATCTCTACCTCACAAGCGAAGAGAACAAGTTCGTTGCTAAGGTTTCCAACCGTTCCAAGGCAAGAGCAGGTGACGTTATCAAGGTTGCTCTCGATGCATCCAAGATCCACGTATTCGATAAGGATACTGAGCGTTTCATCATTCACTAATTCAAGATCAAAGAGCTACCCGTAGGGTAGCTCTTTTTCTTTGACAAAAACTGCTATTTATTTCCTCTTTCTCTTGACATTTTGCAACAAAAGGGTTAGAATAAAAAGGTAAGAGGGAGTAGTCAGCAGCTTTTGCTGTGGTACAGGTCGTCATCACGAAGAAATTCCGGGCTGTACCCAAAACTTAGGTTTTGTAACGAGACTTATGTTTGGTAGCGAGACTTTTACTGCATTTTGTCGTGCAGTAATTGTCTTTTTTTATTGCATGACCTAAACTAAAAAAGGGATGGAATAATTTATGTTAATGGCGTTTAATATTTTTCTCCTCATCGTTGGATTTGTGCTTCTCATCAAAGGAGCGGACTTCTTTGTTGACGGCTCATCAAGTGTTGCAAAGCTTATCGGCATTCCCGGATTCGTTATCGGACTTACCGTCGTTGCTATGGGCACGAGTGCTCCCGAGGCCGCGGTCAGCGTAACTGCAAGTCTTCAGGGCTCAAATGCTATCGCCCTCGGTAATATCGTTGGCTCGAATATGTTCAATCTGCTGGTAGTTGCAGGCTTTTGCGCAGTAATGAAGCCATATAAGATCGAGAAGGTTATGCTTTACCGCGACTTCCCTATTAATATCGTGCTTTGTGCGCTTCTTCTCGTTTTGATGCTTATCGGTAATTCTCTCGGCCTTATAGACGGCATCATCCTTCTTGTAGGTATTGTATCATACGTTGCGTTCGTTGTCATCAGTGCCGTAAAAAACAGAGATACTTCCTCGGAAGACGTTAAAACTCTCTCCCCCTTTATGAGTATTCTCTGCATAATCGGAGGTCTTGCCGCCGTTATTTTCGGCGGCCAGCTCGTTGTTGACAGCGCTACCTTCATCGCTGAGGAGCTTGGCTGGAGCGAGACCTTTATCGGCCTTACAATCGTAGCAGTAGGCACAAGCCTTCCCGAGCTCGTTACAAGCATAGTTGCCGCAAGAAAGGGAGAAAGCGGTCTTGCCCTCGGTAACGTTATCGGTTCCGATATCTTCAATATTCTCTTTATTCTCGGATCGGCCTCGGCTATCAGCCCTATTGCTGTTGATCCCGATGCCATCGTTAACGTCATTATCCTCCTTTGTGTAACTTCAGCTGTGTATATCCCCTGCGTTATCAAAAAAAGCATAGGCAGGATAGTTGGATTCCTTTGCGTTCTCGGATACGTCGGATATACGATCTATCTGCTTATGACTACAATATAAAAGCAAAAGGCTGTCGCTATATGTGCGACAGCCTTTTGCTTTCTCCTTCATAGGTTAACGGGGACGCAAAACCTTTTTTGAAAAAAAGGTTCTGCACTCCAAAAAACTTTGAAAAAGGGTGGGATAAATTCGGGTTTATCGAACAGTTCAAGTAATAAGGAAACGGTCGCTTTTTAGTGCGAAAATAAAAAAAGCAATAATTGTAGCCTCAGCAATTTCGCACCCGCTTCGCCGAAAGGCGAAGCCAAAGAGAACAATAATCGTACGGCGCTCCGCAAAAAACTTCAACAAAACAAAGATAGCGAAAAGGCAAAAGC
>SVTD01000003.1 GCA_015063955.1 Oscillospiraceae bacterium | reverse complement strand
GCATTTGCGACGCCCTGGCGGCGGCGGCAGCCTGCCACCTTTGCGGCGGCAAGGGCGAGGATATTGCACGCGGTCTTGCAAAATTCCGCGGTGCAGGCAGAAGAATGGACAGAGCAGACAAGGATGCCGATTGCGGCGCCGCAGTTTACTCCGACTATGCTCACCATCCCACAGAGATAGCAGTGACCCTTTCTGCCGCATCTCAGATGGACTACGACAGAGTTTTCTGCGTGTTCCAGCCCCACACCTATTCACGAACTGCCGAGCTCTTTGACGATTTCGCAGAGTCCCTTGCAAACGGCGGCGCTCACGAGATAATTCTCGCGCCCATCTATTCTGCAAGAGAAACTAACACCTACGGCACATCAAGCGAGGCTCTTTCCGATAAGATCGATTCTCTCGGTGCAAACGCCCGCTTTATTGCACAGTTCTCCGACATCGCCGACTACCTTAACGAAAACGCAACCGAAAAGGATATGATAATCATTATGGGCGCCGGTGATATCACAAAGGTAATACCTTACCTTTGTGAGTGAAAAGGTAAAAGTGAAGAGTGAAGGTGCAAAACCGCTTTGGCGGTTTTGTATCGATTTATTGAAATACAGACAGCGCGTCATCTTGAGCGGAGGCGGATTGCTTGCAAGGCGCTGTAGTCGAAGCCCGCAGGGCAAACGGTTTACAGTTTGGATCTCGCGACGGACTGAATATAAAGTTTTTCCATAACACATACGTTACTTAACGAAAGGATGGTACAGCAATGGCTACCACTCTCGAATTTATAAAGTTTAATATGCCCTGCCAGGATATGAACGGCACCTCCAGCCTTCCCGGTCTTCAGAAGCTTAACTTCTGGCACCGCAACGGCGATTCAGGGCTCACTGAGGATGATGAGCTGTTCATCGGCTACGGTCACGTGCCCTCCTGCTTCCCCTACAAGATGCAGGATATGTACACCCGCGAGCTGAAGGACAAGGAAATGAACGGCGTCGTTCTTGAGAACGAATATCTGAAGGCTGTTTTCCTTCCCGAATGGGGCGGAAAGCTGATGTCCCTTTTTGACAAGGTGGCAGGAAAGGACCTTCTTTATACAAACCCCGTAATGCGCCCCTGCAACCTTGCGGCAAGAAACGCGTGGACGTCCGGCGGCGTTGAATGGAACTGCGGTATGTTCGGTCACCACGTCCATACCTGCGAAACTATGTTTACAACAACCACACACCTTGAGGACGGCACTCCCGTTCTCCGTATGTACGAATTCCACCGTATCCGCCGTGTCGTTCAGCAGATGGATTTCTTCCTTCCCGCAGGCTCAAAGGTCCTCTTTGCAAGAAACAGGATTATCAATCCCCTGCCAGACGTTGTTCCTATGTACTGGTGGTCCAATATCGCCGCTCCCGAAACTCCCGACACGAGAATCGTTGTTAACGCGGACACTACCTTCGTTGCGGATAACAACACCTCAAAGGTAGATATCCCCGAGTATAACGGAGACGACGTTACATACCCCATAAACGTTCCCGCCGCAGGCGACTATTTCTATAACATCCCTCACAAGGCAAGAAAGTTTGAGGCTTGCCTTGACGCTGACGGCTACGGTCTTATTTTTGCATCCACATACCGTCTCAAGGGCAGAAAGCTCTTCTGCTGGGGTCAGAACCCCGGCGGAGACCGCTGGCAGGAATACCTTACAACAGACGGTTCTCCCGATCGCTACGTTGAGCTTCAGGGCGGTATCGCTCACACTCAGTACGAGTGCCTTCCCATGCCTCCCCACACAACCTGGGAATGGCTTGAGGCTTACGGCGCACTGAACGCCGACGGAGATACCGTTCACGGTGAATGGCAGGGCGCAAAGGCCGAGGTAGCCGCACGTCTTGATGAGATCATCACAGACGAGGAGATGGACGAGCTTCTTGAAAGAACTAAGCCTATGGCAAGAAGCGCCGCTGACGGCGACCTCAGGTTCCGCGGCAGCGGTTGGGGCGCACTTGAAAATCTTCTTCGCGAGAAGAATGGCCGTCCCAAGATGACACCTCACCTGGACTTCGGCACTGTCGGAGAGGAGCAGGCAGACTGGGTCAGCCTTCTTAATGATAAGAAATACCTTACTCACGATGAAAAGGATTCTCCCATCTCCTGGATGCTCCAGCCTGAGTGGACCCGCCGTATGGAGGAGGCTGCAGAGACCACCGACAAGGATAACTGGTATGCAACCCTCCAGCTCGGTATGAGCTATATCGCAGAAGGCCGCCTTAACGACGGATGGATCGAGCTTGAAAAATCTCAGGCTATCAAGAATTCCGCATGGGCTGAGTACGGCAAATGCGTTGTTAAGCGCGTTATCGGCGATATGGAAAATGCAAGCCTCCACGTTATGAATGCGGCAAAGATGCTTCCCCACGACGTTTCTATAGCAAAGGAAGCCATGGAGATCGTTGTAGGCGCTGAAAAATATGCAGAGGCGCTTGAACTCTACGCTTCTATGCCCGCCGAGGTAAGAGCTAACGGCAGAGTTCGCCTTTATGCAACGGTTGCCCACATTCGCCTCGGTCATATCGAAGAGGCGGAGACCGTTCTCTGGGAAAACGGCGGACTTATCCTTCCCGATATCCGCGAGGGCGAGACCATCATCACAGAGCTCTGGCTTCTTATCGAGGAGGCAAAGGCAAAGCGCGACGGAGCGGAGTTTGACCGTAACACCGCAAAGGTGCCCCCCATCTTTGACTACCGCCAGTGCTCCACAACCCACCGCCGCCCCGCAAGGAAAAGAGCAAAGAAATAAAATAAATCTGCCCCGCACAGCGGGGCAGACTTTTATATTTTGCGATTATGAATAAAACAAAAAACCAAAAGCTTACTCCAAATGCAAAAACATTAAGAAAAAACATGACACCTGAAGAAAGAAAACTATGGTATGACTTTCTGAAAACATTGGATGTTACTGTTAACAGACAAAAGGTTATCGGTAATTATATCGTAGATTTCTACTGTGCAGAAGCTAAAACAGTCATCGAGCTTGACGGTGCACAGCATTATAAGGAAGAGCATCACCAAAAGGATATTGAAAGAGATGATTATCTTAGTTCTATAGGCCTTACAGTTCTTCGTTATACAAACAGGGATGTGAACAGTAATTTCAGAGGAGTATGCTTCGATATTCTCCGTCATATACAGAAAAATCAATGACCTTGACTGTTGCCTTCCCCTTGAGGGGAAGGTGGCACCCGCAGGGTGACGGATGAGGTGTAGGCAACGTATGTTGCCGTTGCAAAGCGAAGCTTTGCTTGTTTACTTATTTGCTTCGCAAGGCCACGCCGCTTCGCGGCTACACCTCACCACCGCCTTCGGCGGAGCCTCCCCTCAAGGGGAAGCCAATAACGTAATCCCTCATTCTTTGTATACCTATCACTTAAAAGGAAAAATATGAAATCACAAAAATTGATCGGTAATTTAATGCTGCTGTTGGCGGCGCTGCTTTGGGGTACCACCTTCGTAGCTCAGAGCGAGGGTATGGACCATATGGGGCCCCTTACATATCAGGCGGCAAGAAGCGTCCTCGGAGGCATATTCCTTATCCCCATCATCCTCGCAGGTGACGGGATAAAAAAGAAAAAAGGCACCTTCAAGGCACCTGACAAGAAAACAAATAAGAAAACGCTTACCGTCGGCATCATCTGCGGAATCGTTCTTACCGTGGCGGCACTGCTCCAGCAGTACGGCATCGCCCTCGGAACCACCAGCGACAAGGCGGGATTCATAACTGCACTTTACATAGTACTCGTTCCCGTTTACGGGCTTTTTCTCAAAAAAAAGGTCCACCCGATCATTTGGGTAAGCATCGGCGTTGCGGTGTTCGGTCTTTATTTTCTCTGTATTCAGGGCGACTTTTCCGTTCTCCCCTGCGACCTTGTGACTCTCGCCTGCGCGGTGGTCTTCGCCCTTCACATTACGGTCATCGACAATCTTGCCTCACCCCTTGACGGCGTTCGCATCTCCTGCATCCAGTTTTTCACAAGCGCCGTGATCTCGGGGATCGCAATGTTCATTTTCGAGGAGCCCTCAATTGCCGCCCTTCGCGACGGATGGATAAGCGTAGCCTATGCGGGGATACTCTCCAGCGGCGTTGCCTATACCCT
This sequence comes from Oscillospiraceae bacterium, assembly GCA_015063955.1. Lineage (GTDB taxonomy): Bacteria > Bacillota > Clostridia > Oscillospirales > CAG-272 > Avispirillum. The sequence continues at coordinate 65,028 of SVTD01000003.1, read as the reverse complement.
TCAGATCCTCGGTCAGCAAAGGACCGACCCCTGCGTTGCGTCTATTCTTATGAGCCTTGAATCTCTCTTTGCCGTTCTCGGAACAATCGCTTTTACAGCGATTGTAGGAGAGGTACAGCTTCCCACCGCCCGCGAGTGGATCGGCTGTGCTCTTATGTTCACGGCAATTATGCTCACTCAGGTGCCTGACATATTAAAGAAAAGCACGAATAAATAACAGGTCACATCCTGTAAAAAAATTACCCTTCGGCCAATGCCATTAGCTTATCTTAATGACATTGCACCGAAGGGTGATTTTTTATTATCAGTTCTGGCTGTCGATGTATTCGCGAACGCCTGCGATCTCAGCGTACTTCTTGTCGCCTACGAGAAGTGTAGGTGCCTGACGGAGACCGATCTCGCGTGCGAAGTCCTCGTTTTCCTCAACAAAGAGCTTATCGTATGCGATTCCTGCCTTGTCAAGCATAGAAGCCGCTACCTTGCACTTGGGGCAGGTCTTTGTTGTGAAGAGGATGGGCTTTGCGCTCTCTGCAGGAGCCTCTGCTGCTACAGCAGGCTCGTCTGTGGGGCAGCCCTCTCTCTTGAGAACGCTTGTCTCAGGCTTGTAAACTACGCGGTCCTTGAACTCCTGGCTCTTACCGTCGTTCCAGTTCTGAACGGGACGGTAGTAGCCTGTGATTCTGGAATAAACCTCGGTCTTGTTGCCGCACTCGGGGCACTCGTAAACCTCGCCGGAGATATATCCGTGGTTCTTACATACTGAGTATGTAGGAGAAAGTGTGTAGTAGGGGAGCTTGTAGTTCTCTGCGATCTTGCGAACAAGATTTGCAGCACTCTTCCAGGAGGGAAGCTTCTCACCGAGGAATGCATGGAATACAGTACCGGATGTGTATCTTGTCTGGAGCTCGTCCTGAATATCGAGAGCTGTGAAGATATCGTCGGTGTAGCCAACGGGGAGGTGAGAGGAGTTGGTGTAGTAGGGTGTTGCGCCCTCGTGAGCTGTGATGATGTCGTTGAAGCGCTTCTTGTCGTGCTTTGCAAGACGGAAGCTTGTGGACTCAGCAGGTGTTGCCTCAAGGTTGTAGAGGTCGCCGTACATTTCCTGGTAGTCGGAGAGGCGCTCTCTCATATGATCGAGAACCTCCTGAGTAAACTTCTGAGCCTCTTCGTTTGTGAGATCCTTTCCGAGCCACTTAGCGTTAAGGCAAGCTTCGTTCATACCAACAAGACCGATGGTGGAGAAGTGGTTAGCGAAGGTGCCGAGATAACGCTTTGTGTAAGGATAGAGACCCTCGTCAAGGAGCTTTGTAACTACCTGACGCTTGATCTTGAGGCTTCGAGCAGAGATGTCCATGATGCGGTCAAGTCTCTTGTAGAAGTCAGCCTCGTCAGCAGCAAGGTAAGCGATACGGGGCATATTTACCGTAACAACGCCGATAGAACCTGTGGACTCACCGCTGCCGAAGAAGCCGCCGGACTTCTTGCGAAGCTCTCTGAGGTCAAGGCGGAGACGGCAGCACATGGAACGAACGTCGCTGGGCTCCATATCGGAGTTGATGTAGTTGGAGAAGTAGGGAGTACCGTACTTGGATGTCATCTCGAAGAGAAGCTTATTGTTCTCTGTCTCAGACCAGTCGAAGTCACGGGTGATGGAGTAGGTGGGGATAGGATACTGGAAGCCGCGGCCGTTGGCGTCTCCCTCGATCATGATCTCGATGAAGGCACGGTTTACCATATCCATTTCAGCCTTACAGTCCTTATACTTGAAGTCCATCTCCTTACCGCCGACGATACAGTTCATTTCTGCAAGGTCTGCGGGAACAACCCAGTCAAGGGTGATGTTGGAGAAGGGAGCCTGAGTACCCCAACGGGAGGGGGTGTTTACACCGTAGATGAAGCTCTCGATACACTTCTTTACCTGATCGTAGGTGAGGTTATCAACCTTAACGAAGGGGGCGAGGTATGTGTCGAAGGAGGAGAATGCCTGAGCGCCTGCCCACTCGTTCTGCATAATACCGAGGAAGTTGACCATCTGGTTGCAGAGAGTTGCGAGGTGACTTGCGGGAGCGGATGTGATCTTTCCGGGAACGCCGCCGAGACCCTCCTGAATGAGCTGCTTAAGAGACCAGCCTGCACAGTAGCCTGTGAGCATGGAAAGGTCGTGGAGGTGGATGTCTGCATTTCTGTGAGCGTTTGCGATCTCGTCGTCGTAGATCTCGCTCAGCCAGTAGTTTGCAGTGATAGCACCGGAGTTTGAAAGGATAAGTCCGCCGACGGAGTAAGTAACTGTGGAGTTTTCCTTAACGCGCCAGTCGTTGATCTTAACGTAGTTGTCAACGAGCTCCTTGTAGTCGAGTGTGGTGTTTTCGATGTTACGAACCTTTTCTCTCTGACGGCGGTAGATGATGTATGCCTTAGCAACGTCATCGTAGCCTGCCTGTACGAGAACAGACTCAACGGAGTCCTGGATGTCCTCAACGGAGATGAGGTTTTCCTTTATCTTGGACTCGAAGTTTGCGGTAACCTTAAGTGCGAGAAAGTCAATGACGGAGGGAACGTAATTCTTTTCCTGCGCCTCAAACGCCATTGTGATCGCCTGTGTGATCTTTGAAAGGTCAAAATCTGTGACCTTGCCGTCTCTTTTCAGAACCTGATACATAGTTGTTTCTCCTGTCTTATTAGTGGTTTGTTATTTTCGAAGCAAACGTATTATACACTATATATTGTGTTTAGTCAATAGGGATGCAACAAGATATATTTGTTTTTGGAACGAATCGGCACAATAACCAAAGATCGCACCCTTTATTTGGTTAAAAATTTGTTCATTGTGGCATATATGGGTGTCGAAAAGTTCGAAAACACAATATATTGTGGTTGAAGTTTCTGCGAGTGCCTAAAAAGTGATAAAAAAAGAGCGGGCAAAAAACGCGCTGCCGCAATGCTTTATACAGTACTCCGACCGGTATTTTTTACACAATATATCCTATCACATACCACATTTTGTGCCTGTAAAATTCTTCAAATACGGGTTTATAGAACAGTTCAAGTAATAAGGAAACGGTCGCTTTTTTGAAAAAAAGCTCCGCAAAAAACTTCAAAAAACAAAGATAGCGAAAAGGCAAAAGCCAACGCTTTAGGGTAAAAACCCGAAAATGAACAAGTTTATTTTCGGGTTTTTACCCTAAAGCGTTGGTTGGCGCTGTAAGCGCCGCAGGGCTTTGCCCTGCAACTTTTGCCTTGTAAACTTCAGCTACACCAATAGTTCAAAGTTTTTTGAGAGTGCAGAGAACTTTTTTTCAAAAAAGTTCTTTGCATCCCCCGTTCCCCCTCCCCGACAAACCCGGATTTATTTATTTTTTTGTTATTTATTAACGACGTTAACGTCCATTTTATTATAGGGGATCTCGATGCCCTCGCGGTCGAAGGCTTTTTTGACGTTCTCGTTCATGGCGAAGGCGATAGTCCAGTAATCCTCTGAATTGCACCAGATACGGATGCGGTATCTTATTGCGCTTGCATCGTGGGCGACTACCATGACCTCGATGGGAGCGATGTCCTCTCTTTTCAGGGCGGCAGGGATCGCCTTTGCAGTTTCGAGAATTATGGATTTCACCTTATCAATATCACATTCGTATGCCGCCGTATACTCAAGATCAACACGGCGGGTCTTTTCTGCAGAGTAGTTGATAAGCGTCTGGCTTGTGAGGATGCTGTTGGGAATGACGATCTTTTTATTGTCTACCGTGGCAAGGGTAGTATGGAAAATGCCGATGGAGTCAACCGTTCCCGACTGCCCTGCATTTTCAATATAATCACCGAGAACGAAGGGGCGGAAGATGATTATCATAAGTCCGCTGGCGATATTGGAAAGTCCTCCCTGAAGAGCAAGGCCGATGGCAACGCCTGCACTTGCAACAAGCGCTACCATTGACGATATGGGAACGCCCAGATATGCTGCAACGGTAATGAGTATTATCGCCTTAAGAGCAATAGATGCAAAGCTCAGAATAAAGCTGTTTGCTGAGCTGTCGATCTTTGCGGCAGCCTTTGATTTCTTGATTTTTTTGAGGATAGAATTGACCAGTCTGAATCCGATGAAAAGGATCAGTATAGAGATCAGTATTTTCACGCCTGTGTTTGCAAGGAACTTAATAAGCGCATCAAGCGTATCGGGAGTAAATATTCTTTCAAGCATTTCTTTCATAATTTTTCAGCCTTTCATAGGAATTTCGAGGGGAAGCTGTGGGTTTTCTGTTTTTTCTGCAATATTAATGATCCGGATTCCGATTTTTTTTGAATAGTTGTATGTATATGCAGATCCGCCCTTGGATTTTGTGAGATAGGCGATACATAAGGAGGAGTGGTCTGCCATCCATCTGTTTCGTTCAAGCATACATCCGTCACAGTAGAAGTCTCTCACGTAAACGACGCTGTCAGCTCTGCCGAGAATGCTTTTGTATTTATTAAGATCCTTGAGACTATTCCATTTCATAGTCTGATCGCGGCAGGGGAGAGCGAGTGTCAGACGGATATCGGGAAATCTTTCCCGAAAGGAAAGAACGCATTCTGCGCTGTAGGTATCGAAGCCAACGGCGCCTCCGCAGATAAAGCTATCGTACCCTTCAAGAATAAGACGGCAAACGGTGGAATAAAGCTCAGAGAGCATAGGTCGGACACTTGACTCAGGTATAGCTCTGTGACCGGTGAAAAAAGCGGTCTTTTCCTTATCCATCAGGACACCTCCCTCCTGCTATTTTTTCTCTTTAAGAATTTCAATAACCCTTTTTATTTCGGCATCATCCATACAAAGCTCGCCGTCTCCGGATGTGAGCATTGCAAGTATGCGGTCTGCGCTCAGCCATACTACCTCAGATACCTCGGAGGGCTGAAACGCAAGGGTCGATATATCCACGGGCATTTCTATCGCGTAGACCTTGTTGATCTCGTTATCGATAAAGGCTCTGCCGTGGAAAACGTTTTCCGAATGGATCCTCTGCTCAAAAAGCTCCCGGAAAAGCTCCTCGCCTGCCTCAAGTCCCAGCTCCTCAAAAAGCTCCTTTTTGGCTGTCTGCAAAAAGTCTGAGCCAAGCTCTATGTGCCCTGCACTTGAAGAGTCAAGGCAGCCGGGGAAGCTGTCCTTATTGAGGCTTCTGCGCTGGAGAAGGATGTAGAGCTCCTCCTCCTCCCACTTATATATGTAGGTGTGAGCAGCTCCGTGAAGGATGCCCTCGCTGTGGGCGCGGGATCTGGATACTCCCTCACGAAGGGCGACACCGTTCTCGTCAAGGGTACAGAGCATCTCTCCGTTATCGTATGCTATGCCAAGCTTATTCAGAGCATCAAGTACCATCCTCTTCTGGTCGTACGCCAGCTCAATGGAGTGGATGCTGTCGACGTCGATAAATTTAAGCTCGTCCATATCGTGTCTTGAGTGAAGAAGGCGGGAGATTTCAGAAACGTCCCCCTCAACGCAGACAGCAAAGCACTGGGAGCCGCCTCCGCGGGTCCCGTTTATGCGCTCGTCCTCCGATGCGTATATTCCCGAAAAATGCAAAAGGCTTTCCATCCCGTCAAGACTCTCCACGGTAACAAGAGCAGGCTCGCAGCTGTTGTCCGCCACGCGGATATCTATGCCTGCCTCCATCTCAAAGCATCTGACGGCGGCATCCACGGGAGATTCAAACTCCAGTATCTTTCCTCCGGGAATACCCCAGCATCCGGGGAAATCTATCTTTTCGCCGTTCCTTTTTCCTATGAGAAGATAATGATTTGCCGTGCTCTTCTGTGTGACGATGAATATGAGATCCACCGTCTGCCTTCCGGGAATGAACTCCTGTCCCCGTCCCTCGGAAGCCATACGTATCTCCCTTGCCACCTGACTGAGGACCATATCCTTTATCTCCGAGGGGAGCATTGAATCCACAAGCTCCATGTCTCCTCTGAGGATAGCGTTGCGAACGTCAGTTGCATGATAGGGAAAGTTGCTTTTATCCTCGGGATTTATCATTTCTGCATTCAGAGTAAGGTCCTTTTCCTTCATTACGTTCAGGATATCCTCCTTGTTTCCGGTGCAGAAATGGGTGACGTCGTATTTTTCGCAAAGCTTGATAACGTCAGAAAACCATTCCTCAAAGGTGGGTCTGTCCTCCACCGGAACGATTATCACGTTTGTGAGTCCCTCGCTTTTGAATATCCTTCTCAAAAGCTTCTCTCTTTCGATAGCGGGGATGCAGTTTCTGGGGGTGCCGTTTTCGTAGCACGAGCCGATTCCTATAACGAGCCTGTCAAACTTTCTTGCAAGGTCTGTGAGAAACTGCTTGTGTCCAAGATGGATAGGCATCCATCTGCCGATTGCCAGTGCCGTTTTGATCATATAATACCTTTCCTTACACAAATATATTTCTATTTTAACGCAAATAGCAGGATAAATCAATAATCTTATAAAAAACACTGAGATATCAAAAGCACATAAAGCAGTCTATTGACAAAACGTCGATTTCTTGTTATTATTTTAGTAGAAGAACTTTTCGTTAAATGTTAAAAGAGCTTTCGCACAGGCTCTTTTTCAAAATAAATAACATGAAAGGAAAGAAAAATGGGAAAATTCGTAGTTAAGGAAACTGCTACCGGCTTCAAGTTCGATCTTAAGGCAGGTAACGGCGAGGTTATCGCAACAAGTGAGGTCTACACAACAAAGGCTGCTTGCCTTAACGGAATCAAATCCGTTAAGAACAACTGCGTAGGCGAGATCGAGGATCAGACACAGGATCCCGTTGTTGCCGTTAAGCATCCTAAGTTCGAGCTTTATCAGGACAAGGCAGGCGAGTACCGCTTCCGTCTCAAGGCAAAGAACGGCGAGATCATCGCAACAGGCGAAGGCTACAAGGCAAAGGCAAGCTGCGAAAACGGCATTGCAAGCGTTAAAAAGAACGCTCCCGACGCTGAGATCGTAGAAGCAGAATAAAAAAGTGAAGGAGCTGTCGCATCCGGATGCGACGGCTCCTTCCTTTTGGAGTTCTCTCTTTTTTGAAAAATAAATATTGTCGGTTTTTATAAAAAAAGACTTGACATCAGTACTTTATTGTGATAAACTACTAAACAAGTTAAAAGGCAATGACCGGAAATAAGTAGTAAAGGTTTTGCTCTTTCAGAGAGCCGTCGGTTGGTGAAAGGCGGTAAGAGTCCCTTTTTCGAAATACATTCCGAGAGCTTCGTCCCGAAACTGAGTAGGGGTTGACGGGTCTGCCCGTTACAGCAGACGAGCATCGCTTATGCCGTGCTTTGAGTGGCCTTACAGGCAATTGAGGTGGTACCGCGGATTTTCCGTCCTCTTGAAACGACTGTTTCAAGAGGCTTTTTTGTTTTTTAATTGTAATTATTTTTTATTTATATAAAGGAAACCCATATGACAATCGTTGACGTACTTGAAAAAAACGCAAGACTTTATCCTAACGACGAGGCGCTCGTTGAGATAAACCCTGCAAATCAGCCCTCCAAGACTACTACCTGGAGAGAATACAATCTTATCGAAACTGCAGAAGGTGACAAATACCGCCGCACCATGACCTGGAAGGATTTCGACCGTCAGGCAAACCGCTGTGCAAACCTTCTTCTCACCCGCGGAATCAAAAAGGGCGATAAGGTGGCCATACTTCTTATGAACTGCCTTGAATGGCTGCCCGTATACTTCGGTATCCTCAAATGCGGCGCCCTTGCAGTTCCCATGAACTACCGCTATACAGCAGACGAGATCAAATACTGTCTTGATCTTTCCGATTCCTGTATGCTCATATACGGTCCCGAGTTTATCGACCGTGTGGCAGCCGTGAAGGATCAGCTTTGCGGCATCAAGAATTTCTTCTTCGTGGGTAACGACGTTCCCGAGGGAGCTGACAGCTATACGGTATACTCCACCTACTGCACGTCGACTCCCCCTCCTGTAACCATCACCGAGGATGACGATGCTGCAATCTACTTCTCATCGGGTACTACGGGCTTTCCTAAGGCCATCCTCCACGCCCACCGCGCGCTTATCTGCTCCTGCGAGACTGAGCAGCGTCACCATTCCCAGACAAGAGACGACGTTTTCCTCTGCATTCCTCCCCTCTACCATACAGGTGCTAAGATGCACTGGTTCGGAAGCCTCCTTTCCGCAAGTAAGGCAGTTATCCTCCGAGGTGTCAGCCCCGAATGGATCATGCAGGCTGTCAGCGAGGAAAAAGCAACCATCGTATGGCTCCTCGTTCCGTGGGCTCAGGATATTCTTGATGCCATCGACCGTGGCGATATTGATCCGAAGGAATACAGACTATCCCAGTGGCGCCTTATGCACATAGGTGCTCAGCCCGTTCCCCCCAGCCTTATCAAGCGCTGGAAGGAGCAGTTCCCGAACCACGATTACGATACGAACTACGGTCTTTCAGAGTCCATCGGCCCCGGATGCGTGCATCTCGGCGTTGAGAACATCCATAAGGTTGGCGCCATCGGTATCGCAGGATACCATTGGGAAACCGCCATCATCCGCCCCGACGGAACACCCGTTGAGCGTGGCGAGGTGGGCGAGCTTGCAGTCCGCGGCCCCGGCGTTATGAAATGCTATTATAAGAATCCCGAGGCTACCGCCGAGATCCTTCACGACGGCTGGCTCTGGACGGGAGATATGGCAAAGGAGGACGAAGACGGATTCATCTTCCTCGTTGACCGTAAGAAGGACGTTATCATCTCCGGAGGTGAGAATCTCTATCCCGTACAGATCGAGGATTACCTCCGTGCAAACGACAAGATCAAGGACGTTGCAGTTATCGGTCTTCCCCACGAGCGTCTCGGCGAGATCGCCGCAGCAATTATCGAGCTCAAGGTGGAGGGAAGCGCTACCGAGGATGAGATCAACGCATTCTGCGAGGATCTTCCCCGCTACAAGCGTCCCCGAAAGATCATTTTTGCCTCCGTTCCCCGCAATCCTACAGGAAAAATTGAGAAGCCTCGTCTCCGCGAGATATACTGCGGCGGCGTGACTCTCGTTGAAAGTCAGATCACAAAGTAAACTCTAAATATTAAAGAAAAGGAGAAATAAAGCTATGTTTACCAAAATCCTGACAGCAGTTTTACTTGTAATTTTTTTCGCAGTTATGATAGGCATCGGTCTCTATTGCCGTAAGCATTCCACCGACGTTAACGGATTCGTTCTCGGCGGCAGAAGCGTTGGACCCTGGCTTACCGCCTTTGCCTTCGGTACGTCTTATTTCTCCGCCGTTGTTTTTGTCGGCTACGCAGGACAGTTCGGATGGAATTTCGGCCTTGCCTCCACGTGGATCGGTCTCGGTAACGCCTTTATCGGCTCCCTGCTTGCCTGGGTAGTTCTCGGACGCCGCACCCGCGTTATGACTCAGCACATCGAATCAAAGACTATGCCCGATTTCTTTGGCAAGCGCTTTGAATCCAACGGTCTCAAGATCGCTGCAAGCGCCATCGTATTCATATTCCTTATCCCCTACACCGCATCTCTTTATAACGGTCTTTCCAGTCTTTTCAATATTGCATTTGACATCCCCTACTGGGTAGTTATCGTAGTTATGGCCCTTCTTACCGGTCTTTACGTTATTTTCGGCGGCTATATGGCAACTGCAATCAACGACTTCATTCAGGGCATTATCATGCTTATCGGTATCGTTGTCGTTATCGGTGCAGTTCTTGCCGACAACGGAGGCCTTGGCGCGGCTATCGCTGAGCTTTCTCAGAATACTGCAGAGTCAAATCCCGATCTTAACGGAGCATTTGCATCCTTCCTCGGCCCTCAGCCTACGTTCCTCTTCTTCGTAGTCATGCTGACATCTCTCGGCACCTGGGGCCTTCCTCAGATGGTTGGTAAGTTCTATTCCATCAAGAATGAGGACGCTATCAAAAAGGGAACCATTATTTCTACGGTCTTTGCTATCGTTGTTTCCGGAGGCTGCTACTTCCTCGGCTCCTTTGCACGTCTCTATGCAGACAGCCCCGCTATCAAGAAGGTAGGCGATATGATCGTATTTGACAGCATAGTTCCCGCAATGCTCTCAACTCTTCCCGGCGTAGTTATTGCCATCGTTATGGTGCTTGTACTGAGTGCATCAATGTCCACTCTTTCAAGCCTTGTACTTACCTCAAGCTCAACTCTCACCCTTGATATGATCGTTCCCGCAATGAAAAAGGCTCCAAGCGAAAAGAAGAAGCTCTTTATCCTCCGCGTGTTCGTTATGGTGTTTATCGTTCTTTCCGCAGTTATCGCCATTCTCAAGGATACCTTCAACTTTTCCGCTATCGCACAGATGATGGGCGTATCCTGGGGCGCTCTTGCAGGAGCGTTCCTCGCACCATTCCTCTACGGTCTCTACTGGAAGAAGACCACCAAGGCGTCCGTTGTTGCAAGCTTCATTTTCGGCACCGTGCTGATGATGTGCCAGCTTTTAATCTCTCTCGGAGTATTCTCCGTTGCAGACGTCCCCGTTCTCTCCTTCGTATTCACAAACTCCCTCTATTCAGGCGTGTTTGCTATGTTGGGCGGACTTGTAATAGTTCCCGTCGTGAGCCTTATCACACCTAAAATGAAGAAGGATACCGTTGACAGGATGTTCGTCTGCTTTGACGAAAACGTTACCGTTAAGACTACGAAGTCCCTCGGAAACTGATGTCAGGCAGGGCGGAAGGTGCATATTATAAAGTAAAGGCAGACTTGCCTTGGAAAGGCTTTATACATATGAAAATAAAACTTGTACGCTCTCCGAGATTTCTTGCACCGATCCTTGCAAGGATATTTAAGCTTAAATAAAAAAACGGCTGACGGTTTCCGTCAGCCGTTTTTTGCCAAATCGGGCAATCTTTTTTATAATCCGTTACCGAATCCGCCGGGAGGGGATCACGATGCCGCGGGCTTTGCTTTCATACTGCACTTCCCGCTGATGGCAGAGTCAAGTATCTTTTCTTTTATTTAGGATTCAAGACGTACCGCCTTTTTTTATTATGCGTTGTTATTGTTGTTATTGTTGTTATTATTGTTGTTTGAGCTGCCTCCGGAATAATCGCCGCCGGAGTAGCCGTTATTCTGTCTTGCGATATTTATGCCTGAAAGAGACATTCCTATAGCTGTAACTGCGGGATTAATGAAGGATTCAACGTTGAAGGTCTTGACAATGTCAGGACCTGTGCAGAGGGAAAGGATCCCGTTTGCAACGTGAGCGGTGTTTCCGGGAACGGTTATATGGTCAAAGACCTCTGTGAGGAGGCTATCGTTCAGATTAGGTATATTCACCTTCAGCTGAAGACAGATTCTGTATGCAACGATCTCGTTATAGGTTTCGGGGTTATTGAAGCTCATGGCCTGATTCCTCCGTATCGATGTAGTAAAACTCTATATTCTGAAATGGCAGATCCATTGCGGCTATATGATAGTAGCCGTTATTTTTCTGCTTTGTATAATGGTAGTCTCTGAGGGCAGAGGTGGTGAAAAACAGATTGTTTTCCCGCTCCCTTGAAAGATGGGGAAGATAGGGACGGAGTATCTTTGTAAGATCTGTCCTATAATATCCCTCTCTGTCGCTTTCCCGGCGCGCAAGGGTGCTTTTGTAGATGAGATGAGTCATGATATGCTCCTGCTTTTCACGTCCCTCGTCACCGTACACCACCGTATCTCCGCTGAGAAGCATCATATAAAGGGCGTTGTTTACGGGGTAATCGGAAAGGGCGTCTATCACGTCCTTTCTCGTATAAAGGGTAATCTTTGAGTGATTGCCGATAAAGATGAAATCACGCAGGGATTTTGTCAGCTGAGACTCAAGGCGGTACTCGTTACCGTCGCATACGAGGATGAATGCATCGGGATCGTAGACACGCTGCAGCTTTTCATCCCTTGAAATCAGATCCTCAAGAGAGTTTTCAGGCGCATTTGCTTTTGGGAGATGATCCTTGCAAAGCTGCGGATGAACGCGTCTGAGATATTCGAAGGGGTATGCCTCCCGCTCCTCGGCCTCGCCGTTTTTCTTGTAGATCTCCTTTTGCAGACGGCAGGTATAGGATTTGCCTGAGCCGTATTCCTTTTTAACGAAGGGACAGCCCGTTTTGCAAAGGTGAAGATATCCGCATTCGGCGCATTCCTCGGGAAAGGGGGTAAGATTGTGAACGTTATAGATCTTGAGCCTTGCCCGGTTCATGATCTCCTCGGGGGTGTCCTCGTATACGTTGCCGTAATAGAAGTCACGGTCTCCCTGACCTCTGACGCAGGAGTAGACGTCTCCGTTTCTCTCAAGGAGAAAGAACTTCTCCGAGCAGAGATCGCAGTTTGTGCAGTAAGCCTGAGTAAATTCGGCAAACCAGGCGCCGTCAAGTCCTTTTTTCAGGTCTGTGTTTTCAAACTCCTCGTTCATCCTTCTGAAAAGCTCCACCTGCTCATCCTCGGAGAGAGGAGTGAGGGGGCGGCAGGAGGGGTGGATATTGGATGATGCAAAGCCTATCATGAAGTTGAAATCGTTCATATCAAGGCAGGTGCTTTCGTGGAGAAATTTTATATCTCTGATCATCTCGTCCATACGGAGAAAATGCTCGCGGAAAATGGTGGCAGAGACCTTTTTCCTGTTTGGCAGGCTTTCAAGGAGGGCGATATTTTCAAGGATCTTCGGAAGGGTATCGCCGCCGCCCTTTGTCAGTCTGTATTCACGGTGAAGGGAGAGGGGCAGGTCAAGGCTTCCGCTAATGCTGACGTTATACTCTCTTATGGCGTCAAGATGCCTGTCGATGCCGAAAAGGTTCGTTTTGATATGGGGATTTCCCACCTTGAAGCCGTTTTCCGTAATAAGTGTGCGGTTTTCTTCGTAATAGTCCCTTATGTAACGGACAAGGGAGGCAAAATCCTCTTTTGAAAGGGTTGTGACTTCGCCGCCGTGGAGGGAGATATTAAAGGGAATTATCTCACATTCTTTGAATTTCCGAACTGCGTAGTCAAGGGTCTCAAGGGGACTGCGGTCGCAGTCACCGTCCCTTGTTGAGTCTCCGAGATAGCAGTAGCTGCACTGCATATTGCAGTTTTTCGTGGGGACGTATAAAAGATGGATAAATTTATTCATGAATCTTCCTTGTTACGTTTGTGGGGCTTTCCTTGAAGGCTCTTTCGTTAACGATACAGTCTTTGGGGATAGTTATTTCGTCAAGTGAGGTGCAAAGACGGAATGCGGAGCTTCCGATCTCCTTGACGGAATCGGGCACGTTGACCTCGCTGAGAGAGGAGCAGCCGTAAAAGGCGTGGGCTGCGATCCTCGTAACGCCCTCGGGAATAGTCACGCTGCGGAGAGCTGAGCACTCCTCGAAGGTATTGGCGTGGATCTCTGTGATGCCCTCGGGAAGATCTATGGATCTGAGAGAGGAGCAGCCGAAGAAGGCTCTCGCGTGAATGTCGGTAATGCTGTCACAAAGATTGATGCTTGAAAGCGCGGAGCAGCCCTCAAAGGTGCTGCCTCGTATCTCCTTCACTCCCTCGGGAATCGAGATGAAGCTGAGGCTTTTGCAGTCCATAAATGCTTCGCCGCCAAGGGCTTCAAGGCTTTTGGGAAGAGTGATCCTTGTAAGGGCGCGGCAGTCCTTGAAGGCATAGGAGCCTATATCCTTGACCGTATCCGGGAGACGGATCTCCTTTACGTAGGAGTTGCCGGAGAATGCATTTTCCCCAATGCTGACGACGGTATTTCCGTCGATCTTTTCGGGGATGGAAATCGTATCCATAGCGAAAAATGCAGGACGGTATTCAACGACGGATACTCCGCCAATGCAGGACTCTGTGGTTATGTAAGGAGTTGAATTGAATGCAAGGGAAACGCCGAGTGCCACGGGGATAAGGAGAACGGCCGCAACCGTCCGTCCCTTGAGCTTCGGAGTCTCAGCGTCGTTGAAGGTCACCTCACCGACGATCTCTGTGATCTTTTTCTGAGGGTTCTTTTTCATAGCCCGTACGATATATTTCTCCGTAGAGAGGGAGAGAAATATCGCCTCAGTCACAACGGCAAGAATAATGCAAATATTTATGAATAAGCGGGAAACGTAAAGCCCGCCGAATCCAAGAAACAGGATGATAAACAAGGCATAAGCGCCGCAAACGATAAATCTGTCCCGGATAAGCTTTTTTGCAACGGGTCTGTAGGTATCCGTCGTCATTTCGCGCAGCCTTGAAAGGACTATCCTGCGTGCAAAAGCCTTTTCGGAGGCATTGGGATCAAGCGCTGCTTTCGCGGTGCCGGCGTTCTTAAATGATTTATTGTGATGTGAAAGTATCAGAACGAATGCTATAGCTGATAAAACCGCCACTACCGCGGGGGGCGCTTCGGTAAATAAGAGAAAGAGAGGCACAATAACCGGGCCGAATGAAATAAGCATGAGTACGATGCACCCTATAGTGCCGGCGCTTTTGTTATTTTTTGATTTAGAACTCATAGTTTTCTCCATTATATAATATTGATATAATTATATACTAATATGAAAGTGAAGTCAACACAGGGGCTTGTCGAAAAGTGGCGAACGGTGGAAAACGGTTTATTTCAGAAAATGCTGTCGAGTTATTGACAAAATCTGTAAATTGAGTTACAATAATGTTGCAATATACAATATATGGTAATTTGAGGCGATAACAGGAAATAAAATGTCGCCCTTTGCCAAAAGAAAGGGACGGTAAATAATATGAAATCACTTGGCATGGTAAGAAAGATCGACGAGCTTGGCAGAATCGTTCTCCCCATTGAGATCAGAAGAATGCTTGATATCAATTCCGGCGACGGAGTTGAAATGTTTTCCGATAAGGACAGGATCATCCTTCAGAAATACGCACCCTCCTGCATCTTCTGCGGTGAGGCGGACGGCATCGTTACGTACAAGGATAAGAAAATATGCACCTCCTGCCTTGAGGAAATGAAAAACATCTGAAAAACCGAATAGTATTTCCGAAAATTCCCCGCAATTCTCAGAGCTTCTTCGACCAAAGAATTGCGGGGAATCTTTTTTCTTTTCAATTCCCGCAAAAATACGAATAAAAAAGCTATATTTCAAGCCCCTTATGCGACGCACTTTTTGAAGGGAAAAGCGTAAAATCCTTTTACAAAATGAAAAGGAAACGGAAGTAGAAATGAAAAGAAAAAAGATAAGATCAGGCCTCGGAAGGGGATTCCTTTCGGGAGACGTGGGAATTACGAAAGCAAAAAGCGTTGCCGATATATCAAAAATCAGAGCGGTGGCCGGTTATGGAGTAACTCTTGCGCTGTCATTCCTTCTCAGCGCCGTCAGAGCGCCGATGGGCACCTACCCATTAAGCTTTGCGGTTCTCGCCGCATCCTCGGGGGGAATGAGCACGGCACTTTGCTTTATGGGGGCTGTCCTTGCAACGGTGACTATGGATACCGGCGCTCTGTGGCAGATACTCATACTTTTGTCAATGCTTCTCATACGCCTGTGGGTCTGCGTTTTCAAGGGTGATTTCAAGGAAAAGAACGCACTTTTCAGAAGGCTTTTCAGAGAACGGGGATATATGAAGATAACGGTCTGCGCCGCGGGAGCCGCGGCGGCAGGCGTGGTAGCCATCGTTGAGAGCGAGAGCCTTTACTACGGGCTGTTTTCAGCACTTTTGGGTATCGGTGAGGCAGTTATCGGAGCAGCAGCCTTCGTTTTTCTTTCTGACAGGAGTGCGGGAAGATCAAAAAGAATGGCAGGACTTTTCGTTCTTGCCCTGGGGCTTTTTGCATCGGTATCCCTTGTAAGGCTTCCCTTTAATCTATGCGCGACTCTTACCTTTATTGCCGCAGTTTATTTCAGCTACGCCGGCGGTGCTGCAATGGGAAGCGTCGTAGGTCTTGCGGGAGGACTTGCGATGGGAGGCGCTTACGCCCCCGCCTTCGGAGTCGTCGGACTTGTAACCTCACTTTTCTGGGAGTACAGCAAGGTAGCGTCTGTAATAATCGCGGCCCTTGCAGCATCGGTGATCTCTCTTTTTTCGGGTGGGCTTTCAGCCCTTTCCGACGTTATCCCCGAGATCGCCCTTGCGGCGGCAGTGGCATCCCCCTTCGTAAGCCTCGGGCCTCTGCCCGATGCTCTGCCTGCCTTTCTTGACTTTGAGCGAAGGGGAATATGGGAAAAGGAGGGCTCGGTAAAGGATGAGAGACTTCCGAGGATCGGAGAAGCCCTTGATTCTCTTTCGCAATTGATACGGGAGGTAGGAGACAGGCTCCGCCTGCCTACGAGCCGTGAATCACAGCGCATCTGTGCCTCTGCACGGGCAAAGTATTGCAGCGGATGTGTACACGAAAAGGAATGCTCGGGGATCGACGCCGCCACCGTAGACTCCATGTTTTCAAATATGGCATACAGGCTGTGCCAGAACGGAAAGATCACGGCGCGGATAGTGCCCGAATCCGTTGCCCGCCGATGCTTCAATATCGATCCCATAATCGAAAGCATAAACGGTGCCGTAAGAAGGGCGAGGAGCCTTTCGGAAAGCGCAAAAAAGAGCGAGCTTTTCGCCTCGGATTATTCAGCCGTGGCAAATCTTATGCGAGAGATGGGAGAGGCGGAGATCGCCCTACGTGATGAGGATGGGGAAAAACGCCTGTCGGGCGAGCTGACCTCGGAGGGCTTTACCTTTTCCGCGTGCTCCGTATGGGGCAAGCGCCTGAGAAGAGTGTACCTTCGAGGAATAGATCCCTCGGGAGCGGGTGCCGGCGAAAACGATATACGCATTTGCGCCCAGAGGGTACTGTCTGCCCGACTGTCATCGCCTGAGTTTTCCATAGACGGAAAGCATATATCGGCATCGATGCATTCCTTGCCTGTAATTTCACTTTCCCACGGACGCTTCAGCCTTCGCTCGGGAAGGGACAACCGCAGCGGCGACAGCGTCTGCTCCTTTGAAAACGAGGAGGGTTATTTCTATACCCTCGTATCCGACGGTATGGGCTCAGGCACGGAGGCTGCGCAGACCAGCGGTATCACGGCGTATTTCCTCGAAAAGCTTCTGTCGGCAGGATGCCCCATGAGAAGCGCCCTTGAGCTTCTCAACTGCTTTGTCAGAGGAGCGGCGGGGGAATGCTTTACAACCGTGGATCTTATGGAGGCAGACCTTTATACGGGCAGAGCGAGATTTATAAAAAGCGGCGCCGCACCCACCTTTGTCATAAGAGGCGGACAGCTATACCGCATCCACTCAAAAACTGTTCCCGTGGGGATAATGAGAGCCCTCGATGCAGAGTCGGTGTCCTTTGACCTGAAAGCAGGGGATACGGTCATAATGATGACCGACGGGGTAACGGGCTCCTATGAGGAGAGCCCCTGGCTCTACGAGCTTCTTTCCGAGGGAATACGGGGGATAGAATCTCCTTCAGTTCTTGCCCGCACCGTAGCCGAGACCGCTGCCGAAAACACAGGCAGAGAGGACGACATAACCGTTTGCGTAATAAAAGTGGATGAAGGCTAAATAAAAATGCTGTTGCAACAATGCAACAGCATTTTTATTTAGCCAAGAAGAACGTCGCTTATAAGCATTACGGAAAAGCCTGCGAGGAGGGCGTAGGTTGCGCCGCGCTCGCTTCCGTGGGCGTGGGTCTCGGGGATCATTTCATCGCTTATTACGTAAAGCATCGTTCCTCCTGCAAAGGCAAGTGCAAAGGGGAGGATGAAGGAGGCGATACTGACTGCAAAGTAGCCGATAAAGGTTCCCAGAACCTCAACCGCTCCCGTCATCAGTGCCAGCAGGAAGGTCTTTTTTGCAGACACTCCCGCAGAAAGCAAAGGTCCGATGATGACCATACCCTCGGGGATATTCTGGAGAGCTATGCCTCCTGCGATAAGAAGCGCCTGAGATGTGTCTCCGGCACCGAAGCCGACACCGGCTGCAATACCCTCGGGAAGGTTATGAATGGCGATGGCGAGTACGAACAAAAGTACCCTGGAAAGGCTCGTTTTATGATGCTCTTCAATATCCGCCCCTACCATTTTATGCAAATGAGGTACGAGCTTATCGATAACGTTAAGGAAAAGCGCTCCCGCAAATATGCCTGCAACGGTTATGATTATTCCGAACCTGCCGCCGTATTCAAGGGAGGGGAGTATCAGCCCGAGAACCGCTGCAGAAAGCATTACTCCCGCCGCAAAGGACAGAACGATATCGGAAAAGCGGTGGGATATTCTTTTAAATACAAAGCCAAGCAGGGAGCCGAAAACGGTTGCACCGCCTACTCCCAGGGCTGTGAGAATTACAGCTTCCATAGCTCCTCCGTCAATCTACGGTGATTCCGTGCTTTTCAGCAAAGGAATTAAGTGCGTCGCAGGCATCCATAAGGCGCTTTTCTGCCTTTTTCATGTCAGCCTCAAACACGGTCTGGTCGGTAAATTTTGCCTCGTAATCGTGCATTTCCTTTCGAGCTTCCTTCCATCTTGTGCAAAGGGAGCCCCATTTAAGAAACACCTTTAAGGAGCGAGTGAGAACGGCCCCTGCAACAAGCCTTGCCAGCACTGTGAGAAGAACTGCCGAAAGTATTACCGAAAGCATACCTATGATGCTTTCCGAGTCGTATGCCTTATAGAACAGGGGAAAAGCCGCAGCCGCAAAGACTACTGCCGAGCATACTGTCACAATATCTGCCCGCTTTTTCTTTTTTTCGAAAAGCTCGCATATCTCCCGTGCATGAGCCTTTTTTTCGTACATTATGATGTCGCGGGTCTTTTCTTCCTCTGTTCGGGAATAAAGATTGAATTTATTTGTCATTGTCATCACCTCTTATATACTTTGCGATGGCAACGAAATCCTTGGCAGAGAGCTTTTCTCCGCGGATATCCGTGCGAAGTCCCAGAGCCTCCAGAGCCGCCTCTGTTTTTTCCTTGGGAGAAACGGATGATAGGGCATTTGTAAGAGTTTTTCTTCTCTGTGCAAATGCGGCGGCAATAAGACGCTTTGCAAGAGCGATAAGCTTATCAAGCTCGCCGTCATCCTCTGGGAGAGAATCAAATGCTGCGCGTACTCCGTTTTTGTAAAGGGTTATCTGAACGACTGCGCTGGTTACCTTGGGAGCGGGATAGAAGCATCCTGCGGGAACCGTAAAGAGCTTTTTCGCCTCGCCGCAAAGGTTTACGGCGGCGGTGATAGAGCCGTACTCGTTGCTTCCTGCCTCGGCGCAAAGGCGGTCTGCCACCTCGTTCTGCACGAGAACGGTGATAGACTCCACCTGAGGCCGCTCTGAGGGCTTATAAGCCTCAAGCACTGCCATAAGGATGGGAGAGGTTATATAGTAAGGAAGATTTGCGCAGATGCGAACGGGGCTGTCGCCGAAATTCTCTCGGAGAAGATCCTTGAGAGAGAGGTTCATAAAGTCCTCGTTGATGACGGTGACGTTATCGCAGTCCTCAAGAGTTTCCGAGAGCAGAGGTATCAGTCCGCGGTCGATCTCGACGGCAAGGACCTTTTCGAAAAGACCGGACAGCTCTCTCGTCATCGCTCCGATTCCGGGGCCTATCTCAAGGGCGCATACACCCTCGGGTGCCGTACTGTCTGCCCCTCCCCAGCCGCAATCAAAGCCGAGAGCGGAGGAGCCTGCAATACGGGCAGGAACGTCGGGATTTATGAGAAAGTTCTGTCCGAAGCCCTTTCGGGGAGCAAGACCGTATCGGTCAAGAAGCTCGCGGACGGTGGAAAGATTACAAAGATTCATCAGATAACGGATGCCTTATAGGCTGTAACGAAGCTTTCGCCGGGAGCGAGAGTCTTTACGTACTTCTTGGAGGTGAAATCACTTGTCTCGTCGAGACCGCCGGGCAGACCGTTCCAGGGCTCGAGGCAGATGAAGGGAGAGGACATCTTGATGGGAGTCCAGAAGCCGATAGCGTCGAAGGAATCAAACTCAAAGCGAACGCCGTGACCGGTACTGCGGTTAACGAGGTTAACCTTCTTTACGGGAAGGTTTTCAACAACGATAGCGTCAAAGTCAAAGCGGTCGTAGATAAGATCGATTGCACCGTCCTTGATATAATCAAGCTCGGGCATATCGGGGCTCATGTATCCGCCGGCGTCAAGATCGCAGTTGTGTGCCACAGCGCCCTCGGCGTTGTCAAATACAAGGGAATAGTCCTCAAACTTCTCACCCTCGAAAATAGGGCAGTTGAAGCCGGGGTGTCCGCCGATGCAGAAGATCATTTCCTTATCAGAACGGTTCGTTACCTTGTATTCAGTAGTAAAGCTGTCCTCTGTAACGGAGTGAGTGATATCAAGATTGAAATCAAAGGGGTAGATCGCCTTCGTTTCTTCAGTTTCGGTGATACGGAAGGTAACGCTGTCGGGCTTTACCTCGATAGGTGTAAAGGGAGCCTTTCTTGCAAAGCCGTGCTTCTTCATAGGATAGGTCACACCGTCGATAATAACGCAGTCGTCCTTGGGACGGCAAACAACGGGGAAAAGACAGGGAGCCTGGCCGCTCCAATGCTCTGCGTGACCGTACCAGACGTACTCTGTGCCGTTCTTAACGAAGGACGTAAGCTCACCGCCGACAGAAGTGCACTTAGCAACAGTTTCGCCCTTAGAGATAATGAATTCCATAATTTTCGTCCTTTCTGTAAAAGGTAAAATTAAATCTTAGGGGAGGGGTTGCCCCTCCCCTGGTCGGTTGGTTTATTGTTTAGTTTATCCTTTGCGAATTTCGCCCACAAGCGGTGGGCGACCAAAGGCAAACCTTTGGAATCCGGGAAGGCAAAAGGTGTTTCGCCTCTGTGGAGGCGACTTAAGGCTCTGCCTTAAGAATCCGCGATTTTTTGAAAAAAATCGAGTAAAACTTTAATAAGACAAAGTCCTTTTTAAAGTTTTTTGGAGTGCAGAACCTTTTTTTCAAAAAAGGTTTTGCATAGTGCTAACCTTAGAAGTAAAGCTTCTCGTCGAGGTATGCCTTAAGCTCAGCGATGGGGAGACGAACCTGCTCCATAGAGTCACGCTCACGAACCGTTACGCAGCCGTCCTCGAGGGAGTCAAAGTCGTATGTAATGCAGTAGGGAGTACCGATCTCGTCCTGACGGCGGTAGCGCTTACCAATAGAGCCTGCCTCGTCGAAGTCAACTCTGTAGTACTTGGAAAGCTCTGCAAATACCTCCTCAGCCTGGGGAGAGAGCTTCTTGGAGAGGGGAAGGATAGCAGCCTTAATGGGTGCAAGTGCGGGATGGAGGTGGAGAACAACTCTTACGTCGTTCTTTGCCTCATCAACTACCTCCTCGTCGTATGCCTCGATAAGGAAAGCGAGAGCAACGCGGTCAGCGCCGAGGGAGGGCTCTACAACGTAGGGGATATACTTTTCGTTCGTTTCGGGGTCGAAGTAATCCATAGCCTCGCCGGACTCGTTCTGGTGAGACTTGAGGTCGAAGTCAGTTCTGTCGGCAATACCCCAGAGCTCGCCCCATCCGAAGGGGAACATAAACTCGAAGTCTGTAGTAGCCTTAGAGTAGTGAGAAAGCTCTGCCTGCTCGTGGTCACGGAGCTTAAGGTTTTCCTCTCTCATGCCGAGATCCAGGAGCCACTTGTGGCAGTAATCCTTCCAGTAGTTGAACCATTCAAGGTCGGTTCCGGGCTTGCAGTAGAACTCAAGCTCCATCTGCTCGAACTCGCGGGTACGGAATGTGAAGTTACCGGGAGTGATCTCGTTACGGAAGGACTTACCGATCTGGCAAACGCCGAAGGGGACCTTCTTTCTTGTAGTTCTCTGAACGTTCTTGAAGTTTACGAAGATACCCTGAGCAGTCTCGGGACGGAGGTAAAGCTCAGTGGAGGAGTCCTCTGTAACGCCCTGGAAGGTCTTGAACATCATATTGAACTTACGGATATCTGTAAAATCGCACTTGCCGCAGCCGGGGCAGGGAACGCCCTTCTCGCGGATGTATGCTGTCATTTCTTCATTTGAGAGAGCCTCAACTACCATGTCGATGCCGTTTTCAGCGTTCCAGTCCTCGATGAGCTTGTCAGCGCGGTGACGCATCTTGCAGGAGTGGCAGTCGATAAGGGGGTCGTTGAAGTTAACTACGTGGCCGGATGCGACCCAGGTGCGGGGGTTCATAAGGATACCTGCATCGAGGCCTACGTTGTACTTTGATTCCTGAACGAACTTCTTCCACCAAGCTCGCTTTACGTTATTCTTGAACTCAACGCCGAGAGGGCCGTAGTCCCAGGAGTTAGCGAGACCGCCGTAGATCTCACTGCCCGCGTATACAAAGCCGCGGTTCTTACAAAGTGCGACGATCTTATCCATCGTCTTGTCTGTGTTTTTCATTCTTGCCATGATATTTATGTCCTTTCGGTTATTAGCTTATATTATTTCAGCGGTAGTCGGCAAAGAAGCTGATCGCCGCATCGATATCGGGATTGTAGTAGCCCTCACGGCCCTGTCTGCCTGTGATATATTTGCCGGGGTAGGTGAGGGTCTGGATCTTGAACCAGCTGTAGCCGCGGATGACCTCGGTATGAGCCAGCACGTCTTCCTTTGTGATATTTGTTTTAACAAGCTTTTTGTTGATGCTTGTGAAGGCGCTTGTAA
Organism: Oscillospiraceae bacterium; assembly: GCA_015063955.1. Lineage (GTDB taxonomy): Bacteria > Bacillota > Clostridia > Oscillospirales > CAG-272 > Avispirillum. The sequence continues at coordinate 42,472 of SVTD01000003.1, read as the reverse complement.
GGTCTCCGTCGGATTTTTCCGAGAGATTGACCATAAGACCGTTGGCAAAGCTCTGGAGAATGAGCATCTCATCGTCAATGCCGTCGGCATCGTCGTAGAAAAGGAGAGCTGCGGTCAGCTTCTTTGCAAGGTTTACGGAGGAGGCGCGGTCAAGCTCCACAACGTAGGTGGTCTCGGCCTCGGTGGTCTCGTCCTTATCCTTGTCCTTATCTTTGTCATTATCCTTTTTTGCCGTGGTCTCTTTTTTATCGTCCTTGTCCGTCGTCACCTCTTCGGGAGCGGTAACGTAGTTCTTTCCGTCGAAGGCGATATCAACGGGGATGTTGCACTGGATGCTTCCCACGGCGTTTGCAACGCTTTGAAGCTCCGTTGCGTGGATCACGGAGTAGTAATCCACCGTAAGTCCCGTCATGCTGCCGATCTCTGCAGAAAGAGTTTCGGCACCGCCGAGAGCGTATACCTCGCCGAGAGATATCTTGCCGGAGGGGGTATCCACCTTCGTGGCGGTGGGGACTGTCATAATAACGTATTCTCTCGTTTTGACGTCGGCGCGGACGATAACGATATTCGTTGCCTCGATAAGCTTATACTCATCGTCAAGGATACCGAAATCCTCCTTGATCTTGTCAACGTCCTTTTCAGACTGGGGATAGTAGTTGTCAAAAACGTTGGGGCGGTAATCGGAGACTATCATAAGCCAGGTAAAGCTTTCGCCGTTGAGCTTCCTCGTCAGTCTGTCGTCCTCGCCCTCGTTTCCGATTCCCGTAGTTTCGGAGGGGGTAAGGATCGCATCGAGATCATCGCCGTCATCGGTGAAGATGCCGGCTACGGTGTCTGCAACGTAGCCGCAGGCAAAAAGAGCGATTATTCCGAGAATAACGAAGGAAACTGCAAAAACTATTCCGAAATTTCTGAGATTGTTCAATAAAATACCAACCTTTCTTTGTGCTCAGGAGGATCACTGAGCCTTTGTGATGTCGGTTATAAGAAGCTCTACGGTTATATCGGAGCTTGATACGGTAACGGTCATATTGGGGGCGATATAGGTGTTTGAGTTAAGGAGAAAGCCGGAATCCGTCATGGTTCCCTTAACGAGGAGCGTACCCTTAAAATCCACGGTACCGTCCTGAGCGTAATAAAGCTCAAGATCTCCGTTGGGGTTTTCCTCGTAGATCTCAGCAGGGGGGAGCTCTGCGTCTGCAATAAGAGTGCCGAACTTCTCTCCGCTTTCAAGGAAGAACTCTCGTCCCTCGGCAAAGTAGGGACTGTATTCATCGTCCTCTCCGCGCACCACGTAGGAAACGATATACTCTCCCTTGCCGGAGGCGAAAATCCCGCTGTCTCCCACAGCTACGCGAATAACGATGCCTGCCACACAAAGTATCAGAAGGATCGCGATCATCACGTCAACCGCGGCGATCTTTTTCTTAGATTTAATTTCTTCTTTTTTATTCATATTTATTCAAACCGTTATTTATCAGCTTTTTTGTTTTCTTTTTTTTGACGCTTTTTTTCAACGAGGGCAGCCTTTTCGTGAGCCTCAGCCTCAGCCTCGGCCTTTTCCTTTGCCTCGCGCTCCTGCTTTTCAGCCTCCAGCCTGATCTCGCTGACGTGCTCTGCAAGGCCGGAAAGGATTCTTGTGCTGGGCTTCTTCATACAGATAAAGATAAGCACGAGAATGATGACTGCCGCAACGAGGAGGATAACGGTCTTCCAGATTCTCGTAGAGGATTCCTGGAACATAGCCTCGGTATAGGTTGCCGCAACGAGACCCATAAGTCCGCTTATAGCGTAAAGGATCTTAACTGCCTCCTTGTGGGAGAAGCCCATATCCACCAGCTTATGATGGAAGTGTCCGCGGTCGGGATGAAAGGGGCTCTGTCCGTGGAGCAGACGGCGGATGATTGCAATAAGAGTATCGAAAATGGGAAGTGCAAAAATGGAAACGGGTACAAGGAATGAAAGCATCGTATGGAGCTTGAAAAGTCCCTGTACGGAGATGATGGAAAGAGTATATCCGAGGAACAGAGCGCCCGTATCTCCCATAAAGATCTTAGCGGGGTTCTTATTGTAGGGGAGGAATCCGAGGCAGGAGCCTGTGAGGATCGCCGTGATGAGAGCCGCTGTGTAATCTCCTGTGATAAGCATTACCATAAAGATAGAGATGGAGGTGATGGCGCTTACTCCGCAGGAAAGACCGTCAAGTCCGTCAATAAGGTTGATGGCGTTGGAAAGACCTACGATCCAGAGCATGGTAATGGGGATCGCGAAATAGCCAAACTCGATATGTGCACCGAAAAGGGTGATATGCTCGATAAGTATTCCGAATGAAACTGCAATACCTGCAACGCAGAGCTGTACTATCAGCTTTATAAGGGCGGGGAGGCGGAAGATATCGTCAAGGATACCGAGAACAACGAGGATGCCGCCGCCGATCCATATAGCGAAAAGCTGTGAGGAGGGCTCGCAGAAAACGAGGGTAGCAACGAGAAAGCCTGCAAAGATCGCAAGTCCGCCGATACGGGGCATAGGCTTTTTGTGCATACGTCTTGCGTCAGTGGGGATGTCGATGGCGCCGATACGGAATGCAAGAAGTCTTACGGGGGGAGTGGTCGTGTAAGAAACGAGAGCCGCGCAGGCTACTGCAACTATCGCGATGATAAGGGAGGTTATGATCGAGGTTAATTCAGCGGTTACGAGAGAGGTGATTTCCATAGCTGTGACCGATCCTTTCTTTTTACACTATTTCGCAAGTCAAGCGTTTTTTATTCGATTACTTCGATCCTTACGCACTCTCCGATGCAGTAAAGATTCGGGAATCTCATTTCTAATTGGCGGCCGATGCCGAGAACGGTGTTGCCTACGGCGTAGCCCGTGTCAGTCTTCGTTGCCTCTGCCGTGAGAGTAACGTAGAGCACGCTCATTCCTTCAATGGCGCTTCCTCTGGGGTCTGCGCCGTCGCGGTAGGATTTGCGGTATGCCTGAGCATCGGAAACGGCTCTTACCGTGCCGATATGCTCGGCAGTACGGTACTCATAAAGGCCGTCTCCCTCAGCGACCTTGGAAACAAAATCGCTGTCTATAGGGTCGATAGCCACTGTGTAGCTGACGGTGACCTTTTCTCCGAAGGTGCCGAGGCCTCTGATAATGACGAATCCTGCGCAGATAATGGCGCCAAGCATTGCCAGAAGAATGATTATGTCAACGGCGTTTATTCTTTTTTTGTTTTTCGTATTCAAAACGGATCACTCCTTTTTCGGCGGCCTTAAAGCCTTGTCTGACAGCGGTCCTCCGACTGATGGCAGGCGAGAGAGCCTGCGGCGGAGCTTATCTCGCTTTTTGCGCTTCTTGCGTACGCCGCACAGAAGCCGCAAAGCATAAAGAAGAGAAGATACGCTGTGGGATTTGAAAAGAAATTAAAGAAGGTTGCACAGATCATGCAAACGATAACCGAGCATGAAACGGAAAGAGCGCATGCCCTCGCCTCTGCGGGGGAGCCGAGGGAGGAGAAGCGGTTCATTGCCTCCTCGCATTCGCTTGAGCGGTAGGTCTTTATAATAAGAGACGCCGCCTGTGCAAGAATCAAAGCAACGAAGAAGCAGAGAATAACGAAGCCCGTAATGCCGAGCTGTGAGATCAGGGTGAAATAAGAGTTGGAGCCCTGATCGGCAAAGCCGGAAAAGCCGTGTCCGCAGACGGCGTATTCAGCAGAAAATGCGTTCTGTGAAATATAGGAAAGGTCCCTCGCCTGGTTGAAGGCATCGGAAAGGCGGCTGAAAACGTATCTGTAAAGCCTGTCTCCGAAGGAGCCGGAAAAGGCAAGCACTACAGATCCCGCCAAAAGAGCGCTGATGGTAAGGTAAACGCCTCTCGAGCCCGTTACGAAAAGGAAGAGTGCCGTTGCGACAGCCGCCGCAAGGGCATATGCAAGCTCACCGGAAAGGATAAGGTAGCCTACCATTGCGATAAGGCAGAGGCAGGAGGTGAAGCGGTATCCGTCCGAGCGCGCCTTGATGATGAATGATGTACAAACAGGTATCAGTGCCGCAAAAGCAAGAGGGGCAAGTCCTCCGGAAAAGATGGGGAGGGAAAGAACGTAGCCGTAAAGCAGATCGGGACGGGCAAAGATTCCTGCGGGAAGCAGGGAGGCGAATGCCCTTGCGAGGATATAAAGTGAGCCGAGGATACCTGCCGCCATAATTGCGGTATAGAGAACGCGGAGCAGCTTTTTGCGGTCGCGCATAAGACTTACCGTAAGAAAATATGCAAAGAGAAGCAGAAAATATTTGAGAGAGGAAAGGCTGACAGCCTCGCCCTCCGTAATAAACACGCCGAAAAATACAGAAACGGCAAAGATCGCAAGGATCGTGTCCGTTCTTTTCAGGCAGAGCTTTCTTTTTCTGCGGATAAGCTTGAAGGCGTATGATATGGCGGTAACGCCGAGCACCGTGTACAACAGTCCCATATCAGAGACGAAGATGAGAACGGTCATAAAGGTGATGCCCGCCTCGGGACGCGCCATAATTATGCAGAATACCGTGACGAGGACCATCGCCGACACTATGGAGGAGAGGGGGAAGATCACGGTGGCTCCTCCTGCCGCAACTCCCAGAATAAAGGCTATGTTGAGATGTCCTGAAAAGCTGTGGGTAGTGAGGGTCTCCTGCCTTATATCAAGATACTCGCAGATAACTGCGCCGAAATTGCTGTCAGTAAGGACGGTTGAAACGTTGCCCTTTGAAAAGAGCAGGGGGATCGAGGCAACTGCGAGAGCGGCGCCTCCGTAAAGGGAGGAGGAATGTGCAACGGCGTCTGAAAACAGATTCGTGAGCATAGCGATGAGAAACGCGTATATTCCGAAGGTGAAGAAGAACACGCCGATCACTCTCGTATAAAGAGTTAGAAAGCCGTGGCGCACCTTAGACGCAAGGTGGGAGAAAAGGCTGTTATCGTAAAGACGGCAAAATGCTGTATCAAGGCTGAAAAGCCTGTCCGATATAAACTTCAGTGGAGCCGTTTTTTTGTCTGCGTTTTTCAAGCTCGTTCCTCCTTTCTATGCACAACTATACATAGTGTATTATACTACAAACCTTTTCTGATTTCAAGGATTTGAGGAATTATTGTATATTATTATATAATTTAATGAAATAAAATGAAAAAAGCAAGCTTGTTCAATAAAAAATCACAGCTACTTGACAATGCAAAGTAGCTGTGATATAATATCCGCAGCTACTATGTGACGTATAGTAGCTCGGAAGGGGATGAAGAAATGGATGATTCTCAGCTTTTGAGAGGAATACTTGAGGGCTGTGTTCTCTCGGTCATTGCAAGGGGCGAGACCTACGGCTATCTTATACTTGACGAGCTTCAGAGGAGCGGCTTCGAGGATCTTTTCGAGGGTACTCTCTATCCCGTTCTTACCCGACTTGAAAAGCGGGGTTATATTTCCTGCCGCCGTGAAAAATCACCCTTCGGCCCCGTAAGAAAATATTATTCCGTTACGGGCGAGGGCAGGGAGGCGCTTCTTTCTTTCAGGGAGAGCTATAACAGAATCACGGGAGCTTGTGAAAAGGTATTGACAACGGAGGAAGAAAAATGAAGGACAGCTATTTGTTTTATAAAGATAAATTAAAGGGCAGCTACATTTCCGTTTTTTCAGAGGTGGAGCTTTACGTAAATTCCCTTTACATCGACGAGCCTTCAAAGGAGGAAAGGCTATTGCAGCTTGTTGAGGTCTTTCTCACGGCTCAGGAGGAGGGCAAGCCTGCTGAAAAGATAGTGGGCAGAAGCGTTGAGGAGTTTTCCCGCACCTTCTGCTCTGATATGGGCATCAGGAATAAGATACTCAGATTTCTCGATTCGCTGAAGGTGTTTTTCATAATCGAGCTTATATTCGTTATCCTTGATCTTCTGTTTGCCGACTATTCAAAGGTAAGCTTCTTTACCGCCACGGGAGAATACGATTACGGCGGACTGTTTCTTGCGATCCTTATATCCGTTGCGATCAGCGAGGCTTGCGGAATGGCGGTGAGGGCTATGATGTTCAAAAGAAAAAGGCTGAGCCTTTCGGCATTCCGGGCAGTGTGGTACGCTGCGGCGGCCGTATCCCTTGGGATATGTCTTTTGATAATATTTTTCAGTCCCTTTAGTGAAGTATCGGTTCCTCTCTGGATCGTCGGCGCCGTATGCCTGGCCTTCCTTGTTTTGTACTTTATCCTGAATCACAAAAGAAAAAAAGAAGACGGACGCAAAAGCATAAAAATGTCAGACGTGATGACAAACGAAACGGATGCGGCCTTTGCAAATGAGATGGAGAGGATATTCGAGTCAAAGAACCGCAAAAGAGCCAAAAAGGGAAAAGCATCTCTGACATGGGAGGAATTTTTGGATATGCAGGAAAAGGAATGCGAAAAAGGTGAAAAGACCCGCCTTTTCTATTTCCTTCTGCCCATTCCCCTGTGCATTATCGCAACCCTCGTAACGGAGTTTGAAGGATTTGTGGACGTGGCAGTATTCGTTGCGATCCAGCTTTGCGTTCAGTACGCGGTAATGATGGGAATGTGGTCCCTTACGAAAAACAGCATAGCAATGCGCCGCAGATGGATCGAAAGCAAGCGGCGCGCAACCCTCGGTAAGGAGTAAAAAATCGGCAATATCATGGAAATTCGCGCATCAAAGCTTAAATTCAGAAACGGACTTCGGGACGGACTTCCCATAGCCCTCGGCTATCTTTCCGTATCCTTCGGATTCGGCATAAGTGCCGTGGCAAAGGGGCTTGAGACCCTTCCGGCGCTTCTCATATCAATGACGAATCTGACCTCCGCCGGTCAGGTGGCGGGGCTTTCGGTAATAGCCGCATCGGGCGCCATTATCGAGATGATAATGACCCAGCTCATAATAAATCTCAGGTATTCTCTCATGGGGCTTTCTCTCACGCAAAAGCTTGACGATACCTTTTCAACTCTGCACAGAATGGCAGTTGCGTTTTTCATAACTGACGAGATATACGCCGTTTCCTCTTCAAAAACGGGAGGGGTCAATACGCGGTATATGTACGGCCTCGGGCTTTTGCCCTACCTGGGCTGGGCGGCGGGAACACTTCTCGGCGCCGTTGCAGGCTCCCTTCTTCCCGCCGATATTTCATCGGCACTGGGAATTGCCATATACGGAATGTTCGTAGCCATCATAGTGCCTCCTGCAAAGCGGGACTGCGGCATACTTTTTGCGGTAGTCCTTGCCGCCGCCGTAAGCTGCCTGATAAAATACGTGAAATGGTTTTCATTTATTACTCAGGGCTTTGCAATAATCATCTGCGCCCTTCTTGCCGCCGCTGTGGCAGCTCTTATCTTTCCCGTAAAGGAGGACTGCGAGAATGACGGTTAAGCTCCTTTTGTATATCCTCGTAATGGCGCTGACGACGTATCTTATAAGGATGTTGCCCTTCACGCTTTTCAGAAAAAAGATAAAAAACCCATTTCTAAAAAGCTTTTTCTATTATATTCCCTACGCGGTTCTGGGTGCTATGACTATCCCGTGGATATTCTACTCAACGGGAAGCTTTGTCGGTGCCGCCGCAGGCACGGTGTGCGCCTTTGTTCTGGCGTATTTTGAGCGATCGCTCATCGTTGTAGCACTTTCCTCCTGCGCCGTAGCGTACGTCACACAGCTTATATTTTCATTAACTTAAAAAAGGACTGCCCAGGCAGTCCTTTTTTAAAACCTTCCCGCAGGGGAAAGCGCTCCAAGATCCTCGAAGGAAAGAAGATCGGAAAGTATGTAGTTCGATATAAACATTCCCGAGGGCGTCAGGTATACGCGGTCACCCTTGCAGACCATATAGCCGTATTTGATATACTTATCTGCCTTTTTTCCGTAAAGGGAGGCAAAATCCACGCCGTAGCGTCTTGAAACCTCGGAAATCGAGATCCCCTCGTTAAGCCTGAGTCCAAGCATTATATATTCTCCGAGCTGTGCTCTGCCGCTGATCTCCTCAAGTCCCACCGTGAGATTCACGCGGCTCTGAGGGTCGGCGACTCCCTTTATATACGCCTCAATGCTGCGTACAAAGGAGAAGCGGGTGGAGTTGAAATAGGAATAAGCTCCGGGGCCGAATCCCAGATATTCCTCGCAGTTCCAGTATTTCAGATTATGGCGGCTCATCTTGCCGGGGCGGGCAAAATTCGATATCTCATACTGCTTGTAGCCACGCTTTTCAAGCATTCTGATGGCGTTTGTATACATCTCAAACTCCGTATCCTCATCGGGAAGGACGAGCCTTGATGCAATGCGGGCAAGGGGGGTGCCCTCCTCGATCTTGAGATCGTACAGAGAGATATGGTCGGGATGGAGCCTCGTTACGTAGTCTATGGATGAAAGCAGAGTCTGAGTAGTCTGATTGGGGATGCCGAACATAAGGTCAACGCTTATATTCTGTATTTTCGCCGCCCTTGCATCCATGAAGCATTCCTCAAAATCCACTCTCGAATGAGTGCGGGTGAGTGCCTTCAGCTCTGCGGCATCAGCAGACTGCAGACCGATGCTTATTCGGTTTACTCCCGCACGGCGAAGGGCGCGGAAGGTCTTTGCGTCTGCAGTTTTGGGATTCACCTCAACGGTGAACTCAGTATTCTTTGAAAGCTTGAAGTTTTTCTTTACCGCACGGACTATCCTCAGCAGCTGCTCTATGGGCATAGCGGTGGGAGTGCCGCCGCCGATGTAGACGGAATCGGGCAGTCGGTCGCGCGCCGCCTCGCGGTAAGCCTCCATATGGGCAATGACGGCGTCGGTATAGCGCTCGTATATGCCCTCACTCTTGGGAATGAAGGAATAAAAGTCGCAGTAAGCGCATTTTGTGCGACAAAAGGGAATGTGGATATAGATGCCAAGCTTTTTCTGCAGCTCTCCGTACATACGAACACCTACCTTTCTATAGTTTACCCTTTATAATAACATATTTTTTCTATATGTGCAAGTAGTAAAAATTACAGTCCGCCACAATCTTCAAATTCGGGTTTATCGGTGGGTTGATGCAAAGAACTTTTTTTGGAAAAAAGTTCTCTGAACTCTCAAAAAACTTTGAACTATTGGTGTAGCTGAAGTTTACAAGGCAAAAGTTGCAGGGCAAAGCCCTGCGGCGCTTACAGCGCCAGCCACGCTTTAGGGTAAAAAACCGAAAATGAACAAGTTTATTTTCGGTTTTTTATCCTAAAGCGTTGGTTTTTGCCTTTTCGCTATCTTTGTTTTGTTGAAGTTTTTTGCGGAGCTTTTTTTCAAAAAAAGCGACCGTTCCTCCTCCCCGATAAACCCGAATTTGAATAACAAAAGGAATCCGCCGAGGCGGATTCCTTTTGTTATTCAAATATTTCGCTGATTGACTGAAGAGCGGCTCTTATATCGATGTGCTGGGGGCAGACGGACTCGCAGAGTCCGCATCCGATGCAGGCGGATGCTTTGCCACCGTTTTCGGTTACGGAATTATAGCGCCATTTTGCGCCGTCGAGATTTGAGCTTTGGAAGCGGCGGAAATTGTTATAGGTTTTGAAAATATCGGGTATCGCGATCTTTTGGGGGCAGTCGTCGGTGCAGTAGCGGCAGGCTGTGCAGGGGATAGCGTTATCGTTCTTGACGATCTCTGCCGCCCTTTCTGAAAGGGCAAGCTCCTCGGCAGAGAAGGGCACGAAATCCTTCATAAAGCCGATATTCTCTGCCATCTGATCCTCTGTAGACATACCGGAAAGGACCATAAACACACCCTCAAGGCTTGCGGCGTAGCTGATAGCCCAGCCTGCGCAGGAAAGGTCGGGACGGGCACCTTTGAAAAGAGAAGCGGCATCGGGGGAGACGCTTGCAAGGGCGCCGCCCTTGACGGGCTCCATAACGATGACGGGCTTTTTGTGCTTTCTTGCGACCTCGTAGCAGTCCTTTGCCCGAACTCCCTCGTCAAGCCAGTCAAGATAATTGATCTGGAGCTGAACGAATTCCATTTCAGGCTGCTCCGTAAGGATGCGGTCAAGCACCTCGGGGGAGTCGTGGAAGGAAAAGCCTACGTGACGCACCTTTCCCTCTTTCTTCTTTTCCTGAACGAACTCGTAAACCCCGTAGGATTTTGCCGTTTCGTGGCGGTCGGCACCGAGAGCGTGAACGAGATAATAATCGATGTAATCGACCCCGAGGGCGGTGAGCTGATTATCAAAGAAAGGGGGGATATCTTCAGCGGAGCCGATCTTAAAAAGGCTCAGCTTATCGGCAAGGATATAAGAATCGCGGGGATAGCGCTTTGCAACCGCCTCTCTGAAGGCGACCTCGCTTTCGCCGCCGTGATAGGGGGCGGCAGTATCAAAATAAGTAAAGCCTGCCTCCATAAAGCTGTCCGCCATAGCCTTTACTCTTTCAATATCAATAGTTTTTCCGTCCTCAAGGAGGGGAAGTCTCATAAGTCCGAATCCAAGCTTTTTCATTTTCAGTTCTCCCGGTTTCTGAATGATTTATTTTAAAATATTCTTTCTGATATATTCATCGGCTGCCTTCAGCACTGCCCTGTCGCTTTCAAATCTGAGGGCGCTGTATGCCTTATCAAAGGGCTTTATATGGTAATAGAAATCCTCGAAGGATTCGTTATGCTTCGGGGTCTGGCCTGAAAAATCGCAGAGAAAATAAACGACCTTTTTTTCGTTTCCGTTTGAAAGGCGGTAGTGGGTATGGCCCTTGAAGCCATCGATAATGTTTGCTGTGATGCTGGTTTCCTCATAGGTTTCGCGGATGGCAGTTTCTTCTTCTGTTTCTCCTGCCTCCATATGGCCCTTGGGAAAACCGACGTATCCGAAGGGCTTTCCTTCTATCAGGAGATAATAAACGGTATTATCCTTTATTTTAAACGGTACAGTTCCGCAAGACAGTTCAAGCATTACGGTACCTCCTTTTTCGCTTTATACTCTATTATAAAATAAACACCGCAGAATGTCAATTCCTGCGGTGTTATGTGATGATTATTTGATGGAGAAAAGCATTTCGCCGTAGGAGGGGAAGGGCCAGAGGGATGCGTCGCAAAGCTCCTCAAGGGCGTCTCCGTCGGCGCGGAGTGCTTCCATTGCCGAGATGACCTCGTTTTTGTAGAAGGAGGCGTTATCAGGATTTCCGATATTCTTTTCGCCCTCAGCGCATGCTGCTTCAAGGCGCTCGATATTTCCATAGAAGGAGTCTGTCAGAGAGGAGAGCTTTGAAAGAAGCTTCTTTTCTGCCTCGCAGGAGCCGTATTTTGATTTAAGCTCTGCGTTCTTTGCTATGCGCGCGGCGTAGTCGCTTGCGGCGGGAAGAATATCGTGGCGTGCCATATCAAGCATCGTCAGCGCTTCTATATGAATGATCTTCGTATAGTTTTCAAGCTGTATTTCAAGGCGTGCGCGCATTTCATCCTCGGAGAAAACTCCGTGGCGGGAGAAAAGCTCGATATTTTTTCGGTCAAGCATATGGGGAAGGGCATCGGGTGTGGCTCTCAGATTTGCAAGACCGCGCTCCTCTGCCTCCTTGACCCATTTATCGTCATATCCGTTACCGTTAAAGATGATGCGCTTGTGGTTTTTTATGGTATCCTTGATAAGATTGTGGAGTGTTTCGTTGAAATTATCAGCATTTTCAAGGATATCTGCAAACTGACGGATAACCTCTGCAAAGGCTGTGTTGAGAACTGCGTTTGCAGTTGCGATAGACTGGGATGAGCCTGCCATACGGAACTCGAATTTGTTACCGGTAAAGGCAAAGGGGCTCGTACGGTTTCTGTCGGTATTATCCTTGGGGAACTTTGGCAGGGCGTGAACGCCGATCTTCATCTGAACGGTGTCGCGGGCGTCGTATGGTCTGCCCTCCTCGATGGATTCAAGGATCTCTGTAAGCTCATCACCAAGGAAGATGGACATAATTGCAGGAGGTGCCTCTGCTGCGCCCAGACGCAGGTCGTTTCCTGCATCGGCAACGGAGATACGCATCATTTCCTGATAATCGTCAACAGCCTTCACGGTGGCAACAAGCATCAGAAGGAACTGAGCGTTTTCGTGAGGAGTGTCACCGGGCTCAAGAAGATTGAGTCCCGTGTTTGCCGTAAGAGACCAGTTATTGTGCTTGCCGCTTCCGTTAACGCCTGCGAAAGGCTTTTCGTGGAGAAGGCAGACCATACCGTGGCGGTCGGCAACCTTCTTCATCATTTCCATGGTTATCTGGTTCTGGTCAACGGCAACGTTGGCGCTTGAGAATATGGGGGCAAGCTCGTGCTGTGCGGGAGCCGCCTCGTTGTGCTTCGTTTTTGAGAGAACTCCCATTTTCCAGAGGGTTTCGTCAAGGTCCTTCATATAAGCCGCAACGGGGGATTTAAGACTGCCGGAATAGTGGTCGTCAAGCTCCTGACCCTTGGGAGGCTTCTGTCCGAAAAGAGTTCTGCCCGTGTAGATAAGGTCCTTTCTCTTTTCAAACACCTCCTTTGAGATAAGGAAGTACTCCTGCTCGGCACCAACGGTGGCCTTTACGTTCGTAATATCCTCGTGGCCGAAAAGCTTCAGGATGCGAACGGTCTGCTTTGAAAGAGTCTCCATCGAGCGAAGAAGAGGAGTCTTCTGGTCAAGGGCCTCGCCGCCGTAGGAGCAGAAGGCTGTGGGGATACAAAGGGTACCGTCCTTGATAAAGGCGTAGGAGGTGGGGTCCCAGGCTGTGTAGCCGCGGGCCTCGAAGGTGGAGCGGATGCCGCCGGAGGGGAAGGAGGATGCGTCAGATTCACCGCGAACCAGCGCCTTGCCTGAAAACTCCATTATCACCTTGCCGTCGGAGGTAGGAGAAATGAAGCTGTCGTGCTTTTCTGCGGTAATTCCGGTCATAGGCTGGAACCAATGGGTATAGTGGGTGGCGCCGTTTTCTATTGCCCAGTCCTTCATTGCGTCGGCAACTACGTTTGCTACTTCAAGTGTCATTCTCTTACCCACGGTAAGAGTCTTTTTTACTATTTCGTAAATATCGGCAGGGAGACGCTCCTGCATAACGGTCTCGTTAAAAACGAGGCTTGCGAATATTTCGGGTACGTTAATACTTTTCATATTTTTTACTTTTATTCTGAAAGGGCGGATTTTTCGTTTTTTGAAAGCTTTAAGTGCTTGGATTCAAGTGAAGGATGACGGACGAGAATGCCGTCGGTGTGGTCTGCGGGGTAAGCACATTCCTCACAGATGAGGAAAAGATAAAGCTCGCTGTCGCTCTCAACGTCGGAAAATGCAAGGCGCAGATGACGGTAGAAGTACCGGTCTTTGGTATCAACGGTACGGGAGCTTGAAACGGTGTTTCCCTCAGCATCGCGAAGCTCAAAGTAATACTTATCCGGGTCTGAGCCTATGAGATAATTTTCAGGGAGGCTTTCGTTGTATCGAACGGTTATCTGTAGCTCTTTTTCGCTTTCGCAGTAAGCGAGGGCATAGGCTGTGAAATAGCCGTCGGCGCTCATATCAGAGGGGATGGGATTCGTTGTGAACGCGCTTTCTCCATAGCTTTCGTAGGCTGTCTTTGCCGCATCTGTGGGGAATACGGAATCAAGGCAGGATCTGTCCGAGCTCATGAAAATACGAATGGCAATAAATGACAGAAAGATCACGAGCATCGAAATGAAGCATATTTTCAGAATTTTTCCGAGCTTCATTAATACCTCCATTCCGCCGCACGGAGCGGCATAAAAAGCAGTACAGCCCGACGGGGCTTCTGAATACAAAATACTATACCTGAAAAAACGGGATTTTTCATCACATTTCATTATAACAAACCCTACTTTCAGATTCAATAGTTTTTTTATAAGAAAGAATCAAAAATATAGGGAAATATTTTCGTTTTTATCATTGACAATCGGAAAGAATACATATATAATAATCAATTGCAGGAATCTTGAAGGGAGAAAAATGATGAAGATAGATCTTACACCAATTCTCAACAGAAGAGTCCCTGTTATAAGCTTTGACTTTACTGTCGCACCCGAGTCTGTTCCCGATGCCCCCGATATATCCGAGGAGATCGCTCTTACGGAGGATATCAGCGTAAAGGGTAGGATCACGGATAAGGACGGATATATGAGCCTTACGGCTGACGTCAGTGTAGGCTACAGAACCGTTTGCGACAGATGTCTTGCAGATATTTTCGGCAGGGCAGAGTTTGTCTTTGAGCGCGTCGTAACTCTCAACCGTTCCGTTCTTGAGGGTGTGGACGAGGATGAGATGCTCACAGTCAAAGAGGGCGGTATAGATTTTGACAGAGATATAATTGAGGAGCTGTCTCTCGAGCTTCCCGTTTATCACCTCTGCGATGAGGACTGTCCGGGCCTGTGCTCCGTCTGCGGAAAGAAGATCGGCAGCGATTGCAGCTGCAAAAAAGAAAAAGAAATCGATCCGAGGATGGAAACTTTTAAAAAACTACTTGAAAATATGAATAAGTAGTGTTATAATAGCAGATGTAGATTTTTAAATTAACCCTTAATGTCTTCAAGGAGGTGTGTTTTCGATGGCAGTACCGAAGAGAAAAGTATCCAAGGCACGCAGAGATAAGAGACGTTCCAATGTTTGGAAGCTGTCCATGCCCGGCATGGCAAAGTGCCCCAACTGTGGTGAGTACAATCTTTCTCACAGAGTTTGCAGCGCTTGCGGCTATTACAACGGCAAGCAGGTAATCGCAAAGGAAGAGGCATAAGCTGATTTTTCGTGTTAATGGAAAATGATGAAAATGGGAGCCTTGGCTCCCATTTTTTCAATAGTGAGGAAAAATATGACTTTTGAACCGAAGCAAAAGAATAAGGTCCCCGAGATAGCGGTGCTTTGCCTGTTTATCTCTGCGGGTGTTGCCTTTGCGTTTTCAGCCGTTGAGCTTATACCCGGCCAGGGCTTTTTGCAGCTTCTGGCAATGGTGCTGCTTTGTGCGATGCTCTTTGTTTTTATCAGATATAAGATGACGGCATTCAGATACAGCATAAGAGTATCTCAGAAGCCGAAGAGCAGTCTCCACCACGAGGATGACGAGGAGACCGTTCCCGAGGGCGGCATCAGCTATGATGAGGCGGCAAAGCTCCCTGTGACTGCAGTCCCACCCGAAATGCTTGAGCTTACAGTAGACAGAAGACAGGGCAAGGGCGAATGGGTAACGGAGTGCCTGATCAAGCTTACCGATATAGAATGCTGCTATTCTCTCCCCGAGGAAAAGGAAGCCTGGGAGGAGGTATCTGCCAAGGAGCGCAGACTTGTGAAATATAAATATTTCAGAAATATGTCAGTCTCCGACCAGATAGCGATAATTTCAAGCACCCCTGCGGGAAGAGTCAAGATATATCTTGAGAAGGACGGAAAGCTTTTTTCCTATCTCCGCGCAGTTGCGGCTTATAATAAAGACGGTAAAAAACAGTAAAAAAACAGCCTTGCTGCATTGGCAGCAAGGCTGTTTTTGATATACTTATCAGAGAGAGTGCTCTGTCTTCCAGGCGTCGATCTTATCCTTCGCGATTCTCTTGATGTTCTCCTCGGGATAAATGGATTCAGCGCCGCCGTTTGTGTAAATGAAGTACTTGCCCTCTGCTGTTACGTAGAGAGTTTCTTCATAGCCTGCGGGATCGCCAAGCTCACCGCTTGTGAACTTTGCAACGATCTCGGATGCCTCGGTATCGTATTCAACCTTGCAAATGATCTTCTTCATTGTATTTCTCCTTTCTGAAACTTGTTATGTAAAAAAATCGCCGAGAGTCATTATATACGATTGAGGAAAGAATTTCAACCCTTTTTTTAAGAAAAGAGGGTTGCAGATATAGGAAAATCGGGCGAAATATGGTATACTTATAAAAAAACGTAAAGGTGAGCCCGATGAAAGCGAAAAACACTTCCTTTTGCGATCTTTTTACCCCCTTTGAAAAAAGCGGAGGTGCCGGCTGGGAGGAGTATCCACGCCCCCAGATGAAAAGAGAATCCTACCTTTCCCTTTGCGGAGAGTGGGAGCTTTTCTCGCGCACCGACGGGGGAGAGGAGTACCTTGGGAAAATAAAGGTCCCCTTCGTTCCCGAGTCCCGTCTTTCAAATATCGGGCGAAAAAAGGAAAGGGACGAAAAGTATATCTATAAAAAGACCTTCAAGCTGAACGGCGAGATTGGCAGCAGTCAGGCGCTTCTTCATTTCGGCGCCGCAGACCAGACGGCAAGGGTATGGCTCAACGGAACGGAGCTATCTGAGCACGTTGGCGGCTATCTGCCCTTTTCCTACGAGGTCGGAGAGCTTTTGCAGAGAGAAAATACTCTGACGGTGGAGATCACCGACACTCTTGACCGTGAGCTTGCCTACGGAAAGCAGAGGGAAAAGAGGGGCGGAATGTGGTACACCCCAATTTCCGGAATATGGCAGCCCGTGTGGCTTGAGGGTGTGGCAAAGGACTATATAAAATCCGTAAAGCTCACCCCAACCCTCGACAGCATCACAATAGAGAGCGAGGGCGGGACGGGGCAAAAAAAGCTCGTTATCCATACGGAGAGGGGCGATATAGAAAGGCTCTACGAGGGCGACAGCATTACCGTAAGGATAGATAACGCCAAAAACTGGACTCCCGAGGAGCCCTATCTTTATTACTTCACCCTTACCTGCGGCGAGGACAGGATAGAATCATATTTTGCCCTGAGAACCGTCACCGTTGAAAAGCGAAAGGGCAGGGCAGTTATCTGTCTGAACGGCGAGCCCTATTTCTTCCACGGACTTCTGGATCAGGGGTATTTTTCAGACGGAATATACCTTCCCGCCAGCCCCGAGGGCTATAAGTGGGACGTTCTGACCATGAAGCGCCTGGGCTTCAATATGCTTCGCAAGCACATAAAAACAGAGCCGGATATTTTCTACTACTATTGCGATCTGTACGGAATGGCGGTCTTTCAGGATATGGTCAATTCCGGAGTCTACAGATATATTCAGGATACGGTGCTTCCCACGATAGGCATTAAAAAAAGCCTTCCGAGAAAGGCATCTCCCCGCCGTGCCCGTCATTTTGAAGAGGATTCAAGAAAAACGGTGGCTCTTTTGTATAATCACCCCTCGGTCTGCTACTATACCATTTTCAACGAGGGCTGGGGACAGTACGATACGGGAAGGATATACAAAGAGCTGAAGGCCCTTGATCCCACAAGGATCTGGGACAGCGCCAGCGGCTGGTTTGACGGGGGCGAAAGCGACGTAAAAAGCGAGCACGTTTATTTCAGAAAGATCAAGCTGAAGCCCCACCCAAAAAAGCCCTTGGTTCTTTCCGAGTTCGGGGGATATTCGTACAAGGTTTGGGGTCATTCCTTCAATCTTGCGGATAACTACGGCTATAAGACCTTCCGTAGCCCCGAGGAGCTGACCGCAGGACTTGAAGAGCTTTACCTTTCGGAGATAGTACCCCAGATCGAAGAGAGCGGGCTTTGCGCCGCAGTTCTCACCCAGCTTTCCGACGTTGAGGACGAGACTAACGGACTTTGCACCTATGACAGACAGATCGTCAAGGTTGATGAGGACACGATGAAGAGCATTTGGGAAAAGCTTTACGAGGCCTTTTCGAAGAGCTTTCCCGACGAAGACTGATGCGGGTACTTTAGTGCGAAAGAGCTGAAGACACAATTATTGTTTTCTTTGCTTTCGCACAAAAAAGCGACCGTTCCACTCTCCTACAAACTCGAATTGGAACGAAAAAGAGATCCGCGTTCGCGGATCTCTTTTTCGTTATCTCTTCTTCCAGGGGGGATTCTTGTTGATCTCCTCCAGCATTGCGATATAGCTTTCGTGGCGGTTTTTTGATATTTCTCCGCTTTTCACCTTTTCAAGAACGGCGCAGCCCTCTTCCTTCGTGTGGGTGCATTTCGTATATCTGCATTCTCCCATAAGGGGGGCAAATTCTCTGAAGGTATAGGGAAGGCCCTCTCTGTCCGTGAAGTTAAACCGGGCAAAGTCTATCATTGAAAAGCCGGGGGTGTCGGCGATATAGCACATGCTGTCAAGCACCTTCAGGGGGTAAAGCTCTGCGTGGCGGGTGGTATGCTTTCCGCGCTCGATCTTTCGGCTAACCTCTCCCGTTTTCAAAGAAAGTGTGGGAAAAAGCTTTGCCATAAGTGTCGATTTTCCCGCCCCTGAAACTCCCGCAAAGGCGGCGGTCAGTCTGGTTTTGGCATTCTCCTCCATGTAGGAAAGAAGCTGTGCCACACCGTCTCCCGTGTGACCCGAAAGGGTGAACACGGAAAAGCCTCCGGTGCGGTATATCATTGCGATGCGCTCGGTTTCGGCTTCGTCAAGGTCTTCCTTTGTGATGACGATGACCGGCTCGATACCCTTGTCCTCTGCTGCGGAAACGAGCTTGTCTGCCGTCAGCAGGTCAGGTCGGGGCTTGGTTGCGGGGATAACTATGAAGAGATGGGTAAGGTTGGCAAGAGCGGGACGGATAAGGCAGTTTGAGCGCTCCTCGATCTCATTGATCACGCCCTCGCAGGGCTCCTCCGAGATAATCTCGCAGATGACTGAATCTCCGGGGAGGGGAGTTATTCCGTCGTGACGGAAAACGCCTCTTGCGCGGCAGGGAACGGTGCCGTCCTCAACCGTAGCTGTGCTCTCGGGCAGGATCGGGCGGACGTTGTACAGTCCGCCGATCCCTTTGATTATAATTCCTTTAAACTGTTTTTCGTTCATTTTAGTTTGACTGACTGTTATCGGCGCTTTCGTTGTCTGCAGGTCCCGTAGTTTCCTCTGCTGCGCCGTCTCCCGTGGTTTCTGAATCGGTAGTATCCTCGGTTACAGGATCAGTGGTTTCAGCTTCCGTGGTCTCGGCATCGGTGGTATCCACGGTCGTTGTGTCGGGAGCAGTTGTTTCGGGCGGCTCTGTAGTTTCCTCGGGAGCCGTGGTTCCGTCGGGATTTGCAGGATCGTAATCGGGGCCTCCGCTGATGGTGAGACCGATACGGGTGTTCGGGAGGACCTCCTTGTCCTTTTCAACAGACTGCTTGATAACGGTTCCGCGGTCTGCCTTATCCTTGACGTAGGAAACGGCACCGGGGAGAAGATCAAGCTCAACGAGCTTTTTGAATGCCTTCTTTTCCGTCATGCCAACGAAATCGGGAACCTTGATATCTCCGTCCTCAAAGCCGTCGCACACGTAGACTGTAACGGTGCTTCCCACCTTTACCTTTTCGCCTGCGGCGGGAGAGGTTGAGATGACCTGACCCGAGGAGCGGATATTATCCTTTTTGTACTCGATGGCGTAATCAAGTCCGCGGTTGCGGAGCTCCTTGATGGCCGCCTTATAGTTGTAGTCGGAAAGGGAGGGCATATCGATCTCCCGATTTCCCGAGCAGACTGTGAGAGTCAGCTCCACCTTTACCTTTTTGGAGGAGCCTGCGGCAGGGGACTGCTCCATGATCACTCCTGCCTCGTAGGCATCGGAGTATTCGTATTCAATTTTAACGGTATATTTGTCTGAATTTTCCAAGGCTTCTGCCAGGGTGGCGTCGTAATTCCGCCCCTCGAAATCATCTACCTCGATGGTTTCCACCGTTTGCGACATTGCATCCGACGCTTTGCCCAGAACAAAGGCGGCGCCGATGGCGAAAACTATAAAGAATGCGAGGGCAACTCCTGCGATCATAGGGAATGCGGGGCCTCCGCCGGTAAGGAGAGAGAGAACGCTCTTGGGCTCGCCCTCCTCGTGCTTTTTGGGGATCTTGAAGATAACGCCGGGGTTTTCCTTGAGACGGCGTATATGGCGGAGCATATCCTCAGCCGACTGATAGCGGTACTGAGGGTCCTTTTCCATAGCGATGCCGATGATCTGCTCAAGTCCCTTGGGGATATCGGGGTTGAGCTCGGAAGGAGCCTTTGCCTGATCGTTGATCTGCATCATTGCAACGGAAACGGGGGTGTCTGCCGTAAAGGGCAGCTCGCCTGTTGCCATTTCGTACATCATAACGCCGAGGGAGTAAAGGTCGCTTCGCCTGTCGATGGGGTGACCGCTTGCCTGCTCGGGGCTGATGTAGTATACTGTGCCGATAGCCTTGTCCGTCATAGTGACGGTCTCGGCATTGGGCAGCTTTGCGATACCGAAGTCTGTGACCTTGATGATACCGCTTTTGAGAAGCATAATGTTCTGGGGCTTGATGTCGCGGTGGACCAGTCCCTTTGAATGCGTATGACTGAGAGCAAGAAGGATCTGCTCCGTATAGCTGATGATTTCTCTGAGGGTAAGCCTGCCTCTTTTGGTCATATAATTGCGCAGGGTGATGCCCTCGATGTATTCCATAACGATATACTTGATATCGTCGCTGACGTTGACGTCGTAAATGCTGACAACGTTTCTGTGAGACATCATCGCAACGGCCTTTGATTCGTTGACGAAGCGCTTGACGCTGTCCTCCTCGCCGGCTATCTCCTCCTTGAGGAGCTTAATGGCAACGTGCTTGTTCATAAGCAGGTCGAAGGCCTTGAACACCACAGCCATACCGCCAACGCCGATGATCCGTTCTATTCTGTATCGACCTGAAAGAACGGCGCCGACATATTTATCGTAAAGTTCCATTTGACCTCCTATAGGCAATCATCAGACGGTGAGAACTACTGCCGTGATATTGTCGCTTCCGCCGCCTTCGTTTGCCATATCGATAAGTATCTCGCAAAGAGGGCCGAGCTGTCTGTCCGAGTCCACCGCGCAGGCGTGCTTGACGCAGGCGCCGATATCCTCCGGAGAAACGTGGTTGGTAAGACCGTCGGAGCAGAGAAGACCTACGTAGTCCCGCAGAGCTCCGGGCGCTGTCTCGGGAAGACGGGTAAGGTAGATGTCGGGCTCCACCACGGTATCCGTGCCGACAGCTCTCGTGATGATGTTTCTGTTGAGGGAGCTTTTTGCCTCCTCCTCCGTCATCTTGCCGGTATCAACGAGGTACTGCACGTAGGAGTGATCCTTGGTGATCTGCTGGGCGACACCGTCCTTGATGAGATACATTCTCGAGTCGCCTACGTTGACGGTGAAAAGAGTTCTGTTGACGGCGAGGGTGGCAACGAGGGTCGTACCCATTCCGGTGAGAGAGATATCCTCCAGGGCTTTTTCAAAAACAGCCTTGTTGGCGCAGTCAACGGCATCAGCCAGAACCTTGCGGATAATGCGCTCGTCAGTTCGGGTAAGCTTTTCGGGCGGGGTGTAGCCCTCGGCAAAATCAGTAATGCTGTCAACGAAGCTTGTGCAGGCAAGACCGGAAGCGATACCGCCGCCGGCAGCACCGCCCATACCGTCGCAAACGACGCAAAGCATCATTCCGTTATCAAAATATTCGCAAAAAAAGCTGTCCTGATTAACTTTTCTTTTTTTGCCCACGTCGGTACGTCCGCAGCAAAGCATAGAGCACCCCTCCTTCTTATATGGAGATATAGATAAAAATATTCACTTTATTATACTACTTTTTCCTGCTTTTGTAAATAACTTTTGTTTTTATTTATCAAATTTATAAAAACCGGTGACAGCCTCTCAAGCTCCTTCATAATTCGGGCCTTAGGGTGCTTTTACCCAAAAAGCCGTTTTTGTCCCGTTTTGTTACTTTTTTGTTTGATTTTTTGCCGGAAATGTGATAGGATATAGAAAAATTGAAAGGATATGTTTTATGGGAAAAGAGCTGTTGACTGCAAAAAACGTAAAAAGGGACCTTGGCGACTTAGTTGTAAGATACGTATGGTTTTTTGCGTTTGCCGCCGTCTTTTGCACTTTGATAGCCGTTATGGGGTATCTGGAATACGGCTTTACTTCCATAACTCAGATAACTCTCGGTCTTGATGCCGTGGTAATCCTTTACTCGGTTTTTTATATCCTGAAGCTAAGAAAAAGCTCAAAGGGAGAGTTTATCATAGTGACGGATCGGCTCTCCGAAAAAAGTGATGGCCCCATCGGCCGTTACGACACACAATACGTCCTTAAGTTTTCGGAATACGGAAGATATGAGATCCCGAATTCCGTTTACCGTTGGAAAAAGAAGGTCAGCGCCGAAAAGCTTTACTCCTGCTGTACGGAGGGCGACGGGTTCTATCTCGTCGTTGGGAAGGACGGCAAGGGTGAGATACTGGCAGTTTACAATAAAAAGCACTTTGAGCTTTCCGGCGAACTGTCGGTAACGGTCAAGGCGCAATAAAGGACAAGGCATATGAAAAATACTCTGAGATATGTTTTATTTATACTTATTTCCGTGGCTGTGGTCCTTGTTGCCATTGCCGTAACGATAGGCGGATTCATTGCAATAGATCTTCTTTTGGAAAGCACGATCCTCCCAAAGGATTATCTGTTTTTTGAAAATACCCCTCTGTGCTCAAATATGCTGGCAATAATCGTTGCAGTGCCCGTGTGCATTGGGGTTTGCACCGTTATTCCCCTTATAAAGGGCAAGCTTTTGCCAAAGAGTGAGGACCCCGAGGATCCTGCCTGGTTTGCGATACTAAAAAAGCTTGGAAAGTGGAATATCCTTATTGCGCTGGTCTGGCTGTTCATCGGATACTGCTGCTTTACAAGCTTTACATACGTAACGCCCGAAAGGATCGTCAAGGTCTCTCCCTTCAATCTTTCCGGCGAGGAGTACGGCTACTCGGACGTTGAAAGGATAGAAACGGGCTTTGGAAAGAAGAAGCATTCCCTTACGGAATACGATAAAAAGGGCAGCTTCTACTACAAAATATATCTGGACGGTGAGATGACCGTATTTACAGCGCCTACGACAAACTCCGATATCGAGAGATACGAGGACACGTATCTTGAGCTTGAGGAGCTTGACCTTGCGCTGACTGCCCTTGATATTCCCAAGAAAGCAAGCACCGCAGGATACGAAAACTGCAAGCTTGATTCCTGCTACGTTGAGAGATTTCTGAGGATAATAAATAATAATTAACAAGTAAGAAAGCCTCCGGGAAAAAACGGAGGCTTTTTTGTCTTTTATTTCTTTATTCTGAAAATAAGCTTGACTGCCGAGTACATCTTCTTTCTGAGAAGACTGTAGATGATCTTTCTCGAGCGGGGCATACGGTGCTTTACGTAGTAGTTTTTGCCGCTGGTAAAGGAAGGGCAGTTTTCCTTTGTAAAGCTTCTAAGCTGTTCGATGAGAGGATGCTTTTTGCCTGCGCTTCTCAGAACGCGAACCGTTGCAGAAACCAGAACGTGATCGATTATGAGATAATCGATCTCTTCGCGAAATTCCTCGTACGTACCTTCCTTCTTAAACCAATCCAGAAGGTCCTCAAGGGCTTCGATGATCTCAACGTTTCTTTCCACCTTTGTGCTGGACATGATGGAGCCCTCTCTCTGAAGATAATTATACATCTCGCGTTCAAGGAATACTACGCTGTCTGCCTTTGAGAGGAGCTTTGGAGTAGTTCTTATATCCTCATACCACACACGTGAGGGAAAAGTAATATTGAGCCTGCGGTACAGATCTGTTTTACATACCTTATTCCACGCGCTGGGGATGCCTGTAAGAACAGCCTTGTCATCCTTTACGCTTATGGGAGTTTTGGGAACAAAATCGTCTCTGTATTTGCCGAGAATATTCCCTGCCTCATCCACGAGATTAAAGGGGAACACGAAAACGTCAGCACCGAATCTTTTTATGTTGTGAAGAATGTGGGGGATAGTATCATCGGGCAGATAGTCATCGCTGTCGATGAAGAACAGATACTCGCCCTGCGCCCTCTCCATTCCCGCATTGCGGGCGCCGCCGAGACCGCGGTTCTCCTGATGGATGACCGTGGTATGCTCGGGATACTTTGCCTTATATTCCTCGCAGATCTCGCCGCATTTGTCGGGAGACTGGTCGTCTACAAGGATGATCTGACATTCGTCCGTTGCCTGTGAATAAATAGAATCAAGACAGGTGTTCAGATATTTTTCAACTCCGTATATGGGAACGATAATACTTAACTTATACATCAGCTTTTTTTCTTTCTTTTAAAAATTGAGAAAAGATCACGGAAACGGACATTTTCACGAACCACCGTCACATAATAGATGTAGGCAAGTATGACGGACATATAGATGGAAGCATTGGGACGGCGCAGTACGTTTCCTGAGAACTGGCTGCAGCCCAGTGCCAGCGCAAACGTGATGGCAAGAAGACCGTTTTCAAGGTTGACGCACTTTTTGAATTTCGTGATGACTGCAACGATTATCAGTCCCACGAAGTATGCGATAAAGAGCATATAGATCGCAAAGCCCACGTATCCGCTGTAATAGAATACGGAGGGGAAGTCGTTTTCAAGATCGTAATTGTGCTGTGTGGTTACAGTCTTTCCCTCGCTATTGACTCTTGTATAATCATAGACCAGAGTCTTATATTCATAGCCGAAGAGCTTTGTCATAGTGTTGGCATCCTCAAATGCCATTTCAGCAAAATGGACCTTCATTTGCCGCGCGGCGGTAAGCTCCTTTACCACAAGGCTGAAGTTATACCGCTCGAACACTCTTTCAAAGCCGTACCGCTGGACCATTGGGCCGAGATAGAGATCGTATACCTTGCGGATATCGAATCTTTCCTTGGGAGAAAGAGAATCGAAGATCTCCCAGCTTATATGGTCGGGAAGAGGTGCCTCGCCGGGATCCTGCTCAACAACCTCCTCAACGTAATCCTGCTTTACGTCCATTGCTACCTCGTGTGTGATCTTTACGTCAAAGGCGATGGACTGATTATAGCAGAGGGCGCAGAGTATTGCGATGAGAAAGAGGGTAACGTAATAGAACAGATCCTTCTCCTTTTCGATAAGGAGAAGCACCATCATACCGATGGCGATGATAAAGATGGAGAAATAGTCCACCTTCGTGCCTACGAAAAACAGGTTGATAAGGCATACCGTTGCGATAACGTAGTACATTATCTTGTTTTTCTTATTGTAAGCGTAGAGAAGCATGAGGGGAACGATAAAGGCAAGGATCGCGCTCTGGGAATTGTGAACGCTTGCCCAGCTCATAAGGCCCTTATCGCCATAGGTGTATATCTGGGTGCCCGTCATATATGAGATGACGAGAGCGTGCATCATAATTATCATATTGATGCAGAAGGCCTTCTGCACGTATTCCGGTACCTTATCACTCTTTCTGAAAACGGTTATGAAGGCGAAGGTGAAATAGGGCAGATGGACTGTGCGGAAAAAATTGCTGATATCACCCACGATGGAAACGTAGCCGCCCTCAGCCCTGAAGCAGGCTATCATGTGGAATATCCAGTATAACAGCATAACGGCAGAGCCGATAACGTATACCTTCTTCTTGTCGGAGATGATATAGCAGTATACCATCACGAAAGCAAACATTCCGAAGCGGACGAGGGTAGTGAGAGCGGTGAAGCTCCACTCGTTTGCCCAGTAGGAAATAATATCAAGGAGGGGCTGGATTATGAGAAGTGCAAAGAGAGCGGCAGGAGCGATATTCGTCATGCCGAGCTTTGCTTTTTTATAAAGCTGGACTGCGCCGGTCATATTGCCTCCTTGAAATTATGAAAATTTTTCGATAATGGCATCGGCAATTCTTCTGGAAGCGTAGCCGTCGCCGTAGGGGTTCTTTGCACTTGCCATTTTTTCGTACTGCTCTGAGCTTGTAAGAAGCTCGTCGATCATACCGTAGATAACATTTTCGTCAGTACCCGCAAGCTTGAGTGTTCCTGCCTCAACGCCCTCGGGGCGCTCGGTGGTATCGCGGAGAACGATAACGGGCTTATGGAGAGAGGGAGCCTCCTCCTGGATTCCGCCGGAGTCTGTAAGGATGATATAGGACTTCGCAAGAAGATTGTGGAATTCAAATACCTCAAGGGGCTTGATGAGACGGACGCGGTCCATATCTCCGAGAACCTCGTTTGCAGCAGCTACGACTGCGGGATTAAGGTGAACGGGATAAACTACCTTAACGTCGGTATGCTTTTCGCAGATGCGCTTGATAGCACGGAACATACCTCTCATCGTCTCTCCGATGTTCTCGCGGCGGTGAGCTGTGAGAACGATAAGGCGGGAATCCTTTGCCCACTCGACCGTCTCGTCGGAATAATCCTCGCGGACGGTGAGCTTCATCGTATCGATGGCGGTGTTACCGGTAACGTAGATGGTAGAGGCATCCTTGCCCTCATTGATAAGGTTCTGCTTTGCCTTCTCCGTGGGAGAGAAGTTCATATCCGCAACGGTGCCGATGAACTGACGGTTGATCTCCTCGGGATAGGGGGAGTACTTGTTGTAGGTACGAAGGCCTGCCTCAACGTGGCCTATGGGTACTCTGTTATAGAAAGCAGACATTGCTGAAGCAAATGCTGTGGATGTATCGCCGTGAACGAGAACGATGTGGGGCTGAACCTCGGCGATGACCTTGTTCATGCCCTCAAGAACACGGACGGTGATGTCGGTAAGAGTCTGTCCGTCGCGCATAATATCGAGGTCGTAATCGGGCTTGATATCAAAAGCCGAGAGAACCTGATCCAGCATCTGACGGTGCTGACCGGTAACGCAAACGATGCTTTCGATCTCGGGACGTGTAGCAAGCTCCTTAACCAGGGGAGCCATCTTTATAGTTTCAGGTCTTGTACCGAAAACGGAAAGTACTTTGATCATAACGTAACCCATCCTTAAAAATAAATATATATAAGCTATTATACTATATATTCCCCCGTTTGTCAATCTAATAAAAAACAGGTCACAGCAAAGAGCTGTGACCGTGATTTCAATGAAAAATATGCTTTTTCTGAGGAGGGTGAGCGCATTCTGCGGGGCGCGGAGGAACGTCAACGAGAATGGCGTCCTCTCCGATCTTCTTTATCCTGTCCCAGGGGATGCGGATGTCGTTCCTTCTGGAAAGACCGAGAAATCCGCCCTCACCGGGAACGAAAACGGCAGTTATCCGCCCGTCGCAAAGGTCTATCTCGTAGTTTATTATGTGCCCGAGCTTTCGGGCATCGCAAATATTTATAACTATTTTGCCCGAAAGAGCGTTTGTGTTGCAAGCCATCAGGTAAGCCTCCGAAATAATGAGATTTATATACTGTATTCTCGCGTGATAAAAAATATTACTGAAAGAAAAATCTCCAATGAAATCAGGGGATACGGGTTTTAGGTGATTGACTAAAAGCAACCGGCTTGAATACAATTTATACAATTGACTAAAATGGATGTAGAAAAGCAAAATGGATAAGTTTTGAAGCGGTCTATAATTTTTCAATTCATACAAAGGATGAGTTCTGCACAAATTAAAGCTGTACGAAATAATCATAAAGTCCAGAATGGAGGCAATATGAAATATATAAATAAAGTGAGGAGCGCAGTTGCCGTATCCTTGGCACTTCTCATTCTTTTATGTCCTGCGGCTTCGGCTAAGGGAAAGAAGAAAACGGTGATCCTCGGCGGTATGCCCTTCGGAGTAAGCTTTCAGACGGGGGAGCTGAAGATCGGCGGCTTTGACGAAATAGAAACCGAAAACGGTATCCTGTCACCTGCAAAGGATGCGGGGCTTATGGAAAACGATATTATAAAAATGATAGACGGCAAAGAGGTAACCTGCGCCCACGACGTGACTGTAGCCGTAAAAGGCGGTAACGGTGCGTCTGTAAGATTTGGTATACTGAGGGGAAAAGAGGAGCTGTCCGTAGAGGTTGAGCCGGTACTGTCAAAGGAAACGGGAGAATGGCGCCTTGGCATATGGCTTGAGGATTCCACGGCCGGGCTTGGCACCGTTACCTATATAGAAAAGGACACGGGCAGATTCGGCGGACTCGGTCACGGTATTCTGAAAAGCGATACGGGAGAGCTGTGCGATTTTTCAAAGGGAGTTGTTTCTGAGGTAACAGTTTCCGGTGTTATAAAGGGAAAGGAAGGAGAGCCGGGAGAGCTTAAAGGAGATTTTCATTCCGAAAAGCTTGGAGTTGTGAATAAGAATACTCAGAGAGGAGTATTCGGATATATCACTGTTCTTCCGGAAGGGTTTGAAGCACGGGAAATAGAGCTTATGCCAAAGGGGCAGGTAAAGAACGGCGGTGCAACCATCCTTTCAACGGTGGACGGTGAGGGCGTCTGTGAATACAGCGTAGAGATCACCTGCCTTGAGGACTCGGGGGAAAAGAATAAGAATTTTCTCATAACGGTCAGCGATACCTCCCTTATTGAAAAAACCGGAGGAATAGTCCGCGGAATGTCAGGCTCTCCCGTAGTGCAGGACGGAAAGCTCGTCGGCGCCGTCACTCACGTCCTCGTCTCCGATCCCTGCCGCGGGTATGGGATATTTATCGATAATATGATGGACGCGGCTGAATAACGAATGGGGCGGTTTTTCAACTGCCCCATTCTTTTGCCAAATACTTTCAGGATTACTTTATTTTCAGCTTGATGCGTAAGGATTCTTCTTTTGCCATTTCAGCTTCCTCATCATAGCCGTCTGCCAAAAGCTTTTCTGCAATTTCCTGATATATCTTAGAGGCTTTCTCATACTCTCCCATATCGTCGTAGCAGGATGCCTTTGCGTAGTATTCGTCATAAAAATCTGTGCCAAGTTCTCCTGCCTTATCCCAACAGTAAAAAGCCTCATCGTATTTCTGCATATGCTCGTAGATCTCGCCGCCGTGGAAATAAAGCCTCCAGCTTTCGGGAAAACGCTTTACAGCCTCTTCGTAAATTTTAAAAGCATCTTCGTATTTCCCCGCGATAAGATATGATTCAATGAGGTATTCCCATTCCATTCCGTTGTCGGGAAATTGATTGCATTTTTCTGTCTGTTCTGCGATCACCGTGTCGATCTTTCCGAGCTCATTCATAAGGTCTGCTCTCAGCGCACGCGCCCGACTGTAGATGTGTGGGTCCTCATTGGGACCGTCTGCTATTGCCTTGTCATACCATTCCAACGCAACGTTTTTACAGTGGCGCAGCATAAAATGGTGAACCGTGGCATAGTTCCATTTGTCTGACATAGAGAGCTCTCCGTTTTTTATCAGCTTTTTGTATTCAAGCACACAGCGCAAAAAATCCTCGGGATCGCGGCTTTTTTCATAAACGGAGGACAGTCGCTGTGCATAGTTATCATAAGCAACGGAATGCTTTTTGTAGAGATCGTCCACAGTCACGCCGTAAAGCTTCGCAAGCACGGGAAGTGTCATAACGTCAGGCATAGTGCTAGAGCATTCCCACCTTGAAACGGTCTGAGCATTAACGCAAAGTATTTCTGCTACCTGTTCCTGCGTCATATTCTTGGCAATTCGGAATTTCTTTAAATTCTCGGAAAAAACAGTTGTATTCATAAATATCTCCAAAAACGTATTTTGTAAGCTTACGGTAATATTATAACCCTGCCCGACGGTAATGGCAACGTCTTATTTTGTGTGTGGACTCTTGAATCGTGTGTAATAATAAGCTATTGACAGCATCACGGTACCGTGATATAATTAGGTTGAAGAATAGAAAGGAGCGGTGTCACAATGCCTGTGCTTGCGCGGTTTTACGGAATAATAATCAGAATGTATTTTCAGCAATCGGAACACAATCCGCCCCATTTTCACGCAATATACGGTGAACATATGGCGGCAATATGTATTCAGGACGGAAAGGTGCTTGAGGGTGAATTGCCGCGAAAGGCGCTTGAAATGGTTCTTGAGTGGAATGATCTTCACAGAGATGAGCTTATGAAGATCTGGGAAACACAGGAGTTTATAGCTCTTAGTCCTTTGGAATAAGGAGGAATTTATGTTTCATAAGGTTAAAAGTGTAACTGCGCTGCCTGAGTACAGGCTCACCATTCAGTTTTCAGAGGGTGTTACCAAGGTGTATGAAGTTGGTCAGCTTTTTGAAAAATACAAAATGTTTTCTCCCCTTAAGGAGGACCGTTCCTTGTTTTATAACGTTACGGTAGATCAGGGCGGATACGGAATCGTCTGGAATGATGATATAGACATTTCCTGCGATGAACTGTGGGCCAACGGAAAAACGATAGAAACACCCTTTGACGGACTTATGGCCTTCAGCGATGCCACGTTCTTATGGAATCTTAACGAGAGCACGCTGAGAAAGGCGATCTCATACGGAAAGCTTGTAAACGGTGTTGATGTTTGCAAATTCGGTAAGCAGTGGATCGTTTCCGTAGATGCGATGAAGCGTGAATACGGAGAACCCGTAAACACCTAAAATTAACAGACGTGTGTTGGTCCTATATTGACACGTCCGTGTCAGGCTCTCCCGTAGTGCAGGACGGAAAGCTCGTCGGCGCCGTCACCCACGTCCTCGTCTCCGATCCTACTAAGGGCTACGGAATTTTTGTAGAAAATATGATGGATGCGGCATCATGATCATAAGGCGGGAGTAAATTCCCGCCTGTTTTTTATTGCTATTTCACCACCTTGTGCTATAATTAAAGAAAAGGCGGTGAAAATATGAAGAAGCAAGAAAAAATAGATATTATAAGCAGAGGGATCTCGGAAACGGAAATTTGTCGTTGTTACTTTAGTTACGATAAGAACTACCACTATTACTACCCGAATGCCGTAAACGATAAATTTCTGTTAGGACAGGAAGAAGACGATTTTATTTTGGACGGTTATTGCATACGAAAGATATCGCAATTGAAGAAAGTTGAGATTAAAGACGATCTATGTAATATCATCAACAAATTCAATGGCACTCACGAGAAAATCAAAATGCCGCAGGTGGATATTTCCAGTTGGCAAAGCATTTTTTCTTCCCTCAAGGAAATGGGTTGCTTCGTAATTATTGAAGATGAGATAGAGGATAAATTCTTAATTGGCGTTGTGGAAAAAGCCCTTAAAAACAAGCTTCATTTCAAGTCCTTTGATGCAAACGGTGTTTGGGATGATGGCTGGGAAATCAATTATAGCGCAATCACCACTGTAAAATGGGAATGTCGATATACTGAAGCCTGGCAAAAATATCTGCGTGAAAACAAGGAAAATGATGACGATTCTGCTTCCTGATTTGTTGGTCCTATATTGACACACTCGTGTCAGGCTCTCCCGTAGTGCAGGACGGAAAGCTTATCGGCGCCGTCATCCGCGTCCTCGTATCCGATCCCTGCCGCGGGTATGGGATATTTATCGAGAATATGATGGACGCGGCGGGGTAAGAAAAAGCGTGAGCCTTTGATGGGCTCACGCTTTTTGATTTGATGTAACGCTTACGTATTCGTTAAGTGCGGCGGTGGTGCAGAGCTGTGATGAATAGTAGAGCACCCAGTTTACAGACTGGACGGGCTTTTGGGGATCAGTTCCGAACAGCCAGAACAGAAGCACAAGATCCGAGATGAGAAACAAAACTCCCCCGACGGTCAGCAGCTTTATGCAGGCAGGCTCTTCTTTGCGGTATGGCCACAGAGACAGCGCCTTTATTGCCATAAAAGCAATGATCGCCGCATACAGGATAACGACCGGGAGCAGCCCCCTGAATTCAAGATCAACGAAAAACAGGCTTAGTGTGAATCCAAGCAGCAGCACGGCCGCGGCGACAATATCTGTTTTTTTTACGGGAGACTTTTTGCAAAAGGCAACGGAAAACAGTACGTGGGCAGCACCAAAGCTTACTACGCCAAGGAGAAAAAGAAGTCCGTCGCTATCAAGGGCAAGGAATACGTCCCCTGCCATACAGCAAAGAATTGCGATAAATACCGGGCGGAAAAAGGCACGGTTATCTTTATTTTGCAGGTATCCGCACAAGCCTGCCGCAACGAAAAACAGACCGGCAGCCGATTTAAAAATGATCGCCTCTGCGGCATGATCGAAAAAGAACGCTATATTCAGTCCGACCACCGAAACGATCATAAGCACCTCAAAGCCGAGATAGGCCTTTATTTTCTTAATGTTCATCATCTCCCTGCTTTTTTAATACGAAATAAGGAAAAATCATTTATGATTTGCTGATGATTGGATATAGTTCCCGAACATATCGGGTGATTTTAGCGAAGACAGGTGTCTTTTGACAGAGTAAAGGCTGTTGTGGGAATACAACAGCCTTGATTCTTTAATTAAAGCATTCTGTTTTAAGGTAATCAAGCTCGTCCTTGAGCTTATTCACGTGTTTTGCAAAAACCGCCCACAAAAGGAGTGTGATGGCGCAGCCTACCAGTGCAAACACGGTACAGTACCGAAGGATCTCGATCTGCATAGCCATTGCCGTAAATCCGAAAAACAGAACGGCAAACAGCATAAAAAAGAAGCAAACCTTGCAACAATTGGGAACAAAGCTCTCGCTTTTGATCTCTTCCTCAAGGCTCTGGATATTTCTGAATTTTTCTCCGCAGTCTCGGCAGATCCAGTAATGCTTATGCTCGTTGCTAAAAACCATTCCGGTATAATTGCCTTTGGTGATTCCCATTCCGGCGCTTACGTTTGATTCTGTGGCATTGTCAAGATTATTCGATTTGCAGGAAGGACAATGGAGCTTATGTCTGTTTTTTTCAGCAGCTGAGGGACGGGGCGTGGGATTCGTTTTATATGCGGGAGAAAGAAGCTCTGTTCCGCAGAAGGGGCAAAGACCGTTATACGGTCTTACTATTGAGTCACAGTTAGGACAGGTTATGGATTCTCCTCCGGCAGGTCTTTTGGGGGCTGCGTTGAGCCCCGTGCCGCAGAAGGGGCAGAAGGTGTGATTACCCTCAGCCGCGGCGCCGCAGTTTGGACACAGACGGGGTTGCGGCTTCGCCACTTCAGTACCGCAAAAAGGACAGAAGGAATGATTATCGCCAACTTCAGCTCCGCAATTTGGGCAATGGGGAGCCTTCGGCTGTTGTGTCTCTTTTATCAGGCTTGCTCCGCAGGATGCGCAGAACGTGTGGTTTTCGCCTGCAGGAGTATTACAATTCGGACAAAAGTTCATAATTAACACCAATTCTTTAGATTCGTAAGACTAACGGCTTACATATCGTTTCTTAAAAGATCCTCATAGGTCTCGCGCTTTACCGCAACGTAGCTCTCGCCGTCCCGAAGCATGACCACGGGAGGACGGGGGATGCGGTTATAGTTTGAGGCCATGGAGAAATTATATGCGCCTGTTACGAGGACTGCAAGATAATCGCCGCGCTCGGGACGTGTAAGCATCACGTCCTCCTGAATAAGGTCGCCGCTTTCGCAGCAGCGTCCCGCAACGGTTGCCGAGAAATCAGGCTCGCGGTCTGCCTTGTTTGCGATAAGGCAGGTGTAATCGGACTCGTAAAGAGCGTAGCGGGGGTTGTCGGGCATACCGCCGTCAACGGATACGTAGCTCTTGTAGCCCGTTATGGTCTTGACGCTTCCTACGGAATAGACTGTCAGACCGGAATCAGCAACGATGCTTCGTCCGGGCTCCATAAGAATTGCGGGCTCCTTTATTGAAAGCTCACGGCAAATTCTCTTGATCTCGCCTGCAAGACCCTTGATATTTTCGCGGTAGTCGATAATGGGGTCAGACTCAACGTAGCGCACGCCGAAGCCGCCGCCGAGGTTGAGCATTTCGGTGGTGAAGCCGCAGTCGTCGAAAAGTGTGCGGATAAAGCGGAGCATGATCTCTGCCGCATCGGCAAAGGACTCGTACTCGAATATCTGAGAGCCGATATGGCAGTGGAAGCCCTTGAGGGAAACGTTTTTAAGGGTGAGTGCGTAGCGGCACATCTCAAGCGCCTGTCCCGTCTCTATAGCAGTACCGAACTTTGAGTCTACCTTGCCCGTGGAGATCTTTTTCTGGGTATGAGGGTCGATTCCGGGGGAGAGACGGAGGAGGATATTTTGTGTGATACCCTTTTTTCCTGCCGTTTCGTTTACGGAATCAAGCTCCTCGCGGTTGTCCACCACGAAGTAGCCGACGCCGGAGTCGATAGCGTAAGCAATATCGGCGTCCGTCTTATTGTTTCCGTGGAAAAAGGCGTTTTCCAGGGGGAACCCTGCCGCCGCCGCCGTGTAAAGCTCGCCGGGGGAAACAAGGTCTGTTCCCATACCCTCCTCTGCAACGATGGAGTAAAGCTTTTTGAAGCAGCAGGACTTGCTTGCAAGAAGGGGGCGGCTGCCCTCGGGCATAAACTCCGCCATAGCGTCGATATAGGTCCTCGCATTGGAGCGGATACGCTCCTCATCCATAAGGAAAAGGGGAGTGCCGTGCTTTTCTGCAAGGTCGCAAACGTCCTGCCCTGCAAGGCAAAGGTGACCTTTTTCGTTTATTGAAAGATTAGTGTGTAGCATAATTTCCTCGTCAGCCATCGATAAGGCTGTACATATTGTAAAGTCCTGCAATGCGGCGGTTTATGAACTTAGCCGCAGAAAGTGCGCCCTCTGCAAACACGGCTCTTGACTCTGCGTTATGCTTGAGGGAGAGGCACTGATAGTCTGTGGAGATGATGACCTCGTGCATACCGGGCTCGTTTCCGCATCTGAGAGAGTGGATGCCGATCTCCTCGGGGGCACGCTTTGCCATACCGTGGCGGCCGAAAACGTACTGAGCCTCGGGGCGCACCTCTTTAATTGTATCGGCGATCATAAGAGCGGTGCCGCTGGGGGCATCCAGCTTGCGGTTGTGATGAGCCTCTACGATCTCAATGTCCGCATCGGGGAAAAGAGCTGCGGCACGGCGGGCAAAATCGCAGAGCGTTGCAATGCCGAGAGACATATTGGCGGAGTAGAATACGGGAATAGACTTTGCCGCCTCAAATATCAGCGCCTTTTCCTCCTCGGTGTGACCTGTTGTGCACATAACGAGGGGAAGAGAACGGCTTATAGCGTATGCAATAACTTCCTTTGTCAGGGAGTGGTGGGAAAAGTCGATGATTACGTCGGCATCGCCCTGATAGTCTGCAAGGTCGTGAAGAGCAACATCCTCGCTTATCTTGTCAACAGCGGCACAGAGAGTACAGTTATCGCTCGCCTCGATGAGAGCGTTGACCTCCTTGCCCATTCTACCGCCTGCACCGTAAAGAATTACGTTCATATTTCACCTCTTACTTGATAAGGCCGTGACCTCTCATGATTGCGTACATCTTCTCAGCCTTAGCCTCGTCCATTTCGGTAAGGGGAAGGCGGAGAGAATTTTCGCAAAAGCCCATCTTAGCCATAGCAGCCTTAACGGGAATGGGGTTGACCTCGGAGAAGAGGGCGTCGATAATGGAGTGGTACTTGTACTGCAGCTTTGCAGCGCCTGCAATATCACCTGCGAAGAACTTGTCGCAGATCTCAACCGTTTCGCGGGGCATGATGTTGGAAAGAACGGAGATGGCGCCAACGCCGCCGAGAGACATAAGGGGAACGATCTGGTCGTCGTTGCCGGAGTAAAGGTCAAGCTTCTCGTGAACGTAGTGCATTGTCTCAACGATCTTGGAAAGGTTGCCGTTTGCCTCCTTGATGCCGACGATGTTCTCGTGATCTGCAAGAATACGGTAAGTATCGGGCTCGATGTTTACGCCTGTGCGGGAGGGAACGTTGTAAAGGATAACGGGAGCGGTTGACTTGTCCGCGATCTCTGTGAACATCTTAACGAGACCCTTCTGAGTTGCCTTGTTGTAGTAGGGGGTTACTACGAGAACTGCGTCAGCACCTGCCTCGCACGCGCATCTTGTAAGGTCAAGAGCGTAGCCTGTGTCGTTTGAGCCGGTTCCCGCAATGATCGGAACGCGTCCGCCTGCGCGCTTAACCGCATATGCGATGGCATCGCGGTGCTCATCGTCGGTAAGGGTGGAGGCCTCACCTGTGGTTCCTGCAATAACAAGAGCGTTGATACCGGAATCTATCTGCCAGTCGATAAGCTTTCCGAACTGATCGTAGTTGATACCGTCCTCGTTGAAGGGGGTGATAAGAGCAGTTGCAATACCCTTAAAAATAGTCTTTTTCATAATATATATCCTTTCCGCCGAAGGGCGATGCAAAATTAACAAAAAGCAATTAAAAAAGCCGACAGCGGTCGGCAAACGAAAATCCCCGTGTGGGAATAGTCAGATAGCTCTCCGCAAAAAAAGCGACAGTCGGAGCGATCTTATTCGCTCAAACCGGCACAGACGAGACCGCCGCCTGCCCTCGGCACCTGCCCCTTTTTTACAGACAACGGGCGGTCACCCCTTACATCTGCAATACTTTTGGCATAATGCACCTCTACCGATAGCAAATTATAACATAAGTCCTTCCCCGTGTCAATATTTATTCTCTATTCTTTTTTTCTTCTATCCAAGGTCGTGACTGTCTGTGAACTCAATTTCAAGACGGTCGGTTTTATCGGATTCAAATACTATTATTCTGTTGTCACCCTTTCTGAGGAAGGGGGCGGGAACGTAAAGCGTCTTCTGCGGTCCGGGAGGATTGAAATATCTTCCGATATTTGTGCCGTTTACCGTAACGAAGCCCTTTGTAAAGCCGTCAAGCCGCAGGAAAGTATCGCAGGGCTCTTCATCTATCCTTAGATTTCCCTCGAAAAACGCGGGTGAATCGGGTATGGCATCGCTTTCCTCAAAGCAAAGACGGGAAAGATCCTTCATCGGAAGGGGATACATCTCCCATCCGAAATGGTACTGATTTCCGAATCTTACGCCCTTGATGCCCTTGGGATCGCGGATCTTCGGCCCGTAATTCACTCTGCCCATATTCTCACAAAGAATATCGAGCCTTGCAGACTCGCCCTTTGAAAGAGGGATACCTATATGAGTGCTTTCAAGACTTTCGGGGCGCTGTCTTTCTGCAATTCCCCGAAGCTCTCCGTTTACGAATATCTGCGCCCTGTCGCTGACGCGGTCGAAATGCAGCTCCCATCCGTCGGAGGGATGAGCCATCTTCGTTCTGTAAAGGATATATCCGAAGTCCTGAAAAAGCTCCTCCATATCCTTGGGCTCGGGGCTGAAAACAGGTCTGGAAAGATTATCGAGGTTGTCAAAAAGCAAAGCCCTTCTTGTAAGACGCACCTTGCCGTACGCCGCTTTTTTTGAGTCTCTTGCCGTCATTTCGGGCACGGGAGCGCCGCTTTTTTTTATGATCTCTCTTATCTGATAGTAAAGAGGCGTTCTGTCTCCCGCCTCGGAAAGAGGAGCGTTGTAATCGTAGCTCGTTACCGTGGGCTGATAGCCCTTATCGTGGTTAGCTCCGTTTGTGAATGCAAAGTTGGTGCCGCCGTGGAACATATAAATATTAAAGGATGCACAAAGCTTTGTAAATTCAAGGATATCGTCTCTTACCTCCTCGGGGGGACGGACGTGGTGCTCCTCTCCCCAATGGTCAAACCAGCCGCACCAGTATTCACAGCACATGGAGGGCTCGCCGGGGCGAAAGGCGCTGACAGCCTGAAAATTCTCCCAAGGTCTTGAGCCGAAGTTGCTCGTGCACAGATAACCCTCAAGGCTTCCGCCGGAAAGCATTGAAAGGCAGGGGCCGTCCGAGGTGAAGAGAAGGCAGTCCATTCCTTCGTTGCGGTATATATCGGCAACGGCGCGAAGGTATTCCTTGTCATCGCCGAAGCTGCCGTATTCGTTTTCTATCTGGAGCATAAAAACGTTTCCGCCGTTGGTGGAAAGACGGGGGCGGATACGGGGAAGAAGCTCTTTGTAATACCGCTCTACCTTAGACAGAAATGCGGGATCGTTGCATCTCAAAGACATTTTTTCGTAGGTAAGGAGCCAGGAGGGCAGACCGCCCATATCCCATTCGGCACAGATATAAGGCCCCGGACGGAGGATAACGTTCAGCCCGAGAGATGCTGCCGTATCAATATACGCTTCAATATCCAGATTGCCCGAGAAATCAAACTCCCCCTCCCTCGGCTCGTGAAGATTCCAGGGGGTGTAGGTCTCTACGGTATTGAGTCCGCATTCCAGAAGCTTCAAAAGTCTGTCGCGCCAGTATTCGCGGGGGATACGGAAATAATGCATTGCACCGGACATTACGGTGTAGGGCTTTTGATCCATATAAAATTTGCCGTTGTTAAAGGTCAGTATTCCCATAGCTTCTCCTCAGTTTTTACTGTTTACAGTATACCACTGTTTTTTGATAATATCAATACATAAGAAAGAGGCTGTCGTTATTTGATAACGACAGCCCCGGTTTGGTTACTTATCAAGCTCTTCGGCGATCTCAATTAGTCGCTTTCGTGAGGATACTCCGAGCTTTGAATAAAGATTTTTGTTATGGTATTTCAAGGTGTTTTCCGTAATATTCAGGATCGCCATTATTTCCTTGGTGGTCTTTTTTTCAAGATAATAGCCATATATCACCTTTTCGGTGGGAGTAAGCTTTGAGAGACCGTCCTTGAACGTTACGAACGTTTCGTTTTCACGCTCTTTTTGAGTGGGTATCTGCTCCTGTTTTTCGTATTCTGCTGTTACGGGCTCCTCGACGTTCTGATCATCACCATCTCTTATCATCAGGAAAAGACAGAGAAGAAACAGCTCGCTCATAATGTATGAAAGAGAAAGAAGCTCGAAATCGATACGAACGAACTGCTCAAGAAGCCATACTCCGATATTTATGAAAACAGACGCCACGAGAACGAAGGTCTTGATCCCGGATATCAGCTCACGCTTTGCGGCAGTATTTGTGGCGATCACCGCCGTTACTACAGTATAGCCGAGAAGATAGAACAGGTTCAGAGGATGAAGAGGCCCGTATACCTTTTCAAGAACGGTTGCTCCGTTGTACGTTCCGAGGGACACCTCTTTATAGTAAATGTCAAGCATTCCCGGGCTTGCGGCAACCAAAAATATACAGGCGGCAATTCCCATAAGAACGTAGGGAAGCCAGCGGGGAGCTTTAATTCCTGCCACCTTCAGTATTATCATGAGCATCGATATCGGGAGAACGGTGGAGCCGAGATATGATACGCGGTTTGCCCAAAGTGCGGCTTCGAGAGTCTGAGACACGGAAAGAGCATAATAGCCTATATTGATAACGAGAACTGAAGAGAAGAGCAGGAGCAGCCAGGGCTCCTTTTTTTTGAAAAGAAAAATGCAGCACAAAAGAAAAAGCAACGAAAGTATTGCCGCCACGAGATAGACTACAGAAATGCTTGAGGAACGGTCTCCTACCTTTGAGCAGCCGCCGAGAAAGGGCAGGGTGAGAGCCGTCAGCAAGAGAATGATATGTTTATTCATAGAGTTCTCCTTCACGTATATAAAAAACACGAGACCCCACACTTTTTCCCACACTTTTTCAAAGAAAAATATGCCATCCCACACTTTTGTTTTTAAAAAGGGTGGGGACAATTATATAATAATGCTTTATTATATAATTGTAGGGTATCGAAGGAAGGTATAGATCCTTGCGTTGATATATTGTTTTGGGGTGCCCTGTTTGGCGAAAAAACACCAAAGCTCTGCGAGAGCGCCAACTGACGCAGAGTCACCCCCTGATATTTTATTCTACCACACTTTTGCAATGCGTTCAAGGGTGGCAACATTGTTTTTTTGAACAAATTTATTATAATTCCGGAGGTAAAACTATGAACTATATCGGACTATGGAAATTTCATTCAATAGGAACTGTTGATGACAGCGACGAGCTGGTCTATCTTGCGGCAGAGGAGTATATAAATTCTCCTATGCCTTACATCGATGAGGACGACCCCGAGGCTGTCCTTGGCGAGCTTAATGAAAGAAAGCAGATGGCGGGATCTTTCGTTGAAATATGCGAGGACGGAAGCTTTTATATGCTTATGCCTCTTCCCGAGGGTGTATCCCGTGAGGAGGTGGATGAGGCAGTCAAGGCAGGAGAGATAGCCTTGAGAGGCGGAATGATGACTCAGGCTCCCGTAGCATGGGAGGAGCGCGACGGAGAAATCTTTGCTGAGCTTGGAATGAGCGATGACGGCTTTGTGAAGATCAGCGACGGCGAGTTCGTTTCGATTATGACAACAAGGTACGTTAAGGTACGGTAAGGAGGAAAATATGGGTATTTTTGATTCTTTAAAAAATATGGCTAAGTCCTACGCGAAAAAGGAGGCCTCCAAGATAGTGCAGGGTGCCGTCAGCGATGCGACTAAGGCTGTGGGTAAGGGCTCAAACCGCTCGGAGAGCTTTACCTTTGAAAAGATTCCCGCGAGTGTAGCAGAGCTTCAGGCACTTCCCGAGATAAGCCTTGATTCTGCATTCAAAACGACGGCGCTGACGGTCCTCGTTCTGTGCAGATACAGAGAAAACGTTGAGTCTGCATATGAAATGCTTGATTTTCTCAAGGGTCCTGCAGATCTCAGCACTTATGAGAAGCAGTTCATCCGGGAGAGGCTTGAGGGAAAGACCTATAAGCCATTTTCTTATTTTGAGGGAGCAGCTCCCGAGAACGGATATGAGCCCTCCCGCCCCTATAAGATCACGGTATACGAAACGCCCTATTCCTTCGATGAGGAAAACTGGGCGACCCTTTACGTAAAAAGCAGCGGTGCCGACAATATGAGGCAGATCAAGCTCAGGAAAAAGCCCTCCACGGGTCAATGGTTCCTGAATGACATTCAATGCCTCTCCGATATTCGCATCCCCGTTGCGGAGGACCCTTGGGCTTAAGTGAATGAACGGTGCTTTTTTTGATAACGGCGTGATTCGCATTTTTGTCCCCGAGGGATGGGGGTGCTTTCCGGGTATCGATTCGGACGGAAAGGAAACTCCCCGAAAGCTGCATATATACAAGGGCGCTGAGATCGCAACGGATATTTTCACAAAAGCGGGAATTACCGTAAGCTTTTTTGGAAGGGATATAGTATATTTTTCTCCAAAGTTCTTTTATGACGATGTGTGTGACATAAATCCCGTAACGATGGGAGAGCGCGTCTTTTCAGGCTTTAAGTGTAAAAGCCTCGGTTATCCCTATACAATGCTCGAATGGAGCGATAAAGGCTGTGCTCTGCAGATAATGATCCTTGAGGAAAACGGCGACAGCCGGATCTCTCTCGGTGACTGTGACGTGGAAGCTGTTATTTCAAGTATTAAAATTTCAGAGCCTGAGTGAGCTCTGGTAAATATAATTTTGCAAATTTATGCCGTCACTTTGGCGGCAGAACGGATTTCTATGAAAAAAAGAATTATCGCAATTGTTATCAGCCTCTTGCTGATAGTCGGCAGTCTGCCTGTGGCTTCTATGGCTGCGAACGTACAGCCTGCTGAACCTATGGATCTTCCGGAGTCCTATGCGGAGGATTATGAGCTGATTCTCTCCTACGTTAGCCTAAAGGGCCTTCAAAAGCCCTCCGTGGGAGATTATGTGGCAGATCTCGGAACTCTGAGCACCAGCGGAATAGGCTACAGCATTGACACGTCCTATTCCTATTACGAGACTGTTTCAATCGGCGATTATACCCTTTACGACATGTGTTGCGTTAAAAACGGTGTAGGCTTTTATGATAAGACAGGCTGTGAATGGTTTGATTATTACAACGGCACCTTCTCAGCGGGCCATACCTATACGATATACGTTTATCTCGTAGCCGCTGAGGGTTGCAAGTTTGATACCGCGAATATGAACGCCGTTTTTTTGGGAGAAAAAGCTACCGTTACCCCTGATGAGGAGCGCCCCACAGAAAGGATCTGCCTCACCTATGATTTCTTTTGCGATGCTACCTCGATCGAGCTTATTATGCTGAATAACGTAGATGCTCCCGTTGCAGGAGAGACTCCCGCAGATTACTCTATTACCCCCGCATACCCCGAATATTACGTTCTCGATAACGATCTTATAGGCTTCGTTAACGGTATCAGATGGGTAAACTCAGCAGGAACACAGCTTTCCGAAAATTCAAAGTTTGTAGAGGGTGAAACCTATCAGATACAGATAGCAATAGAGTCGGCTAAGAAAAACGGCAAGGACGTTTCTAACTTCATTTCAGGCGTTGAGGCAATGTTGGACGGCGAGTACGTGGTCAGTGACGGCGGATGGGACGAGGTATACCGTTCTTCATCGAGCCTGGTATACGTATACTATACTCTTCCCGAGACGGTTGCGGCTCCTGAGGAGCCTGATGATACTGTTATCCATCACGTAAGCATCGGCGATGTTTTTGAGCCGCAGGCATTCGGTGTTCCCGAATACTTAGCAAGCGTTTACGATTTTGTAAATTACAGCGTGAATACGAATGATCCCGTATATTCTCATACATATAACGGTGTTCTCTGGTATGACAGCACAAACGGCGTTATCTTTAACCCCGAAACGAGCCGTGTGGTTCCCGAAAATTCGTATACCGCGGTTGTATTCCTTAAAGCTGATGACGGATATACCTTTGATACTGAAAATCTCACCTGTAACTTTGATAATTACGAGGGCAGCGTTTACTTTTACGGTGATAATCCTCAGTACGTATGTGTATATATGGAATTCTATGTTCCCGAATATGTTATCGATACTGTAGATTTATGGATAAGCCCGCCCGTAGGTGGAGCATATCCCGACTATTCAGCTGAAATACTTGACCCCGTATACTGGCAGGGCGAATACGGTGACGTAACAACAGGTATCGTATGGGAGGATATAACTGACGGCTATGAGGGCATTCTTTCAGAGAATGACGTTTTCCTCTACGGT
>SVTD01000065.1 GCA_015063955.1 Oscillospiraceae bacterium | reverse complement strand
TTATACTCGGAGATTTTTTCTTTTTCTATCCTTGCGCTTGCTTTGAGCTCGCGCGTTTTATTTCTGCTCCGCTCTTCTTTGCCCCCCGTAGAACGGGGGGTTTATTTCCACGCCTGAAGGCACCAATCAAAAGAAATGCTATGGGCTCAGACCCATAGCATTTTTCTGTCAGAACGTTATTGTAACGGCAGTGCCCTCGCCGACGCGGCTCTCAAGCTTTATGCGTGCGTTATGGACCATCGCTCCGTGCTTTACGATGGAAAGGCCGAGGCCCGTACCGCCGTTTTCCTTGGAATGGCTCTTATCAACGCGGTAGAAGCGCTCGAAGATTCGGTCGGTATGCTCCTTGGGGATGCCGATTCCCGTATCCTTGACGCAGACCGCAGGGTGGCCGTCCTTTTCAAAGACCGTCACGTCGACCCTTCCGCCCTCGCGGTTATACTTGATGGCGTTATCGCAAAGGTTGTATATCATTTCGGAAATAATGGATGGTATGCCCGTGATCCTTGCAGCCTCTCCCAAAACGGACAGCTCAACCCTTCGCTCCCTTGCCACGTGGCCGAGACGCAATACCACCTCGCTTGCGTAAAGGTAAAGATCGATCTCCTCACGGTCAAGCTGCAGGGCGTTCTCGTCAAGCTGAGAGAGCTTCATAATATCGTTTACAAGAGTGATAAGTCTGCCCGATTCATCGTGGATATTTTCGGCAAACTTCGTCATATCCTCAGCCTTCACGATGCCGTTCATCATGATCTCGGATATGCCGTAAATAGAGGTCAGGGGAGTTTTCAGCTCGTGGGAAACGTTGGAGGTAAACTCTCTTCTCATTGCATCGCGCTGCTCCTTTTCCGTAACGTCAAGGATCAGAAGCACCGCGCCGCTTACCTTTTTTTCAACGAAAACGGGGGTTGCAAATATCTGCAGAGTTTTTCCGTTGATCTCAATAAGAGGGCGGCACTTTTCGCCGCCGAGAACGGTGGTAACGGCACCCACAAAGCCCTTGCTGTCGTTGAAGGTGACGACGCTGTCCCCAAGATCCTTGTTTTTTACTGACAAAAGGCGCAGAACGCTTTTGTTGTAGGAAAGGACCTCCGCCTTTGAATCTATGAGGATAAGTCCCTCGGACATATTCTGGGTTATGGTAAGAAACTCCTCCTGCCGCCTTTTCAGGTCGCTCATCTGGAGCTTTATGAGATTATTCTGCTGGGATATCTTCCGAAGGAGGGGAGCGATCTCGGGATAATTCTCCGTCGGCGTCGGCTCGTTGAAGTCAAGCTCGTTTATGGGCTTGACTATTTTTTTTGCAAGAGATGAGGAAAGGACCACAGAAACTATAATAACAACGATAAGGGCGCATAGCAGGGGAATGAGCATTCTGAGAAGAACTGCGCCCAGAGTTATCTGGTCATCCGAAACTCTCAGCACCGTGCCGTTTGACAGGCGGCGGGCGTAGTAATATGTTTTCTCCGTAAGGGTGGCGGAGTAACGGTAGCTTTCGCCCTCGCCGTTTTCCAGCGCCTCCTTTACCTCCTCGCGGTCACGATGGTTTTCAAGCTTGTGTGTATCGTCAACGGTATCGTAGATAATGGAGCCGTCGGTATCTATAAGCGTGATACGGTGCTCCTCCTGAAAGCGCTCAAGGTATTCCTTGCCGCCTATCTCCGCCCCTGCGCAAAGATAGTCCGCCTCACGCATGATCTCCGTACGGAGGGCTTCGTTAAAATAGGGATAGGAGACCCCGAGAATAACGAGAATGCTGCAAAGAAAGGCAACGAGGGATACTATGAGAATA
Source organism: Oscillospiraceae bacterium (assembly GCA_015063955.1). Lineage (GTDB taxonomy): Bacteria > Bacillota > Clostridia > Oscillospirales > CAG-272 > Avispirillum. The sequence continues at coordinate 9,478 of SVTD01000065.1, read as the reverse complement.
GAATCGTGTATTCGTTTCGTCAAGGCTTATTCTCCTATCTTGTATCCGACTCCTCGGACAGTTTCGATAATATCTCCGCTTTCGCCAAGCTTTGAGCGAAGAGTTCTTATATGAACGTCCACCGTTCTGTTTTCACCGTCAAATTCATAGCCCCATATGCTCTGAAGTATACGGTCGCGGCTGAATACCGTTCCCTGATTGGACATAAGAAGGCAGAGAAGCTCAAACTCCTTGAAGGTAAGGGCAACGTCCCGCCCTCCTGCGCGGACTATGTGCTTGTGGGGGCAGATGTAGATATCGCCGGCAGTATACTCCCGCGTATCCTTTTCGGCCCTTTCGTTACATCTGCGAAGGAGCGCCTTTATCCTTGAAAGCAGCTCCATAATGCCGAAGGGCTTTGAAATATAGTCGTCAGCTCCCGAATCAAGTCCCAGAACCCTGTCATATTCCGTGGTCTTTGCGGTAAGCATAATAACGGGTACGTTTTTCGTATCTTTTCTCGCTCTCAGCTTTCTGAGCACCTCAAGTCCGTCCTCCTCGGGGAGCATGATATCGAGGAGCACAAGCTTCGGTGCTTTGCTGTCAAGGGCACGCCAGAAATCGGAGGGGCGCTCGAAGCCCTTTGCCTCAAAGCCTGAGTTGTTGAGAGCGTATTCAACAAAGTTGCGGATGCTTGCATCATCCTCAAGAAGATATATCATGGTAACCTCCGTTGCTTTACTGATAACAGTATATAACCTTTTTTCCCTTTTTTCAAGGAAAAGAGACGCAAAGAGCGGCGTTTAACACAGATTTAACATTAATAGGATTTCAGATTTAACAGGGGTATTGTATTATTGGAGCATACCGGAAAAGTGAGGCAAAGCCTCCCGGTAAAGAAAACGCGTACGGGGCAGACATCATCTTCTATCGTTTTACTCCCCGAAATACAAATGATACAGTCGGGCGATCCGACAGAAAAAGAAAGGAATAATTATGTTATCACCGGAAGAGATCATGCAGCTGATCCAGAGTCTCATCTGGCTGCTTGCAGGTGTAGGTATTTTCATCGTAGGTATGAACTTTATGGGCGATGCCCTTGAAAAGAGCGCCGGAAGCGGAATGAAGCGCTTTCTTGAAAAGATAAGCAACAACCGTTTTTCAGGCGTTTGCGTAGGTGCGGGAGTAACTGCTATCATCCAGTCCTCCTCCGCAACGTCAGTTATGGTCATCGGTCTCGTTAATGCAGGCGTTATGACCCTTATGCAGGCTACCCCCATTATCATGGGTGCAAACATCGGTACTACCATCACCGGTGTGCTGGTGGCACTTAAAAACCATTACTTCAATATGGCAATGTACCTCCGCGCCTTTGCGGGAGTTATGATGGGCTTCTCTAAAAAGGAGAAGATCAAAATTGCCGGCAGCCTCAGCTCCGGTCTCGGACTTATCTTCGTAGGTCTTGAGATCATGTCCGGCGAGCAGGCCTTCGGAAATCAGCTCGTTAAGGATATGTTTACGGCTGTTTTCCAGAAGATAGACTTCCCCCTTCTTCTCATCCTCGTGGGAGTTATCTTCACAGCACTTATCCAGTCCTCCTCTGCGGCAACCGGCGTAGTTATCACAATGGTCGGTACGGGAGTGCTTCCCCTTGAGCTTGCTCTCTTCATCGTACTCGGCGCAAATATCGGTACCTGCGTGACCGCACTTCTTGCATCCGTCGGCGCAAATGCAAACTCCAAGAGAGTTGCTCTTATCCACTTTACCTTTAACTGTATCGGTACGGCGTTCTTTACCGCCCTTATCTGGATATTCAAGGAGCCCTGCGTGGATTTCCTCGTTTCCGCCTTCCCCGGTGACGATCCCATGTCTCTCCAGATGAGAGTATCCCTCTTCCACGTTATCTTTAACGTATCCACAACGCTTATCCTCCTGCCCTTCGTAAAGCAGCTCGTAAAGTATTCCTGCGCAGTTATCAAGGACAAGAAAGAGGAGGAGGATGCTCTTTCCCTCCGGTATGTGGATGAAAGACTTCTTACAGTTCCCTCCGTTGCTCTCGGTCAGGTTAAGAAGGAGGTCGACTATATGCTCGGCCTCGCTGAGGAAAACACCCGCCTTTCATTCGTTGCAATAGATACGGGAAGCACCGAGCACAGCGAAAGGATCAAGCAGAACGAGAAGATCATCAACTTTACAAATAAGGCACTCACCCAGTTCCTTATCAAGCTTTCCGTAGACGTTGAGGAGAGCGATGAGACCGTTATCGGCTCTTACTTCCACGTTCTCAACGACATCGAGCGTATCGGTGACCATGCAGAGAACTTCCACGAGATCGGCCTTGAGATGATCTCAAAGAAGATCTCCTTCTCCGATGCTGCACGCGGCGGCTTAGCAGAAATGCGCGACAGCGTAATGCAGATGTTCACCCTTTCCAAGGATGCCTTCGATCACCTCAACATCGAGGAGCTTTCCGATCTGAATACCCTTGAGGACGGCGTTGACGGTATGAAGAAGAAGCTTATCTCCAGCCACTTTGCCCGCCTTGCAGACGGCAACTGCTCTGCAGACGTAAGCCCCTATTACTCCTCCGTGGTAACGGGCCTTGAAAGAGTAGCCGACCATCTTGTAAACGTAGGCTACAGTATCGTAAACCCCACAGGCTCACAGAAGAAATAAAAAGGAGGCGGTCGCCAAGCCAAGCGACCGCCTTTTTCGTATGCATAAAGAATCAGTTGTAATACGTCTTTGCAAGACCGCCCTCGCTGGTCTCGCGGTACATTACCTTCAGATCCTTACCCGTTTCGTACATGGTCTCAACGATCATATCAAAGGTGATCTTTGAGGTATCCGCAAGGAAGTCTGCAAGGTTTACGGCGTTGAGTGCTCTCATTGCAGCGATAGCGTTTCGCTCGATGCAGGGGATCTGAACCAGACCGAGGATAGGGTCGCAGGTGAGTCCCAGATGATGCTCGATGGACATCTCTGCAGCATACTCAATCTGATCGAGATCAAGCTCGTAAAGCTCTGCCGCCGCTGCCGCCGCCATGGCGCAGGCAGTTCCGATCTCTGCCTGACAGCCGCATTCCGCTCCGCTGATGGAGGCGTTCGTTTTAATAAGGTTTCCGATAATTCCGCCCGTTGCAAGTGCGCGGACTATCTGCTCGTCAGTAAAGCCGCGCTTTCCCTGCAAAAACTTCATAACCGCGGGAACAACTCCGCAGGCGCCGCAGGTGGGAGCTGTTACGATAGCTCCGCAGGAGGCGTTCTGCTCGCTGACGGCAAAAGCGTAGGCGCAGATAAGGCGGTTCGTCTTCGTTTCCGAGCTTTCGTCAATATGCTTCTGACGGTAGAGGTATCTTGCCTTTCTCTGTATATTCAGTCCGCCGTGAAGCACTCCCTCCGCTTCAAGACCCTCGCGGATGGCCTGCTTCATTACCTCCCATACCTGATAGAGGTAATCCCATATTTCGGGGCCCTCGCACTCCTCAACGTACTGCCAGATGCGCTTGTCGTTCTTGCGGCAGTATTCGGAGATCTCCGTAAAGGAATTGAGGAAATATACCTCGGGATGCTCCGTCAGCTCCTCTCCGTGGGCTATGATCTCGCCGCCGCCAACGGAATAGTAGCGCTGACGTGCGACCTCACAGCCGTCCTTGTACGCAACGAACTCCATGGTGTTGGGATGGAAATCCGTGGGAGTTTCCATATCCATAACGATCTCGCACTTTTCGTTACCGAAGGCCTCAAGGATGACCTTGTCAGTCATATGTCCCCTGCCCGTCTTTGCAAGTGAGCCGTAGAGGATAGCCTTATAGCTGTCTGCAGGGGGACACTCGTGAAGGAATCTTCCCGCCGCATTGAGGGGACCTATCGTGTGGGAGGATGAGGGACCGATACCGATCCTGTATAAGTATTTCAACGACTGCATAAAAATACCTCTTTTATATTATTAACTATATTGTAACATATTTTGCGTATTTTGCAAGGGGAATATATCTCCCGCCCCTATCCCTTTAGGTTTTTTGTTATTGCAATCCGCCGGCGTATGTGATATACTTACATTAATAAAGTTATAGCGAAAGGATAACAACTATGGCAACCGGAACCGTTTCTTTAAAAGCTATTATCGATAAATTCAAGCTTGAGGTCCTCTATACTCCCAGAGACCCCAAGGATATACTTATCGCAAAGAACGTTATCAACAGACCTGCCCTCCCCCTCACAGGCTTTTTCGACTGCTTTGAGGCAGAGCGTATCCAGATCATCGGAACTACGGAATATAAATATCTTGAGAGCCTTGATGCTGACGTGAGAAAAAAGCACATCCGCGATCTCTTTGCATACAAGCCTCCGGCACTTATCTATACTCACGGAATGCCTGCAGACGAGGTGGTTCGTGCGGCGGCTGAGGAATACGAGGTGCCCCTCCTCTCTATGAAAGGCAACACAAGCGAGTTCACGGCGGCGCTTATTGCATATCTTAACGTACAGCTTGCTCCCACCATTACCCGCCACGGTGTACTTGTGGAGGTATACGGCGAGGGTATTCTTATCGTGGGTGATTCAGGCGTTGGTAAGAGTGAGACCGCAATCGAGCTTATCAAGCGCGGACACCGCCTTATTGCTGACGATGCCGTAGAGCTTCGCCGCGTATCTGCGGAGACCATCGTAGGAAGCGCTCCCGAGCTTATCCGCCACTATATCGAGCTTCGCGGTATCGGTATTATCGACGTTCGCCGCATCTTCGGTATGGGTGCCGTTAAGGATACTGAAAAGGTAAACCTTGTGGTTGAATTCGAGCCCTGGGAGCAGGGTAAGATGTACGAGCGACTGGGAATGGACGAGAATTATACGGATATTATGGGTATTCGTATTCCCTCCCTTACAGTACCCATCAAGCCCGGACGTAACCTTGCCGTAATTCTCGAGATCGCGGCTATGAACAACCGCCAGAAGAGAATGGGATACAACACCGCCCTTGAGTTCAACAAAAAGCTTATGGGTCAGATGGAAGCAGAAATGATGTAAAATACAGAACAAAAAAGCAACGGTATGACCGTTGCTTTTTTTAATTAATAATAATGCCCGCGGTGCCGTGTGAAGCTGTAATTAAAAACCCTGCATACGCAAGGCGGTATCCGCCGCCCGTGGTTTTGTGCTTCCAACGTCCGCGATCCTCTGTCAAAGGAGAGAGGCGCGGGAGGCCTGCATACCTGCCAAGGGCTTGGATTCCTTTAATTAATTGTGGGTTTAATTACGATGCTTTAGCACGCACACAGCAGGCGTTTTTTCGAGGCTTTAGTGCTCTGACTTATTCCTCATCGGGAGCCATATCATAGTCGATATCAGCGAACTCATCGTCAAAGATATCAGCTACGCGGTCAAACTCCTCATCGTCATCGATGGAAACGAGGATCTCTTCTTCGGGATCATCTTCGCTCTTCTCAACGCGGAGAACGATGTATTCCTCGGGCTCTTCCTCATCCTCGGTGTAGGGGATGAGAGCGCAGTATTTCTTGCCGTCAAGCTCAACGCTTGCGAGAAGCTCGAAATCGTTTTCGTTGCCTTCGTCATCGGTGAGAGTATATACGAGAACTTCTTCATTCTCGAAGATTTCATTTTCAGCCATTGTCTTTTCTCCTTTGCTTAGTATTCTATTACTATTCTATACGAGAGCACATCTTTTGTCAAGAATATTTTGCCCCTCTTTTTCGTCTTTATGAGCACGCCTTACGGTTCTTTTTCGCTACCGCAAACGGAGCAGATATAGCCCGTGACGATCTCCTCGTCGTAGGCGGGCATATCTACGACCCACGTTTTTTCATACACCGGCCTTTTTTCCTCCAAAAGATCGTAGCGGTCAAGGAATATTACTACAAGCTCGTCCTCCTTGGCAATGTGCTCGGATTGGAAATGGGAATAATACTCCTCGTAGGATTCAAAGCACCCGTAGCAAACGGCACATTTGTACAAGGATACCGTTACCGTGCCCGTTTGCACCGTCTCGTAGTGTCCTGCCTCTTCGTGGTGAACGGACTCCGTAACCGCACGCCAGGTGTGTCCGTCTTTGCAAGGGTCTGTCGCGGTGCCTGTACCGCCCGTACTTTCAGTGTCTTGCTGAATCTCGGCGGGTTCTTTAGTATCAACGGTACTTATGGGAGGCACTTTTCCATCCGTGCCTCCGTCCTTTCCGGAAGAAGCGAGCCATCGCGGCAAAAGAATCGCCGCCACAACCAGCAGAGCAAGCACGGTAACAGAAAGAATAATGACAGAAAAAGGGCTTGCTCTGCGTTCCTCCTTCGGAGTTATATCCGTTTTTTCTTTAAGGCTCTTCATGCAGTAAAGACAAAACTGTGCGCTCTCCTGCACCTCGGAGCCGCAATATGGACATTTATTCATAGCCGTTACCCAAGGGTCTCCTCTCCGTAGTCAAAGAGGGTGTAATTGATCTCGGCTACGGTAAGCCCCTTGCAAATGCCCCATATCACTATGCAGTCAAAGGGGTTCTTTACGTAAAGAGGCGCATAGCCGGATACCTTGAGAAGCTCCTGGATCTCTGAAAGCTTCAGCCCCATGCCTACGGCAAGTGCCAGGAGCTTTTTCCTTTCAGGCACTCTCATACCGGAAAAGATCTGATATGCATACACCTCTGAAAGCTCGCTTCTTCTGATGGCGTCGGCTTTTTTGATGCCGTGACTCCTTATAAGCTCACCGAGATATTCGCCGAGAGTCTTTTTTTGGAGGAGACTCTCACCGTTTTCGTTGTAAAACCGCTTGAAATCCGAATAGCTCTCCAGCTCCCGCAAAAGCTCGGAGGTATCTTTTTTTATCATAATTCCCCATACTCCTTCTCTGATTAAAAACAGTTTAGCACAAAAAGAACAGCCCGTCAACACGGTTTTTGAGATATAAAAAAAGCGACAAAACTATGCTCTCAGCATAAGATTTTTTGTCGCTCTTATGTTATTATGATCTAAAGATCGTCTATATTGTCAAAGAGAGTCTTGACCGTGCTGATGTAGCTTTTGGCCTTTGCATCGTCCTTACCCTCAAGCCCCTTTGAGATGGTTATGAAAAGGCTGTCCTTGTTTTCGATGGAGTCGAAAAGGAGCATATCAACGCTGATGCCGAGGCAGGAGGCAATAAGAAAAACAGTTTCAAGAGACGGAATACGGGTCCCGCGCTCGATATGGCCGATGTGAGCGGCGGAAAGATCGCAGATCTCGCCCAGCTTTTCCTGAGTCATATTATTCTTTTTGCGAAATGCACGGATCCTCTGTCCCAGTGCACAGTAATCAAGCTGAGCCACAGCGCCACCTTCCTTTCGGTATTCTATTTTATTATTTTACTTCATTTTTCAAAAACAATAAACACACCATAAGAATTAATTATTGACTATAAGCATTATTTGTGGTATACTGTAAAAAATACCGAATAAGAGCAGAAAGGGACGGACAAAAAATGGAAAGAACAAAAAAGAGCTCCGCAATCGTTGCATTGGCAATCATTGTGGTGACGGTGATATCTCTGCTCAGCAACTGCTCCGGAGGAAAGTATGAAGAAGAGGCGGAGAAGTATGTAAATCAGTGCGTATACCGCGACCTCGGTATCGTTGCCGAATGTTTTAACAGCGAGGTGATCTTCAAGGACGGCGACGAGCGCCTTGTGGCTGTCCGATACGGACTGGACAGCAAGGATTGGGACGGTGCTTACTGTGTATATATGAAGGGCGAGTATGTTGCAAACTGCACTACAATGCTCCCTTCGGGATATGAATTTGATAAAAATTTGGAGGAGCTGAAAGCTCTGTTCGGAGTATAAAGAAAGGAAGGATAAAATGAAGACCTGTGCAAAATGCGGAAAGAATGTAGCTGATTCCACCCCCCAATGTCCCAATTGCAATTCTTTTGCGTTCCATACGGAAAAGAACGGACTTGAGGGCGGAATTTCCCAGCTGCTGTGGGAGCTGTGTCTCAAAAACCCCAAGGCTTTCTGGACCGTAATGGCGATAATAGGCGGAGCCTTCGTCATATTTCTGATCTGGGCATTTAACAGTTGAGCCCTGCGCAATGAAAACTATGGAGGATTGGTTATGAAAAAAATTTTGTGCTTAATTTTGGCAGCCTGTATGATGGGCACCTTGCTGATCTCCTGCAAAACTTCAAATAACATGAAGTTTGAGAGCGAGGAGGAGATGAAAACTTACCTCAAGGGCACTTTTGAAGGAGAAGCCGGAGTTATCATTATAGAAGGTGAAAAGATTATTGTCATTGATAAGGATCAGTTTTTCGGTACGTCAGAGGGACAGATGGGAAAGGTTTTGGATCATCTCGACGGAATTGACGGGTCTAAGATGAATATATACCAGTTCTATTCTGTATGTAGAGAAAACGAGATCGGGATAACTGAAAATACGATAAGTAAGTATCTTTATGATAAGGGTCGTCTCGAATACGGGTCGGATTCCGAAAAGCTCAACGTAGACGTTGATGGCAATCTTGTGGATAAGGAAGGCAATAAATACGTTTGGCTTTCCGAAGAAACCGATATGATCAAGGACGTTCTTGAGGATCGTTTCGGCGAATACATGGTTGCTTTCAGTGAATACAGAAAGAAGATGATCGGCAGTACAGTGATCCCCGAATCCGCTTTGCTCTCTGCAATGAACAGCTTTTGTTACTATGCTCCCGAGAACCTTAAAGGATGGTATTCGGCGCCTATCGGTAAAATCATTGCGAGCGCCTGCCCTGAATACAGCATTTCTTATTCACACTATGAGCTCAACAAAAGCAGCCTCATGGAGGACGATGAGATATCAAAGTTTGAGCAAAACAACCGCTCAAACGATCTCAGTAATGCGTTCTTTGTAACCGTAACCGGCAGAACGAGATATTCCACCTCCACAAATCTTACAACAGAAACTGAGACCGTAGCAACAGTGCTTATCGTTCTCGACAGCTCAAACGAGCCTGTCTATTATTCCTTTATAGAAGTATCCGATACGCTTATGACGTATTCAATGCACTATTTGCTATAACAAGGCACAAAAGCTGCGATCTTAAAAAAGCGGATTTGTTCTCAGGCTATAAAAGTAAAACGCATATATACGGCAGATAATTAAAAGCTTGCAGGCACTGATCTATATCAGTATCCTGCAAGCTTTTTTGTATGAATCAATTGTGACGACGCTATAAATTCGGGTTTGTCGTGGAGTTGATGCAAAGGACTTTTTTGCAAAAAAGTCCTCTGCACTCCCAAAAAACTTTGAAAAAGGGATGGGTATAAATTCGGGTTTATCGGTGGGACGATATTGGTGTATTGTAGGGACCGGCGTCCTCGACGGTCCACCCATCTGCACACGAACCGCACCTTCAAATTCGGGTTTATAGGGATGTTTAAAACAAAAACTTGATAGGTGAAAGCGGCGATTTGCACCAAAGCCTCCCTCCGGGAGGGAGGTGGATTTTTGCGATGCTAAAGCATCGCAAAAAGACGGAAG
>SVTD01000064.1 GCA_015063955.1 Oscillospiraceae bacterium | reverse complement strand
CTCCATGGGCTCGAGGAACCAACGAAAACTTCAACGGCCTATTGCGGGAATTTATTCCTAAGCGACGGGATATTTCTGCTTTCTCAGACGATCAACTGTGTGATTTTGCTCTCAAATTAAATACTCGACCTCGCAAATGCCTTGGTTGGAAATCTCCTCTTGAACTTTTTTCCGGCGTTTTGTTGCACTTGACTTGACAATTCAAGTTCAAAAAAGTTCTTTGCATCCCCCGTCCCCCTCCCCGAAAAAAAGGAATCCGTCGTGGCGGATTCCTTTTTTGTTCATTTTTACGGGTCACAAACGGAGCAGGGAGTGTAGCCGGCGGCTACTGCTTCATCACGGGATATGGGTATCATGCTTTTATTCAGATGTCGGCATCCTGTTCTGTGATACTTTTCTCCCGTTTCGGTAATGTAAACGGTATAGGAGCTATTGTTATTAACAACGGGCTTATCCACTCTTTGAGGAGGATCGGTCTCGGGAACGGTTTCGTGAAGGTGCTCGTATACGGTCTCGGGTTTGGGCTCGGTTTCCGGGAGGGTTTCTGCTTCTGTCTCTTCGGGCACGTCTTCTGAGTCTTCCCCATCAGCGTGGACGTCAAGAAATCCGAATTTCGATTCCTCTGTGCCTCCGTTATCCAAAACGTCAACAGACTCCTCACCGCAGGCGCAGAGAGAAAAAGCAATTATTATACAAAGCAAAAGCGATATTATCTTCTTCATTTTTAAGTTTCTCCTTTGGAAAAACACAGCAGTAACGTTTATTATAAGATGTTTTTCGAAAAAGGTCAATACCGATATCTTTTGATTCTTCAAAAATATTGCGATTTGCCGTTACTTTTCGGTTTTGGGGGCATAATAAGCCTATATCAGCGTTTTGCTGTCAAAATCAATGGAGGAACTATGAAAAGATATATAGCTTTGATCCTTTCGGTCATTTTCGTTATGACTGCTTTTTCAGGATGCTCAAGAAAGGGCGGCGAGGGGGACCCGGACCAAAAGAAGGTGACCCTCACCGTCTGGGCGCCCCAGGAGGATCAGCCCGACGAAAAGGGCTGGCTTCCCGTTATGTGCAACACCTTCAACGATGCTCACCCCGAGTGGGATATCACCTTTAAATACGGCGTTTGCTCCGAGGGAGACGCGGGAAAGAACATCTCCGCCGACCCCTCCGGCTCTGCCGACGTTTACTTTTTCGCAAACGACCAGCTTGGAACGCTCCTTCAGGCAAATGCCATCTCCCGTCTTGGGGGAAGCACCCTTGAAGAGATAGAAAAGTCTGCCTCCGAGGCTATGGTCGAGTCTGTCCGAGGGGCTGACGGCGGCGTTTACGGCGTACCCTTTTCGGGGAACACCTGGTTTATGTTTTATAACAAGAGCGTTTTCTCCGAGGAGGACGTAAAAAGCCTCGATGCGATGATTAAAAAGGGAAAGGTTGCCTTCCCCCTCACAAACTCCTGGTACACGGGCGCATTTTATCTTGCCAACGGCTGTACGCTTTTCGGCGATGACGGACGGGACGCCGCTGCAGGCATCGATTTCGGCGGCAAGGAGGGTCTTGAGGCAACTCAGTATCTCGTTGCCCTTGCGAACAACCCAAATTTTATAAACGATGCTGAGGGTGCGGGGCTTTCAGGACTCCTTGACGGCTCCGTTGGTGCGATCTTCTCAGGAAGCTGGGATGCTCAGAAGATCGAAAAGGCTCTCGGAGACGATTACGGTGCAGCCCCTCTTCCTACTGCCAATATCGGAGGCAGCGAAAAGCAGCTCCTTTCTTTTTCAGGCTCGAAGGCCATCGGTGTTAACCCCTCCTGCAAGAACCCCGAGGTAGCAGTTGCCCTCGCAGCCTTTCTCGGCAGCCGCGAGGCACAGCGCGAGCATTACAGAATGAGAAATATCATCCCCACAGACACCGATCTCCTCGAATCCGAGGAGCTTATGGGAGACATTGCGGCACAGGCTCAGAATCTGACCATCAACAAGACCTCGATCATCCAGCCCTCCATCCCGGAAATGACAGCCTACTGGGTGCCTGTGGAAAATATGGGCAAGGCGATCGTCAACGGCGAGGTGACGGAGAAAAACGCAAAGGAAAAGACCGAGGCGTTCAACGATTCGCTTAAAGCAAGTATGTAAAGCTTCCATTGGGAGCAAAAGCCAAAGAAAGGTATGGCTTATAATGTCAAAACTTGAAAAAACACTTCCCGAAGGGAGGCCGTTCCTCAAGGATAAGCAGAAGGGGCTCGGAGCCGCCCTGATTTACGGCGGCCCTGCCGTTCTTTTGTCCTGCCTTGTGATGGGGCTCGGAAACCTGCTTTCGGGGCAAATAATTAAGGGACTCATATTTCTTGCCCTTGAGATCGTTTTTTTACTGTTCCTGTTTTTGCCCGAGGGCGGGATAGCATGTATATCCCGCCTCCCCACCCTTGGGGATCGGGCTCAGGGGCAGGTATGGAACGAGGAGCTGGGCATATTTGAATATACCGAGGGCGACCGCTCTCAGCTCATATTGCTTTACGGCATTGCCGCACTTTTTGTGTGTGCCCTTTTCATACTTCTCTGGCGCTCATCGGTGATCTCCGGCTACCGGGCGCTCTCTTTAAAGAGGCAGGGGATAACGCCCTCCTCCTTTTCGGAGGATCTGAAGAGCCTTTTTGATGAAAATATCCACACTCTTCTGATGACCGCTCCTACGGCGTTTCTTCTTGTATTTACAGTCCTTCCCCTCGTTTATATGATGAGCATGGCATTCACAAACTTCTCCCGGGAGGGGGACAGGCTTGTGCTCTTCGACTGGGTGGGCTTTGATAATTTCATTTCCATATTCAATGCAAATTCAACGGTCGGTAAGCAGTTCTGGTCAGTTCTCGGCTGGACTCTCGTGTGGGCGTTTTTTGCCACCTTTCTGAATTTTATTGCAGGAACTCTCCTTGCAATGATAATAAACCGCCCGACTATCAGGCTTAAGGGGCTGTGGAGAACGGTGCTTGCCACCACCATTGCCGTTCCTCAGTTCGTTTCCCTTATGGTGATGCGCTCGATGCTTCAGCCTCAGGGCATCGTCAACAGACTTCTGGAAAACGGAGGACTGATCTCCTCACCTCTCCCATTCCTTACGGACGTTACAGTTGCCCGGATCCTTGTGATCGCTGTAAATCTGTGGATCGGCATTCCCTATACGATCCTTCAGGTAACGGGCGTTCTCAATAATATACCGAAGGAGCAGTACGATGCGGCGAAGGTGGACGGTGCCGGCGTCTTCAAGACCTTTATGAACGTCACTTTACCCTATATGATGTTCGTGCTGACACCTTATCTTATTACCCAGTTTACGGGAAATATCAACAATTTTAACGTGATATACCTTCTGACCCGCGGCGAGCCAATGACTGTGGGAGGCTCCGCGGGAGGAACGGATCTGCTCATAACGTGGCTTTACAAGCTGTCTGTGGATCAGCAGAAATACAACCTTGCCGCCGTTATCGGAATATTTACCTTTATCGTTCTTTCCGTGGTGGCGCTGGTAACCTACAACAATTCGAAATCATACAAAAACGAGGAGGGCTTCAAATGAGAAAAAAGCGTATCGTTGCAGATATCATTATATACGTCTTCCTCGCCGTTCTCTGCATTTTGTGGCTGGTACCATTTTTCTGGCTGTTCATGCAAAGCTTTCGGGCAGAGCCGGGGCAGTTTATCGAGACCTTTCTGCCGAAAAGCTATACCCTTGACAACTATTTCAGGCTTTTTTCGGAAACTAACGTCATAAACTTCGGCAGGATGTTTCTCAATACCTTTGTGATCGCCGTTTGCACCTGTATTCTCAGCACTTTTTTCGTGCTGAGCGTATCCTATTGTACCAGCCGACTGAAATTTTCCTTCAGACGGCCGTATATGAATACAGCTCTGATTCTCAACCTTTTTCCCGGCTTTATGTCGATGATAGCGGTGTACTTTATTCTGAAGGCGCTGGGGCTTACGGAGGGAGATATGATACCCCTCGCCCTTATCATCGTATTTTCCGCAGGATCGGGGACCCAGTTCTACGTTATGAAGGGATATATGGATACAATCCCCCGGGCTCTTGACGAGGCAGCGTCGATAGACGGCTGTACAAGGTGGCAGATTTTTACGAAGATAACTCTGCCGCTGTGCAAGCCTATGATAGTTTATCAGGTGGTAACTTCCTTTATGGCGCCCTTTGTGGACTTCATTTTCGCAAGGATAATCGTCCGTGCCGAGGCGAAATACTATACGGTGTCCATCGGGCTGTGGAGCATGCTTGAGAGGGAATACGTCTGGGATTGGTACACCCGCTTCTGTGCAGGAGCGGTCCTCGTTTCCGTACCTGTTGCCGTTCTTTTTATGGTAACTCAGAAGTATTACCGCGAGGCGATGGCGGGATCTGTGAAGGGGTGAAAAATGAACTTATTGGTGCTTGACAGAAAAAAGGCAGGGCTTTGCGGCTCTGCCTTGAGGCTTTGGGGCTTTCTTTTGATGGTGGCGGGAGCCGTGGGTGCAGCAATGGAAAGGATCGTCCTCTCCGACGGCGTTCTTGCATCGGGGAGAGAGACCTTCCTCGGGGCGTTCTCCCTTGCTTTGCAGGCACTTTCCACGGGATGGGTGCCGCTGCTGGTGTTTTTTACAGTGGAGGACGGCACTGGCAGGGGAGGCTTGAAAAAGTGCCTCCTCCTTTCGGCATTCCTTGAGATCCCCTACGATATTGCAGTTTCGGGAAGGATCATTGACGGGAGCAGGCAAAATCCGTTTTTTGCCCTTTTTCTCTGCCTTTTTCTGACGTGGTCTTACAGAAGATACGAAAAGAAGAGGGCATTCAATGCCCTTGTCACAGTTGCAGCCCTCTTCTGGGCGGCGGCGCTTTCGATAGACGGTGGCATCGCCTCCGTCCTCCTTTTGGCAGTATTTTTTGCAACGAGAAAAAAGGAAACGGTCCGCCTCCCGGCATCTGCTGCCGTCCTTTCGCTTTGCACAGCCCTGTCGCCGCTCTATATAATAACGCCCCTCTTTCTGATCCCACTCCATTTTTACGGCGGAAGGGAATAGTGAACCGGGCTACGGGGCTCAGTCTGCGTTCGTTCATACTTGTTTTGTGTCGCAAAAAACCGACACCTTTTTGCCATTTTGTCGTTTGGCTGGAAATGCTCGAAAAAATATGGTATAATCCTTTCATATTACCGAAAGGCGGGTATCCCATGGAAAACGATGGCAAGCTCAGGCTTTTGTATTTGTGGCAGATCCTCTTCAGAATGACCAACGAGGAGCACCCTCTGTCTACAGTGCAGCTGATGGATATACTGAAGGGAAAATACGGTGTTTCTTCTCACAGAACCACCATTGCATCCGATATAGAGGCGCTTCAGCGCTTCGGAATGGATATCTGCAAGATAGAATCCACTCAAAACAAATACTTCGTTGCCTCCCGCAGATTCCAGCTCCCCGAGCTGCGTCTGCTTATGGACAGCGTTGATTCTTCCGGTACGGTTACGGAAAAGAAGAGCCGTCTTCTTCTGGAAAAGCTGGGCTCGCTTACTGACGTCTATTCCGAGCAGGAAATGATAAACGGCAGAAGCCTCCACAGAACGGAAAAGCCCGATAACGAGATGGTCTACTACATTATAGATAAGATAGATACTGCTATTCAGAGAAAGAAAAAGATCTCGTTCTATTATTATGAATACGACGGCGCAAAGAACCGCCGCCTGAAAAACGACGGCGAGCCCTACGTGGTCAGTCCCTATTCTCTCGGTATCGACGGAGAAAGATACTACGTTGTTGGCTTCAGCGAAAAGCATGGGAATATCGGCTCCTTCCGCGTGGAGCGGATAGCCGGCGTCCCCACCCTCCTTGAGGAGGATGCAGACCCCGTACCTGCGGGCTTTGAGGTATCCTCCCACATAAAGGCGTCCTTCCGTATGTTTTTCGGAGATGAGAGAAAGGTCAGCCTTTTGTGCGATGAAAGCATGATGAATACGGTCATCGATCATTTCGGAAGCGATATAGAGGTGAGCGAAGTGAAAAAAGGGCAGTTCACGACTCAGGTAGACGTGGTGATAAGCCCCATGTTTTTCAGATGGGTATTCTGCTTCGAGGGAAAGATCAAGATACAGGGCCCGGAGGACGTCAGACAAACGTACAGGGAAATGCTCATGAAAGCCCTTGATAACCTTTGATGTAAAATTTCCATATCATGCCTTTAGCAAAAGGGATAAAGCTGTACAAATAATATAAAAGAAAGAAAATTTCAAAAAAGACTTGAAATTTTAAAGGATATGTGGTACAATACGTACTGTAATAGTGTAGAAGTTAGAGAGTGGGCAAAAACCCACTCTCTCTTTTATGAAAAAATAATTTATACAGGTGAAAAATGGAGAAACAGAAGAAAAACATCGCCGGCACCGTCCGTGAGCTCGTCTCTCCCGTGGCTGACAGCCTCGGCTTTATGCTCTGGGACGTTGAGTATCTCAAGGAGGGCGCCGATATGATCCTTCGCATCACTATCGATAAGCCCGAGGGCATCGATATTGAGGACTGCGAAAAAATGGCAAGAGCCATCGACCCCATTATCGACGAGGCTGACCCCATCGAGGTCTCCTACAAGATGGAGGTATCCTCCCCCGGAATCGAGAGAGTTCTCTCCCGCCCCGAGCATTTTGAGGCTTGTATGGGCGAAAAGATCGAGGTTAAGCTCTATGCTCCCGTTGACGGTAAGAAGCAGATCGTCGGCATCCTTGCTGCGGCAGACGATAAGACTGTCACCGTGGACGTGGACGGCTCTGAGACCGTTCTCGAAAAGAGCGCCGTTGCCAAGGTCTCCACAGTATTTGATTGGTAATATATTAACATAAATCAGCGAAAGGAAACCGTAAAAATGAATCAGGAATTTTTCAACGCCCTTGATCTTCTCGAAAAGACAAAGGGTATCCCGAAGGAGTACATGATCGAAAAGGTTGAGGCAGCTCTCGTCAGCGCCTTCAAGAAGGAATACGGCACCAGCAACGTTCGTATCGTTATCGATCCCGCAAAGAAGGACGTTAAGGTCTACGAGCAGAAAAATATAGTTGAGGAAGTAACAGACCCTGCTACCGAGATCTCTCTCGAGGATGCAAAGAAGCTCTCCCGCCGTCACGTTCTCGGCGGTGTAGTTGAAACTGAGGTAAAGACCAAGGCATTCGGCCGTCTCTCCGCTCAGTCTGCAAAGCAGGTTATCATTCAGGGCATCAGAGAGGCAGAGCGCTCCTCTATGATCCGCGAGTACGATAAGAAGCGCGAAGAGGTCATCACCGCTATCGTTACGAAGACAGCAGACTCCTCCGGAGATATCGTTATCGATACAGGCACGAGCGAGGCAGTTCTTCCTTACAGCGAGCAGATCCCCGGCGAGACCTTCGCCGCAGGAGACAGAATCCGCGTATTCGTTACGGAGGTTCGCCGCGATTCTATGCCCGGCCCCATCGTAACTCTCTCCAGAACTCATCCCGGACTCGTTAAGAGACTCTTCGAGCAGGAGATCCCCGAGATCCAGGAGGGCGTGGTTATTATCCATTCCGTTGCCCGTGAGGCAGGAAGCAGAACCAAGATTGCCGTTTACTCCCGCGATGAGGACGTTGATCCCGTAGGCGCCTGCATCGGTGAGCGCGGCCGCAGAATCGCCGAGATCATCGATGAGCTTCGCGGTGAGAAGATCGACGTTATCGAGTATTCTGAGGATAATGCCGAGTTCATCGCAGCTGCTCTCTCTCCCGCCGAGGTCATCGACGTTGAGATGGACGGCGAAAGAAGCGCACGCGTTACAGTAAGTGCAGATCAGCTCTCCCTTGCCATCGGTAAGGAAGGACAGAACGCCCGTCTTGCCGCAAAGCTCACAGGCTGCAAGATCGACATCAAGGGCGAATAAGCTTCTGAAATCACTATGACAAAGGTAAAAAAGATCCCTCTTCGCCGTTGTACGGGCTGCGGTCAGTCCTTTCCCAAAAAGGAGCTCATCCGCGTGGTGAGAACTCCCGAGGGCAGCGTGGTGCTTGACTTCACAGGCAAGATCGGCGGCAGAGGTGCATACGTTTGTAAAAAAACGGATTGCTTCAAAAAAGCGAGAAAGCAGAATCGCTTCAAAACAAATCTCGAGTGCGAGATCCCCGAAGAGCTCCTTGCAGCCCTTGAGGAGGAGGTAGCACTGGCAGAGAAGGAAAACGCCGATGAAAACTGATAAGATACTCACTTATCTCGGCCTTGCGGCGGCAAAGCGCTCTGTAGTCCTCGGAACTGATCTCGTTCTGAAGGAGATCAGAAAGGGAAAGGGCACCTGGTGCGTTCTCCTTGCCTCCGACGCTTCTCAGCGTACAACGAAGCAGATAACCGATAAATGTAATTTTTACGAAATCCCCCTCATTCATCCCGACTGTGATATGGAGGCTCTCGGCAAGCGGGTCGGCAAAGCATCACCCACCGCTTGCGTTGCGGTCAAGGACCGTTCTCTTGCGATCCAGATCATTAATAACAGCAAGGATGAAGAATCAGCAATACAATAATCTGACAGGAAGGCTCCCCAAAGGGAGACGGGTATAGCAATATGGCACAATCCCCGATGTTCCGTATCAACCAGCTTTCCAAGGATCTCGATCTCAGATCCAAGGATATTATCACAAAGCTTGAAGGAGCAGGTCTTGACGGTAAGAAGACCATGACCGTTCTCGAGGCAGACGAGGCAAACCTCCTTCTCGATATGCTTACAAAAGAAAACCAGATCTCCGATATTGACGGATACGTCAACGGTAAGACTATGATCCCCTCCGTTCGCCCCTCCAAGGCTGCCATCGCCGCAAAGGAAAGAAAGGCTGCCGAGGCTAAAAAGAGAGCAGAGGAGGAGGCCCGTGCAAAGGCAGAGGCTGAGGCACGTGCTAAGGCAGAGGCCGAGGCAAAGGAAAAGGCTGAGGCAGAAGCCCGCGCCGCTGCAAAGGATGCAGCTCTTATGAAGGCTGCCGCTGCTGCTAAGGCGAAGGCAGATGCTGAAAAGGCTGCAAAGGAAGAGGCTGCCCGCAAGAAGGCAGAGGCTGAAGCAAGAAAGAAGGCTGAGGCCGAGGAGCGCGCAAAGAAGGCCGCAGAGCCGAAGCCCAAGAACGAGGTAAGAAACGATAAGCCCAGAAACGAAAGACCTCAGCAGAATCAGAATAATAACCAGAATAATCAGAAGCGCGAAAGACCTGCAGCTCCCCAGAATCAGAGCCAGAACCAGGCTCAGGCTCAGAATCAGAAGAAGCCCCAGCAGTCTATGAGCGACAGAGTTCAGAAGGCTTACGAGAATCAGAAGAAGAATTCCGACAGCCAGGACCGCAGCTTTACTCCCGACCAGTCCACAATGGGCGGAAAGAAGAAGGCTCCTCAGGCTCCCCAGAACGAGCGCAAGCGTACCGGTGCTACGAGAGTTATCGATACCCGTGCTTCCAGTGTTGACCTTTCCAAGTATGACGAAAAGCTTGACAGCTTCGTTCACGACAGCCACAGCGAAAATGCATCCAATAAGCAGAAGCTGAAAAAGCAGAACAACCGCGATATGCGCTCCTCCAAGAACCGTAACAAGGAAAGCGCAGCTATGGAGAAGCTCAAGAAGCAGGAGGCTATGAAGGCAAAGCAGAAGCCCCTTGAGATCACAGTTCCCGATGAGATTTCCGTCGGCGAGCTTGCAAGCCGCCTTAAGGTTACTGCCGCTGAGGTCGTTAAGCGCCTTATGATGATGGGTATGATGGTAACCGTCAACCAGATCATCGACTACGATACAGCTTACCTTGTAGCAGACGAGCTTGGCGCTATCTGTACAAAGGAAGTAGTTGTTACCATCGAAGAAAAGCTCTTCAATGAGGAAGAAGATAACGATGAGAATCTCGTTGAGCGTCCTCCCGTAGTCTGTGTAATGGGTCACGTTGACCACGGTAAGACCTCTCTCCTTGACGCTATCCGTCATACGAGCGTTACAAAGGGCGAGGCAGGCGGTATCACACAGCATATCGGTGCTTATACAGTTAACATCGACGGCAAGGATATCACCTTCCTTGATACCCCCGGACACGAGGCGTTCACAGCAATGAGAGCAAGAGGTGCACAGGCCACCGATATTGCTATCCTCGTTGTTGCCGCAGACGACGGTATCATGCCCCAGACGGTTGAGGCTATCAACCACGCAAAGGCTGCAGGAGTTGAGATCATCGTTGCAATCAATAAGATGGATAAGCCCACTGCAAACCCCGATGCAGTTAAGTCCGAGCTTACAAACTACTCCCTCGTTCCCGAGGAATGGGGCGGCGACGTAATGTGCGTTCCCGTATCCGCTCTTACAGGAATGGGTATCTCCGACCTTCTCGAAAGCGTTCTTCTTATTGCAGAGGTCAAGGAATATAAGGCAAATCCTGCCCGCCGTGCAAAGGGTATCGTGATCGAGGCAAAGCTTGACCGAGGCCGCGGCCCCGTTGCTACCGTTCTCGTTCAGGCAGGTACACTCCACTCCGGCGATATCGTTATCGCAGGCACAGCCGTTGGCCGTGTACGTGCAATGACAGACGATAAGGGTAAGACCCTCAAAACTGCAGGCCCCTCCGTTCCCGTGGAGATCATCGGTCTTGCAGAGGTTCCCCTTGCAGGTGACGAGTTCAACGCAGTTGAGGACGAGAGAATGGCAAGAACTCTTGCTGAGCAGCGCCGTGAAAAGGCAAAGGAAGAGGAGTTCAAGGCTAACGCTAAGGTCAACCTCGACGACCTCTTTGCTCAGATCAAGGAGGGTGTTCAGGAGCTTAACGTTATCGTTAAGGCAGACGTAGGCGGTTCTGCCGAGGCTGTTAAGCAGTCCCTTGAGAAGATCTCCAACGATGAGGTCAAGGTTCGCGTTATCCACTCCGCCGCAGGCGGTATTACAGAGGGTGACGTTATGCTTGCAGCAGCATCCAACGCTATCATCGTAGGCTTTAACGTTCGTCCCGATAAGAGTGCTATCGATTCTGCAGAGCGCCAGGAGGTAGATATCCGCACATACCGCGTAATCTACGAGTGTATCGAAGAGATCACAGCGGCTATGAAGGGTATGCTTGCTCCCGAGTTCGTTGAAAAGGTTCTCGGCCACGCCGAGGTTCGTCAGACTATCCGCGTACCCAACGTCGGTACTATCGCCGGCTCCTACGTTCAGGACGGTATGATCGCACGCCACGCGCAGATCAGAGTAGTCCGCGACGGTGTCGTTATCTTTGAGGATAAGATCTCCTCTCTCAAGAGATTCAAGGACGATGCTAAGGAAGTTCAGCAGGGCTACGAGTGCGGTGTAGGTCTTGAAAAGTTCAACGATATCAAGGAAGGCGACATCCTTGAGGCATTCATTATGGAAGAGGTCGCAAGATAAATCAAAAAGCTATGCTGATCACATTGTGATCAGCATAGCTTTTTTTTATTGGTGCCTTCAGGCGTGGAAATAAACCCCCCGTTCTACGGGGGGCAAAGAAGAGCGGAGCAGAAATAAAACGCGCGAGCTCAAAGCAAGCGCAAGGATAGAAAAAGAAAAAATCTCCGA
>SVTD01000063.1 GCA_015063955.1 Oscillospiraceae bacterium | reverse complement strand
TAAAGCGAGCAAGTAACGTTCGTGTCGAGTGCTCCTTCCGTCTCGCTTCGCGAGCCACCTCCCTCCCGGAGGGAGGCTTGGGTGCAAATCGCTTCTTCAGCTTATCAAATTTTAGTTTGAAACACACAGATAAACCCGAATTTATCCAATTCCTATTTGAAGTTTTTGGAGTGCAGAACCTTTTTTTCAAAAAAGGTTTTGCGTCTTCCTCACCGATAAACCCGAATTTGAAGGTTTGGTTCGCGTGCTGATAGCGGGCGCACACAGTGACGCCCCTACGGTAAAGCAAGTGTGAACACACGGACAAACCCGAATTTATACCCCTCCCTTTTCAAAGTTTTTTGGAGTGCAGAACCTTTTTGCGGGAAAAGGTTTTGCGTCCCCGTTCCCCCTACCCGACAAAGCCGACATTCATATCTGCTACAACGCCTTATTATTTATTCTGTATCCTGAAAATCTTCTGTGCTCGATCATATCGAAGCCGCAGGCGGCATTCATCTTCTTATTAAGGTTACAGATATGAACGGCGATGCTTTTCAGATCGGGCTTCTGCTTTTTCAGGCAGTACAGGGACAGGCGCTCGCCGCTTTCCCAATCCCTTGAGAAAAGGAGCATTCTCAGTATCCTTTTCTCCGTTTTCGTCATACTCACGCTCTTGTTGAAAAACAAAAACTCCCCGTCACAACAGGAAAGCCTGCGATAGCCCATTCCCTCACAACGCTCCCTGCAATGTCTGTCGTATACGTCCATAATAAACTCGGAAAAAGCTGCGCTCTCATCATAAAGCTCTATCGGCGAAGGCTCGTGAAGTGAAGCCATATATTCAACCTCTGAAAGAAGATACTTTTCCGTAACTACAACGGCTCCCGCAGGAAGATAAGCGTCTATCCTGTCGGTATCGGCAACGGCGCAGGGTATTGAGAGAGAAAACAGCCATTCCCTGATCTCCCTGCGTATCTTTCTATCCGTATTATCAGCTATAAGTATCATGTTCTAAAGCTCCTTTTGTTCGCATAGAGTATAACAGCAAAACAGGAAGGCGGTAAAACAATGTTTATTTGCTCCGTTAAAGGAAATACTCTGAAGCTGTGGGGTATAATCGCGCTGGCCCTTGCCCTCGTGACAGCCCTTGCAATAGCTCTGCCGGGCGCCGAGACTGTTGCGGCCGGCAGTCTCTTCGAGGGTAAGGACACACTCAATTACGACAAGATCAAGACAGAGGACGCTCGCCACGAGTTTCTCTCGCAGTTCGGCTGGGAGGTATCCGGTCCCTGCGTTGAGGAGGTGGAGATCAGGATCCCCGTCGATTTTGACAAGGTGATGAATTCGTATAACGAGATCCAGAAGTCTCAGGGCCTTGACCTTTCAAAATACAAAGGTAAAACGGTACAGCGCTATACATACGAGGTAACGAATTACCCCGATTACGACGGTACCGTTTATGCCAATATCATTATTTACAAAAGCCGCGTCATCGGCGGGGATATTTGCTCCTCTGACGTGGAGGGCTTTATTCAGGGCTTTGAAGCACCAAAATCAGCCGAAAAAAAGTAATTACTTGTGCTTGAGGTCTATTACGGTAACGCCGAAATCGCCCTCACCGTACTGACCTGCTCTGAAGGACTCCACTCTCTTATCCTTTTTAAGGAAGCTCCAGATAGCCGCTCTGAGAGCGCCCGTTCCCTTTCCGTGGATAACGGTTACGGAATATATCTGGGCAATACAAGCATCGTCAAGGTATCTGTCCACCATAAAGCAAGCGTCGTCACCTATCATACCGCGAACGTCAAGCTCAGGCTTGAAGTTCTTTGAAACTGTCTGCCGGTATGTTTTGGCGGCGCTCTTTTTGCCGTTTTCGGTAACGGTTGCACCTTCAACCAGCTTTAGCTGGGAGACGTTCAGCTTCGTTTTGAGAATACCCATCTGAACGGTAACGTTACCCTTCTTGTCGGGATCCTCAATAAGTGTTCCCTTTGAGCCGAGAGTGCGGTGGATAACGTCATCGCCCTTTTTCAGAGGTCTCGGAAGAACGTATCCGTCGTCCTTATCCTCCTCTGCATTGCTCTGGCGGTAGCTTTTGACCTCGTTTTTAATGTTCTTCCTGGCATCGGAAATCTTATCACCGAAGTTTTCAGCATCCTTAGCCTTCTTTGCATCGTCAAGCTGCTTTAAGATATAATCGCTGGTGGCTCTCGCGCTGTCAACTATCTGACGGGCCTTCTTCTTTGCCTCCTCAGCCTCACGCTCGGCGCTTCCGAGACGGCGCTGAAGCTCGGCCTCGGCGTTCTTCTTATATTCCTCGTATTCGCGGCGAAGAGTTTCAGCCTTCTCGCGCTCAGCCATGAGACGGTATCTCTCCTCCTCAAGCTTTTCGATAACTGCCTCAAAGCTGCGGCTGCCGGAATCAACGTAGCCCTTGGCTCTTGTAACGATCCTTTCGGGAATACCAAGCTTTTCGGAGATCGCAAAGGCGTTGGACTTACCGGGTGTGCCGATAATAAGCTTGTAGGTAGGCTTCAGGGTATCGACGTTAAACTCACAGGAGGCGTTGCAAACGCCCTCCTTTTCAAGGGCAAACGCCTTGAGCTCCGCATAATGAGTCGTTGCGGCACAAAGGGCTCCGCGCTCAAATACCTCCTCAAGGATGGACATAGCAAGAGCCGCACCCTCAACGGGGTCTGTACCCGAGCCGAGCTCATCAAAAAGAACGAGAGAATTCTCGGTCATATCATTAAGAATATTAACGATTCCTACCATATGGGACGAGAAGGTGGAAAGAGACTGCTCGATGGACTGCTCGTCGCCGATATCGGAGAATATCTCATCAAAAACTCTGACCGAAGCCTTTTCGCAGGGAAGCTGAAGTCCTGCCTGCGCCATCATGGAAAAGAGACCGAGGGTCTTTAAGGAAACGGTCTTACCGCCTGTATTGGGACCGGTGATCACAAGCATTGACCACTCACCGCCCACCTCAACGGTAACGGGCACAGCCTTGCCCTCGGCAATAAGGGGATGGCGGCAGTTTTCAAGGCGAACTGCGCCCTTTGCGTTGATCTCAGGCTCAACGGCATTCATGGCATAGGAAAGCTCTGAGCAGGCAAAACAGAAGGCAAGAAGAGTGATATTTGAATAGTTAAGGCGGATAAGCCCGGAAACCGATGCAATAAGAGCGGAAAGCTCTGAAAGAATACGCTCGATCTCAAACTCCTCGCGGCTCTGGAGCTCTCTAAGCTCGTTATTTGCCTCAACAACGCTCATAGGCTCGATGAAAAGGGTCGCGCCGGAAGCCGAGGTATCGTGGACAAGACCCTTAACCTCGTTTCTGTATTCGCTTTTTACGGGAATAACGAAGCGGCCTCCTCGGGTAGTAACTATATTCTCCTGGAGATATTTAGAGAAGGAGCCGCCCATTGTATACCTTTGCATAAGATCGGCAATTTTGGCATTTGTCTTTCTTATCTTATGCCTAATATCGGAAAGTTCGGCGCTTGCCTCATCTGCGATCATATCCTCTGAGATGATCGCGCGGTATATCTGATCCTCTATCTTTTTATGGACGGAAAGACGCAGAAATATCTCGTCAAGAGACGTATCAAATTTGCGGTCGCTCTTGATGTACTCAAGAAGGCCGCGGGAGGTACGAAGCACGTTTGCACAGTCAAGAAGCTCCCTTGTGGAAAGAGTTGCCCCCTTATCGGAGCGCTCAAGAGCCGATGAAATATCACGTACAGAGCCAAAGGAGGGATTTCCCTTCTGCCCTGCCAGACGCTTTGCATCGGCGCATCTTCTCTGCCTGAGCTTCACCTCGTCTACGTCGTCCGAGGGCATAAGAGAGAGCGCCATTTCCACGGCTCCCTCCGTCTGTGCCTTAGAGGCGAGAAGCTCTCTTATCTTATTAAATTCAAGTGTGTATATATTTTTTTCGTTCATATCAGAATGGATTTATAAAAGTCAAGTGTCTTAAATGAATGCTCAAGGTGATTGAGGAGATAGGCCTCACACACCTTGCCTAAAATATAAAGATCGTCTTCGGCGATTGCAAAAGATAGAAATTTCGCCTGGGGACTTGAGATAATATAGCGCATAGCGCTGAGAACGCTGCAGCTTATGATATAGTAAAGCCTTGAGGTTCCCTCCACAAGCTCCTCCTCCTTTTCGGCGCGGGGCTTGCAGTCTGCGCAAAGGAGGCGTCCGTTCATAACGTCAAGATAAACGTCCCCGTTTACGTCACAGCCGCATACGTCACAGCCTGAAAGCTCGGGACAAAAGCCGCACTCCGCCGCACATCTCAGCTCAAAGGCAGCCTTTATCTGTGAAAGAGGCGTATCCTTATGATTGCTCAAGGCATAAAGAGTATTTAGAGTCAGGCGAAGCAATTCGGGCTCCGGAGCATTTTCAACGCTTACGTCGCAAAGCACGTCGCAGATATAAGCCGCAAGGGACAGCCTGTCCACGTCGTACCGCAGTCCGTAAAAGCTCTCGATGCTCTCGCTTTCCTCGATATACCAGTATTTCTTGGATTTCTTTATAACGAAGGTGGAATAGCCGAAGGGCTGGCAGGCAACCATATGCTTGCTCTTCAGGCTTTTGACGCCCTTGACCGTAACGGATATCTTTCCCATCTCCTGAGTAACAAGGGTGATTATCTTATCGTAATCCCCCGTTTCCGTTTCACGGACGCAAAGTCCGTGAACTGTTATCCTGTCCATCAGTCAAGATCCTTGGGGTTAAAGCCGAAGTTATTGAGATTAAAGTCGCTGTCGCGCCAATTTTCCTTAACCTTTACCCAAAGATTAAGATATACCTTCATTCCGAAGAACTCCTCAAGATCCTCTCTTGCATAGGAGCCGATGCGCTTGAGCATTTCTCCGCCCTTTCCTACGATAATTCCCTTGTGGGATTCCTTTTCGCAGTATATCTCGGCACGAATGGAAAGAAGGTCCTCCTCCTCCTTGAATTCCTCGATAACGACGGCGCTTCCGTGGGGGATCTCCTTTGAGAGAGTTCTCAGCATCTTCTCGCGGATGATCTCGGCGGCGATCTGCTTTTCGGGCTGATCTGTGATCATATCCTCCTCAAAGAACCAGTCTCCCTCGTAGAGGAACTTTTCAGCCTCCTCCATCACGTCCTTAAGGTTTCTTTCCTTGAGAGCGCTGACGGGAACGAAGGCATCGAAATCATAAAGTGCTGCGTACTGTGCGATAGTCTCGGCAACCTGTGCGCGGTCGTAAAGGTCGATCTTATTGAGAACCAGCATTGCGGGAGTTTTATCCTGCTTTACCTTATCGCAGATATTGCGCTCGATCTCACCGGGAGCCTTGCCCGCATCTGCAATGAGGATCACCGCATCGGCAGTGCCGAGAGAGGAACGTACGGACTTCATCATATAGTTGCCGAGCTTTGTTTTTGCCTTATGTATTCCGGGTGTATCAAGGAATACGAACTGATTTTCGCCCTCTGTGAGAATACCCATGATACGGTTTCTCGTAGTCTGGGGCTTTGATGAAACTATGGCGATCTTCTCTCCGAGAAGAGCGTTCATAAGGGTGGATTTACCAACGTTAGGTCTGCCGACGATTGCAATAAAAGCTGTCTTTGTCATCTATTTTTACCTGTCCTTTAATCTCTTGTAATTTTAAGAATTTCCATTACTTCCTTTTGGCGACGCCTCATATCTGCGTCGTCCTCCTCGGAAAGCTCGTGATCGTAGCCCAGCAGATGGAGGGTGGAATGTACCGTCAGAAAAGCAACTTCTCTCTTAAAGCTGTGGCCGAACTCCTCAGCCTGGCTCTCAGCCCTTTCGAGAGAAAGAACTATATCTCCAAGCTCACAGGGAAAGCCCTCGGGAGGGGTATCACCTGCGAAAAAATCGTACATGGGGAATGAAAGCACGTCTGTTGCCGCATCCTTTTCTCGGTACTCGCGGTTAAGCTCTCTTATTCCCCCGTTATCCGTAAAGGTCACGGAAACCTCGCAGTCACGGTCAAAGCCCTCGTATTCAAGGGTTGCAAGAACTGCGCGGCGAACAAGATTTCTGAGAGCTATATCTGTTTTGTGGGTGCTCTGCTCGTTCGTATAATAAACCCTGAGCTTCATTTCTTCTCCACCGTCCTCTGAGCCTTGTAGACTCTTTTCTGGCTCTGATGCTTTTCATAAGCAAGAATGATCTGCTGAACCAGCCTGTGACGGACGACGTCACGGTCGGAGAACTCGTGGATGGCTATATCCTCAATACCGCGAAGGATCTTTACCGCCTCCATAAGTCCCGATTTCTGGCCGAAGGGCAGGTCTGTCTGGGTAAGGTCTCCCGTAACCACTGCCTTTGAGCCGTTACCGAGACGGGTGAGGAACATCTTCATCTGCTCGGGAGTAGTGTTCTGAGCCTCGTCAAGGATAATAAAGCAGTCGTCAAGAGTTCTGCCTCGCATATATGCAAGAGGGGCGATCTCAATAGTCATCTTCTCCATAAGACGGGCGCAGGTCTCCATGCCAAGCATCTCGTAGAGTGCATCGTAAAGGGGTCTGAGATAGGGGTCTATCTTCTGCTGGAGGTCGCCCGGGAGGAATCCGAGACGCTCGCCTGCCTCAACTGCGGGACGGGTGAGGATTATTCTCGTGACCTCGTGGGCGCGAAGGGCCTTTACAGCCATCGCCACCGCAAGGAAGGTCTTACCCGTACCTGCAGGGCCGATACCGAAAGCTATGGTATTTTTTCTGATGGAATCAACGTATTTCTTCTGACCCACGGTCTTTGCCTTTATAGGTCTTCCCTTTGCGCTGATGCAGATGCAGTCTCCCGAAAGGCTCTGAAGCTCGTCGCTCTTTCCGTCGGAGACCATGGATATAACGTAATCCACCGTCTGCTCGGGGATCACCTCGTTCATAGCCGCAACCCGTGAAAGCTGCTCGATCGCGCCTGCTGCAAGGAGAGTATCTGCTTCGCTTCCTTCAATTACGATGCCGTCTGCTCCGTCACCTGACTCGCCGCGGTTGTAGATGCG
Organism: Oscillospiraceae bacterium; assembly: GCA_015063955.1. Taxonomy (GTDB): domain Bacteria; phylum Bacillota; class Clostridia; order Oscillospirales; family CAG-272; genus Avispirillum. The sequence continues at coordinate 5,524 of SVTD01000063.1, read as the reverse complement.
GACGTTGAACGCCTTTTCGATGCGGCGGACGTTTCTGTCAAAGCTGCCGAAAATGCGAAGGGTTATCTCGCTGCTCTGAATGCTAACTGTTTTCTGTGCCATTACTTTTCCGTTTCTTCGTTTATATTTTCAATTTCTTTCGTTATTTCAAGAGGAACCTTTTTTGCAATATCGCAAAGGCAGTACAGCTCACAGCTTATCCTGCAAAAGTCCTCTCCCATCTCTTCCGTCACGGTCTTTGAGATCAGCTCGGCATCGCCGAGGACCTCGTAAAGCCTTTCTCTGTACTGTGCCATAGCCTTTTCTTTGGCAGACTCCCGGCTGAGGGTAACGGTTTTTTGCGTCATCTCGCGGTATACCGTTTCATCTATGTACAAGGGGAGCGTCACCGTACGGAAAAGACAGACCTGCTTATTCATAGTTATTGTATCACAAAACGTGTCGGGAATTCTACTGTTTCTGAAAAGATTTATATTAAAATCGAAAAATCTTACACTTTTTCTGTGTATCTCCTCCCCTGTGGGCACCGACGTTTCCTGAACGAAGGGCACCTCGACAGAAAAGGTACGCTTCACCGTTGCATAAACGCTTCCCTCTGCGCTTTCAAACCTTGAAAGGGTGTCCTGCCTGTAGGATATAGCTCCGCTGATGAGAAGATCCCCCTCAAGGACAGTATCGTAGATCTCCACCACGGGCTTGCCTTCAACGGCGGCGATCATTTCGATCTGCCCCGCCTCCGACGCAACTATATTATAAAAGCCGCCCTCCTCCGCCTTCTCCCCCCTGAGAGCTTCCCTCACCTCAACGTTTGCGTGAGTGCCGTTCATATTAACGGAAATCCATGATATCCCCTCGCATTCCATAAGAAATCTGTTGTGAAGAATATCAAAATCAATATCCCCGTATCTGTCACCGACACCGCAGCCGAGGCTGTCAAGAAGCTCAGTTATCTCCCTGTCGGAAACCGTAGAGTTTCCCGTAATATCAACGCACCATATGACCTGCCCCGAAAGATATATCATAATCAGGGCAAGGACTGTACCGATGGGGATCCCTATTCTTTTTCTGTACCGCAACAAAAGAGAGGGAAAGCCCCTGATCCTTCCCCTTTCAAAAACGATACCCTCAGAGGAGAGGGCACGTTCGATCTTTTTAAGCCTGTAAAAGGGTACGGAAAGAGAAAAGCCCTCCTCCCCGTTTGCCACACCCGTAAACTGAACGTCAAGACGGGAAAGGCAGTCAAACACCTTTGATTTATCCGAGCCCTCAAAGGAAAGGCTCACCTCGCCTCCGAAATATCTTATGAGCATATTCTACCGCCAAACTCAACGCTGTGGATACACCCCGAAACGGAAAGAAGATCCGCTCTGAAGGCAACTATCCTCAGCCCCTCACCGAAAACCGTAACGAGACCGTTGACCGTGTTCACAATTACCTTGCAATCGTCAAAATCAAGGAGGGACACGCACCCCGTAAGGAGCAGCTCACCCGTTCCGTATACCTCCACAAGGGATGCCCTCCCCGCCTTTTCTCTGATGGCATCTCTCAGCCGTTCAAATCGCTCGCCCATAGTCCCTCCGTCATTAATATTTTCATTTTGCATATAAATTTTATGAAATCCTGAGAACAATATTACAAGGGAGGTATATTTTGAAAAGACTATCAAAAATTATATCTGTCTCTCTCCTTTTTTTGTTTGCGGTCATACTTACGGTCTTTTCCGAAAGAGCTTGCGAGCTTGCCCGTGACGGGCTTCGGATATGCGCACTGTCCGTTATTCCCTCCCTGTTTCCCTATATGGTGGTATCACAGCTCATAATCGGCGGCGGCGCCTGCGACTTTATCGGCAGACTTCTGCCCGTGTCAAGGCTTTACGGACTTCCGAAAAGCGCCGGTACGCCAATAATACTCGGGGCTCTTTGCGGCTTTCCCGTGGGAGCAAAGACTGCCTGTGAGATGTACAGAAACGGATCGGTCTCAAAGGTTGAAGCCGAAGTCCTCATAAGTGCCGCAAATAATACGGGGCCGTCATTCGTAGTATCGGTTATCGGCGCTTCCTTCTTCGGCAGCACCCTGTTCGGCTGGCAGCTATATCTGTTTCAGCTCGTTTCCTCTGTGATCGCGGCAGTAGCCGTCAACCGCATCTTCTTTCCGTTCAAGTCGGCGGACAGTAAAGGCGCCGTTTGTAAGCCGAAGAAAATAAGCATCTACCGATCTGTTGCGGATTCAACGGTCTCAGTTCTGACGGTGTGCGGATTTATCGTATTTTTCACGGTCGTATCCGGATTTTGCCTTACGTATATCAAAGATCTCTCACAGCCCCTTGCGGGTCTGTTTTCGTCGCTGCTTGAGTTTTGTACAGGTGCCGGATTTGCTTCATCGATAGGCGGAAAGCAGGGGCAGCTTCTATGCGGTCTTGCGGTAGGCTGGTCGGGAATATCGGTATTCTGCCAGACCGCGGCATTCTCAGCCCCTCTTGGTCTTTCACTGAAAAGATGTATCTGCACGAAAGCGCTTCAAGGCTTGATCCTTGGGATCCTTGCCATGCTCCCTACCCTTGATACAGCCTCTCGGGGCTCCTATCCCGTAATCTACGAGGAGGCATCACTTCTCCTCTCATCCCCCCTTCCCGTAGCTCTGATCTCGGGGCTTCTGTACTTTTTTGTCCTAAAAAGAGTTACAAATACTTAAAAACGAAAAAAGCTCTTGATTTGTGTAACGTTTTTTTATATAATGGTGAGGAATATGAAAGTAGGTGAGGCTGTGTGAAAATTGATAAAAGCGAACGTATCTGCGCTTTTTGCGAGCTCTGTGTCCCTATGTACGACGGAGACACCGTTCTTTGCGAAAGGTTTGGAATAGTTTCAAAGGCCCATTCCTGTAAGAAATTCTCATACGACCCCTTGAAGCGCACGCCCCCCAAGGCTCAGGCTCTCCCTACACTTGAATACATCGATATAGAAAATTGAGGAATTAACAATGATTATTGAGATCGAAGAAGCTAAATATAAGCTTACGAACTTCAGAGCAGATATTGAGGAGCTGGGAAACGCTCTGCGCGTTGACGATCTGAGAGAGGAGGCTGCAGAGCTTGATAAGAAGGCTCTTGAGCCCGACTTCTGGAACGACCAGGAAAACTCCGGAAAGATCCTCCGCCAGACAAAGCAGCTCAAGGATAAGATCGAGCGCTACGATAACCTTGCCGCAAAGCTTGAGGATGCCATCACCCTCTGCGAGCTTGCAATCGAGGAGGGCGACGAATCCATGAAGGATGAGATCCTCTCCGAGGTTGCCGAGATCGAATCCGAAGAGGAAAAGATGCGTATCGAGGTCCTTCTCTCAGGAGAATACGACCATAATAACGCTATCCTCTCCTTCCATCCCGGCGCAGGCGGCACCGAGGCTCAGGACTGGGCGCAGATGCTTTACCGTATGTATACACGCTGGGGCGAGTCTCACGGCTATAACGTTAAGCTTATCGACTGGCTTGACGGCGAAGAGGCAGGTATCAAGTCTGCAACTATCATGATCGAGGGCATCAACGCATACGGCTATCTCAAGAGTGAAAACGGCGTTCACAGACTTGTACGCGTTTCCCCCTACGACGGCTCCGGCAGACGGCACACATCCTTTGCCTCCGTTGAGGTTCTTCCCGAGTTTGAAGACGATAACTCCATCGAGCTTCGCGATGAGGATCTTGAGATCACAGCTCACCGTTCCAGCGGTGCCGGCGGTCAGCACGTTAATAAGACCGACTCCGCTATCCGTATCGTTCATATCCCCACAGGTATCGTTGTAGGATGCCAGACCGAGCGAAGCCAGCTCCAGAACAAGGAAACAGCTCTCAAGATGCTGAAATCCAAGCTTATGGAGATCAAGCAGAGAGAAAAGCTTGAAAAGATCGAGGATATTACGGGCAACAAAACTAATATCGAATGGGGCGCGCAGATCCGCTCCTACGTATTTATGCCCTACACTCTTGCAAAGGACACGAGAACAGGATACGAGGACGGTAACATCCAGAGCGTTATGGACGGTAACATTGACGGATTTATCAATGCTTACCTCAAAATGATAACGGAAAAATAAAATCTGAGGTACCTTCGGGTACCTCATTTTAAAAGGAAGATTATGAAAAAAGAAGAATCCCGTCAGGGACAGTCTCTTATATTCGAGGGTATGACCTCAATTTCCGCAGTCATTAACGGCGGATACAGAAAAATAGAGCAGGTCTTTATCGATAAGGAAAAGGCAAGCTCAAAAAAAAGACAGATCGATTTTCTCATTCATAAAAGCCGCGAGCTTGGCTTTACCGTTGAATATACTACAGAAAGCGAAATTGACGAAATGACCACGGGCAGCTCCCACGGAGGGATCATCGCCCGCTGTACAGACCGCGAGATCGAGCCCCTCTGCGCCCTTGAACCTGAAGAAGACGGCTTTTACGTTATGATCGACGGAATCGAGGACCCCTATAACTTCGGCTACGCCCTTCGCACCGTCTACGCCGCAGGCGCCGATGCCGTAATACTCACGCCCCGCAACTGGATGTCAGCCGCAGGCGTTGTATGCCGCTCCTCTGCGGGCGCAAGCGAGCTTTTGCCCCTTTACGTTTCCGAGGGTGAGGAAGCCTGCACGTTTTTTAAAAATAATAATATCAAGGTGGTCTGCGCAGGAATACGCAATTCAGTCTCCGCCTTTGACGCTGACCTGAAAAAGCCCTTGTTTCTTATAGTCGGAGGCGAAAAAAGAGGCATCTCCGCAAAGGTACTCGACTGCGCCGATACGGTCGTGCGACTTGATTACGGACGTGATTTCTCAGGCTCCCTTTCCGCCGCAAGCGCCGCAAGCGTCCTTGCATACGAGATCCTGCGTCAAAACAGAGAGTAGCGCATATTACCAAAAATATTTTTGATCTGTTTCGGCACAATAATAGTGTGAGCAGAAAGCTCAAAACTATTAAAGGAAGGGTCAAAATATGTCAAAGCACTCAAGAAACGCAGGCTTTGCGGGATATATTGCCGCAGGTATGGTCATCGGCAGCGCCATCGGCACAGCCGCTGCAGTTATGATGACTGCAAAAAAGAAAAAGCCCGAGGGCATCCGTGAAAAAGCAATGAACGCCATGGATACCATGGGCAGCGTAATGCAGAATATAGCAAATATGGTAAGATAAATAACCGCCCTTGCAAGCCCCGCGCCTGCAAGGGCGGTTATTTAAAACCAGAGTTTGTCGTGAAAAGGAACGGGGGATGCGGGGGGCGCAAAGGACTTTTTTGTAAAAAAGTCCTCTGCACTCTCAAAAAACTTCAAAAAGGGATGGGTATAAATTCAGGTTTATCGGTGTGTTCACACTTGCTTTACCGTAGGGGCGTCACTGTGTGCGCCCGCCATCTGCACGCGAACCAAACCTTCAAATTCGGGTTTGTCGGTGGGTTTAAGCTGACGAAAATAAGGCTCCCTCCGAGAGGGAGCTGTCAGCCGCAAGGCTGACTGAAGGAGCATGCGTGAACGAACGGAAAGC
>SVTD01000062.1 GCA_015063955.1 Oscillospiraceae bacterium | reverse complement strand
TAGCGAACGCTACCTTCGTCGTCATCCTGAGCGGAAGAAATATCCCGGTGGGATATTTCTGTAGTCGAACCACCCCTTAGGGTGGTGCCCCGTAGGGGCAGGATCTACGAAATGGCTAACAATAGTGGTCACCTTTCCGCAGATCCCGCCTTCGGCGCCGTCCTAAGGGACGGTTCGACTCCGAAAACATCATACTATGATGTTTTCTCCGCTCAGGATGACGCGGAGGGGGAGTTTGCCGAATTTCAAACAATTCGATAAACCCGAATTTGAAGACCTGTTCGCGTGCAGATGTGCGGGAGGAGCAAGCCCCTCCCCTACAACAGTGCGAGTGTGAACATACCGATAAACCCGAATTTGTACCCATCCCTTTTTCAAAGTTTTTTGAGAGTGCAGAGAACTTTTTTTCAAAAAAGTTCTTTGCGTCCCCCCTCCCCCTCCCCTATAAATCCGAATTTAGTCTTCTTTTTCATAGCTTTTACTGCGAAAAAAGACGGGATCCTTCGATCCCGTCTTTTAAATTAGTTTTTAGCTGTGTAATTGTAGTTGATGATATAGCAAACGTCCTCGTCGATCTTTGTTGCCTTCTTACCGTTATAGAGGTAAAGATCGCCGGTGTAGTGCTTATCGCTGAAATCGCAAAGTAAGAGCACGTCGCCGTCGGGAGTAAGAACGAAAGTGGTTACGTCATCGTAAACCTTTACAGACTTCTTACCGTTGTACTTCTTGAGAGTACCGCAGCTATCTTCATAATCCCAATCTGTACAATAATATACGCAACCGGACTTTTCGTCGTATACGCAAGAGTCATAGCTTACGGGAACGTCGGAATCAACGGTCTTCTTATTGACCACAAAGTCGCCCTCTCCGTCGTCCTCATCCTTATAGTATCCGATCATATCGTCAGAGAAGTAGAACACGTATGCATAGCTGTAGCCGTACTCAGAGATATAGCAGGAGATCTCGGAATCATAAAGCTCGGGCTTGGAAAGCTTCTTTGCAGAAATCGTGGCCTTATAGAGATTTGCTACGCAGTCCTCTTCGTCTGCCTCGTCAAAGTAATAAAGCGTCTTGCCGTCAGAGCTGAGGCTGAAATCAAAGGCTTCATCCTTTGTCTTTACCTCGTGAGACTTATCCTTGATAGCAACGTAAGTGCTGCCGGAGCTTTCATTTTCATCAATGAAGTCCTCAACGTCCCAGGTTCCGTCGATCTCGGAAAGCTTGATCTTGCCGCTTTCGTCCTTTGCCTCAGTGCTGTACACGAGGATAGCGCTATCATCGGCGTAGTCTTCCCACTCGTTGTAGTTTTCTGCAACGACTGTGTCCTTCTTGCCGTCAAAATAGTGGAGAGTATATACGTTCTTTGTATACTCTGTATCCTTAAGCTCTTCTCTCAGCGCGTTTCTCTCTGCGATATCCTCATAATCCCAGTATGCATCGAGATATTCGTCATATGCCTGCTCGTACTCTTCGTCAAGTCTTTCGCACTCGTCCCAGTACTCGTCGTATGCATCCCAGTAAGCATCGCTGTCGTCGTAATCGTCGTAATCGGGAGAATCGGGATATTCGGGATACTCGGGCTCAACGGGCTCCTCTGCCTCTTCGTCGGCCTTCTTCATATCGTCATCAACGAAGTCCCAGAGAGCTACCTCTTCTTCATCAACCGTTACGTAATAGAAGTCGTCCCCAAAGCCTGTGATAACATCATAAACGTCGGAAACGAGCTTTTCAGCGTCCTTCTTGCCTTCCTTCAGGTATACCTTGTCATCCTTGAGGTACATGATCTCGGAAAAGTCATCGCTATAGTGGCATACGTAGCTGATATCCTTGGCGATCTTTTCCGCATCCTTCTTGCCGGACTTGAGGTAAAGGTCGCCGTCCTCATCTATATAGCTGACGATCTTACCGTCATCGGAAACGTAATAGTACTCAACGTCAGAATCGATCTTTGTCTTTTCCTTGAGGTTGTGCTGATAAAGATCGTTATCGGAGATGTAAGTAACTGTCTTTCCATCCTCGGAAACGGTGTACTGGCTTATGTCGGAGTCGATCTTTACGGGCTCCTTCTTTTCGCTCTTTGCATCTCTGCAATAAAGAGTGAAGGTATACTCATCAAAATCGCAATCCTCGATATAGAAGAGCTTCTTGCCGTCTGCGCTTACGGTGACGTAATAATCGAGAATGTAGGAATACTCATAGTAATCCTCTTCGTCAAGATCGCCGAGAGCCTCGTCAGTCACGGACCAGGGCTTAGCCTTGGGAAGACCGGTGATCATGACCTCGCCTTCCTTAACGTACATTGCGTAGTTAACGGCACTGCCGAATGAGGGGAGCAGAAGGGCAAAGATCAGGATCACAGCAACGATTGCTACGCCTATACCTCCTGCCATAAGGACCTTTTTGGAGATCTTGGGCTTGGGCTCGTCAGTATTCTCAACTGCAGGAGCGGGTGTTTCTACGGGAGCCTCTGCGGGAGCTTCTGCGGGGGCCTCTGCGGGAGCCTCTGCGGGAGCTTCTACGGGAGCCTCTGCGGGAGCTTCTGCGGGAGCCTCTGCGGGAGCTTCTGCGGGAGCCTCTGCGGGAGCTTCTACGGGAGCCTCTGCGGGAGCCTCTGCGGGAGCCTCTGCGGGAGCCTCTACGGGAGCTTCAACGGGAGCTTCTGCGGGAGCCTCTGCGGGGGCTTCAACGGGAGCCTCTGCGGGAGCCTCTGCCTCAAGCTTTTCGCCACAGAAAACGCAGAACTTTGCGCTATCATCCAAAGGCTGATTACACTTAGGACAAATCATATTTTCCTCCTTAATATTTTATACCTTTACGGTAATTTATTTGATTGTCAGGAAATAATGCCACTCTGAAAAAGAGAGCAAATAAAATAACAATCTTTTATAAATTATATCAAAGCAAATTTTGTAAATCAACCTGTTTTGACAAAAAGTATTTTCTTTTTTCAGCTTTCCCTATTCTTTGAGGCCTCAAAAAAGGCAAGTTCTCCCACCTTAAAGCTACAGACGCCGTTACCGTCCTCATAAACGATCTCTGACGGCATTCCTTCCTTATCCGTTACCACCTGCCACAGCACGCTTTCGTTTTTTCCGTATGCTCTCACCGAGCCATCCTTCTCCCCATCTATCCTGTATATATCCTCCTCGCAAAGGCAGAAAAGGCGGGAAAGGCGAAAGACCTCCTCGCTTTCAAAATAGCTGTAGGCTATCCTTATTCCCGAAAGCTCTGCGGTTATCTTATCGCCCTCAAGAGTAAAGGAAAGCCCCGAAAGGCTCTCGGGAGCGGAATACTCTATCCTTCTGCAGATTCCCTCGCCCTCCTGCTTTTCAAAATACAAGGCTACGCCGTATTCCGTTTCTCCAAAAGTAAGGACGCCCTCTGCACTTTTCAGCTCATCCTGATAATCAAAAAATCTTTTCTCCTCCCTGTGACCGCAGGAAAAAAGCATTCCCAAGACGGCCAGGAGAGCAAGCAGAACAACGTATTTTTTCATAAAAGAACCCCCTGCATATATTCCCTAAAATATATGCAGGGGGCTTTTGTTTATTCATCAATATCTGAGGGTCTCAACGGTTACGGTGTTTTCCTTGTTGTAGCTCTTTAAGATCTTCTGTGCCTTGTTCGTGCACTGGAAAAGGATCAGGCTGTCCTTATAACCATCTTGAAACGTTGCATAAAAGATATCCTCGGTCTGCTTGGGACTGCTTCTGAAATCGTATACCTTGTTCGCATTCTTTAAAAGATCCGCATCTGCGCTTGTAAAGGGAGCGATCTTCTTCATATCCTTGATCTTCTTATCAAGAACAACGGTGCTTCTGGGGCCGTAGCTGGTTTCAAACTTCCAGTTTCCGGATGAAAGGGTATACTGATGCTCAATGTTTGTAAGGGGCCATGTGAAATAGAGAGCGGCGATAAATGCAAGACCTACGATCGCGCCGAGCCACCACAGCTTGAGGAAGATAACAAGGGCGATGGCAACGTAAACGGTGAGCATACCTGCTCTGATGAGAATGATCTTGGGGGACGCCTTCTTCTTTACTGTAAATTCTGTGTAATTGTTGGAATATACGGAAGGATCTATTTCCTGTCCGCCTGCTGTTCTTTTTGCCATTACGTTTTTCCTTTCTGAAATACCGCACCTATGCGATTTTATATATACTGTCATATATGATACCACATATTTACTCGGTTTTCAACCACAATATGTTAACATTTTCGCGAAAAAGTATTGGAATATTGATTCTCTGTACCGTTTTTGGTATAATTAACGTGATATATTATACTCGGAGGTGCAAAAATGATACGCGATATACTTTCAGACCTTAAGATCGATTCCTTTGCGTTCATCCCCTCCGCCCTTTGCAGAGAGGCAAACGGACGGCTCTTTTCAAGCGTCCCCCGTGATATGAACGTAATTTTCATGCTTTTTCCCTATTATTCGGGGAACGGAGGCGGAGATATTTCCGCTTACGGCGCCGTTCACGATTATCACGGCTTTGCAAAAGAGGTTTTTTCATCTCTTGAGACCTATATCTCCGATAAATATCCCGCCTCCTACGTCCGGGGCTTTTCAGACCACTCCCCCTATCTTGAATGCGAGGGTGCGGCACGGGCGGGGCTTGGCATCATCGGAGAAAATTCTCTTCTTATCTGCGAAAAGTATTCCTCCTACGTTTTTATCGGAGAGCTTATCACCTCCCTTTCACGGGAAGAGCTGAGCGCCGAGGGAGTCCCCGAGGGGGACGGCATTCTCCGCTACTGCGAGGGCTGCGGCGCTTGCAAGGCTGCCTGCCCCGCAGGTTGTGCCGGCAAAAGGGAGCGTGAAAGCTGCGTTTCTCATCTGACGCAGAAAAAAGGAGAGCTTTCGGACAGCGAAAAGGACCTTATTAAAAAGGGCGGCAGCATCTGGGGCTGTGATGCCTGCCAGTCTGTCTGCCCCCATACGAAGAAAGCCCTCCGTGAGGGCACCCTTCTTTCACCTGTTGATTATTTCAGAAGCTCCTACATCGGAGAGGATCCGGTAAGATCCGTTGAAGAAATGGAAGACGACAGCTTTGCCCTTTACCCCTTTGCCTGGAGGAAAAGACAGGTCATCGAGCGAAACATAAGTATTATCAAGGAGAAAAATAATGATTGAATTCGTTTTCGGCAGAGAGCCCTCCTCAAAAACCGAATACGTTATAGAAAAAATGCAGGCGGCTCTTCGGAGCGAGAAGCGCTGTGTTCTCATTATCCCCGAGCCTCAGGCTCTTTTCTGGGATACCGTGGTGGCAGAGCGATTTGCTCCAACCGATGCTCTCAGCATCGAGGTAGTCAGCTTCAAGCGTCTTGCAAACAGCGTTTTCCGCACCTTCGGAGGATGTGCCCGTAACTACCTCGGCGATGCCCAAAAATCCCTGATTATGTGGAGCGCCATAGTATCCGTTTCCGACAGGCTCCGCGCATTCAAATCCCCCGACAGGGAGGACAGATACGTTTCTCTTATGCTCCACGCCGTCAACGAAACGAAGCTCTACGGCATAAGCCCCGAGGAGCTGATGGAGGCATCAAGAAAAACCGCAAAGCGCGGCGGCTCTCTCAGCGCAAGGCTCCACGACCTTTCCCTCATTGCCGCCGCCTACGACACCCTTCTCCACCGCGACGGAGAGGACCCCGAGGAAATACCCGACGCCCTCAGCGACGTTCTCGAAAATAACGATTACTTTTCCGGATCCTGCGTTTTTATCGATTCCTTTTTCACCCTGACGCCCAAGGAGATCAGGGTAGTACGCCATATTTTCAAGCAGGCGGACGACGTTACCGTTACCTTTGCAATGGCAATGGAGGACTCCAAAAAGCTTCACACGGAATACGTTGCAAGCTACGTTAAGGAAATGGAGCGATGGGCCTCCCGCCTCGGCTTTACAACGAAAAAGACCTGTCTTCCCGACGGCAGAAAAGCTGAATTTGCCTATCTCTCAGCCCACCTCTGGGACTACGGCGCACCTCCCCTTGCCGACGGCGGCGAGTGCGTTTCAATTATTAAATGCGCCGACAGATACGACGAGGCAGCGCTTGTGGCGGCACGCATCAAGGAGCTTGCTTCTGACGGAGCCGATTTCAAGGACATCGCCTGCGTGGCGGCAGATTTCGAGGCCCTTCGGGGAATTACCGATATCGAGCTTGAGCGCCAGGGCATTCCCGTTTACGTTTCGCAAAAAAGCTCAGTTTGCGCCCAGCCTGCAGTCCGCCTGCTTCTTTCTGCCGCCGCCGCGCTGGCAGGAGGATGGAAAAGGAGCGATATAGTTTCCTGCGCCCGTACGGGCCTTTGCTCCCTTACCCCCGACGAAACGGACGCTCTTGAGGTATATACGGATAAATGGAAGATCCGGACCAAGGCACGCTTTTGCGCCGACCGATGGGATATGAACGCCGACGGCTATTCTACCGTGGAAAGCCCCTGGGCAACAAGACTTCTTGCCCTTGCAAACTCCGCAAAGGATAAGCTGATCCCTCCCATAGAGGCCTTTTCTGAGGCGTTTCCCGGCACGGTTCGGGACGTTTGCGCCGCAGCCTACAAGCTTCTTTGCGATTTTTCGGTCTACGATCACCTGAAGGGAGAGGTCGCCGCCCTTGAAAATGCAGGAAAGCTTGCCGAGGCGCAGAAAAAATCTCAGGTGTGGGATGCGGTCTGCTCCGTTCTCGACACCCTTGCAAAGAGCGTTCCCGACGCAAGAGTGGATGCCCGCCGCTTCGGTGCCCTTCTCAAAAAGACCGCAGACACCTTCCTTATCGGCTCCATACCCGACGGAATCGACAGAGTGGTTCTCGGAAGCGTTGGCAGCGTGCGTCTTGACTCCGTAAAGCATCTTATCGTTCTCGGCGCAAGGAGCGGAGAATTTCCCCGCGTTCCCGAGGAGGGCGGCTTTTTCAGCAATTCCGACCGCGAGACTCTCCTTTCTCTCGGTATCGAGCTTTCCCCCGATACGGTAAAGCGCTGCCGTGAGGAAATGTTCCGCTTTTTGCAGACCGTTTGCGCCCCCTCCGACACTCTTACCGTTATGATCCCGTCGGAGCCATCGGGAAATCACCCGTCCATCGGCGCCGTTCGCCTGACAAAGCTTCTCCCCCGCACAAAGATCTGGGATTTCACCGTTCCCGAGGCTGAAGGGATCATAAGAAAAAGAGGCAGAAGAGACGTGAGCCTGACCGAGGGTGCCCTCTCTGCCGACCGTGACAGGACCACGGGCGCCGCCCTTGCAAGGCTTTTTGACAAAGACATCAACCTGACCCAGACCAGGATCGAATGCTTCAATTCCTGCGCCTTTAAATATTACTGCCAGCATATCCTCCGTCTTGACGAGGGGAAGAGCGCCGAGCTCAAGCCATCAGACGTGGGTAATTTCGTTCACTCCGTTCTCGAGCATTTCATGAAGGAGGCGGCAAGGGAGGCATTCCCCCTTTCAGACAGCGCCGTGATCTCAAAGACCGAGCGCCTTATTCAAGGATATCGCGAGGCGGTTCTCCCCGAGGGACAGGACGGATACGTTGAATATCTGTTTTGCCGCCTTTCCAAGAGCATTGAGCTTTTTGCCCGCGCTCTCAACGAGGAGTTTGCCCAGAGCCGCTTCGTTCCTCACAGCTTCGAGCTTGAGGTAGGCTTTTCGGACAGCCTTCCCGCCCTTCCCATCCGCCTTGACAACGGCCACGATCTCACCGTTCGCGGCATCGTTGACAGAATGGACGTTATGCGCGACGGCGACTGCGTTTACGTAAGGGTAGTGGATTACAAGACGGGAAACAAGACCTTCTCCTTGAAAAAAGCCATGCAGGGAGAAAATATCCAGCTTCTTCTCTACCTTTTTGCCCTTTGCAATATGCCGAAGAACTGCGATTTTGCCCGCGAGCTTCTCCCCGGAGGGGAGCGACTGGTTCCTGCGGGAGCAGTTTATTTCTCCGCAAAGCCCGGAGATATTGCAAGCGACGATCTTCTCCACGGCAATACGGGAAACGATTTTGCCCTCGACGCCATCTCAAGAACGGGAATAGTTCTCGGCGATACAGAAATAATGAAGGCAATGGACAGCACTCTTTCGGGAAAATACTGTCCTGCATACTTAGATAAAAAAGGAAATATAAAGGGAAGCTTCGTTGAAAACGAAAACGGCTTTACAGACATTAAAAACGCCCTTGATTCCATCCTCCGTGACGTTGGAAACAGGATGATCTCAGGCGAGGCAGGCTCCTGCCCCTCGGGCTACAAGCAAAACTCCGCCTGCAGCTTTTGCGCAATGAAGCCCCTGTGCCGACACTCAGAGGCAAACAAGGATACCGAAGGAGGTGAGGATGATGAGTGAACGTAAATGGACGAAGGCCCAGCTTTCGGCAATAGAATTCAAGGGAAAGAATCTTATTCTTTCCGCCGCCGCGGGAAGCGGAAAGACCGCGACTCTCACCGAGCGAATCATCCGCCTTCTCAAGGATCCCTCAAGCGGTGCCGAGCTTTCAAGAATGCTTATAGTTACCTTCACCATCGCCGCCGCAGGAGAGCTGAAGACCCGAATCGCAGACGCTCTCACAAAGGCGCTCAGCGCCGATCCCTCAAACTCAGCCCTTGCAAGACAGCTTTCAATGCTTGAGGGCGCACATATATCCACCATCGACAGCTTTTTTAAGTCGGAGCTGAAGCCCCATTTCTCCGCCCTCGGACTTCCTCCCGATTTTTCCGTTCTGGACGAGGCTGAGGCACAGCTCCTTCGGGTTGAAGCCATGCAGGACACGGTAAAAGCGTTTTTTGAGGGAAAGGGCAACACCTCCCTCGATGCGTTTTGCGCATTATCCGACTGTATCTCCACCGCCCGAAACGAGCAGGATCTTACGGAGTCTCTCCTTTCTGTCTTCTCAGATCTTCTTGCCTACGATATAAGCGCCGAAAGGCTGCGTGAGTGCGCCGATTCTCTTGAAAGCGCATCTGACGATTTCTTCAAAACGGAATACGCCGCCCCTCTGAAGGCAACCCTTGCAAGGGTGGGTGAGCATTATAAAAAAAGGTTTGATTATTTCTCGTCTGCCTTCTCCGAGGACGAAAATACTGAGAAATACGTTCCCGAGGCAAAGCGCCTTTCCCTTTACTGCGACAGCCTGACTGAGCTTTCAGGCTCCACCTTTTCTCAGGCGCGCAGCTTTTTCATAAGCACCGAATACCCGAAGCTCTCCCCTATCAAAAAAGGCTACAACAGCGAGGATTACGAGCTTTTCAAGGAGATCCGCACGGATTTCAAAAAAGAGCTTTCGTCCCTCTGCGATGACTTTTTTGCAAGAGACGGAGAGTCCGTTGCCGACGGAATGAAAAGAACGGGTGCCCATATCCGCACCCTTTCCTTCGTTTACGAATACTTTACGAAAACCTACGAGTCTCTGAAAAGAGAGCGCGGAAGCGTTGACTTTTCAGACCTTGCCGTATTTTCCCGACGCATCTTCGTTGCCCCCGACGGCACCCCCACGGAGGCCGCCGTTGAAACGGGCAAAAAATACGATTATATCTTTATCGACGAGTATCAGGACACGAACCCCGTTCAGGACGCCATCTTCGATGCCGTCAGCCGCAACGCGGGACGGTTTATGGTAGGCGACGTAAAGCAGTCCATCTACGGCTTTCGCGGCTCCTGCCCCGAGCTTTTCACCTCCTACCGAAAAAAGTACGAGGAGGACGAAAGCCTTGGCAGCGCTGTTTTTATGAGCGAAAACTTCCGTAGCGACAAGTGCGTTATTGAGTTTTCAAACACCGTTTCCCGCTACATCTTCGCCCCCGGAACCACCCCCTTTGAGGAATGCGACGAGCTGGTCTGCTCAAAGGAGGGGGGAGAGAGCGAAAACGTCTGCGAGGTCATCCTCTGCGAAAAGGAAGACGCAGAGGGAGAGGCCCTTCCAACTGAAGCCCAGTGCGTTGCCGCAAGGATAAGTCAGCTTATCGCCGATGAAAAGCTTTCCGACGGCCGCCCTGTAAGAGCGGGGGATATTGCCATCCTTCTCAGAAGCGGAACCAACGCAGACAGCTACGTTCAGGCCTTAGCTTCCCTCGGAATCTCCTCCAACAACTCCGCAAGCGAGGAGTTTTTCGACTACGGCGAGGTTCTCCTCGTGCTCTGCCTTCTCAATACCGCCGACAACCCTCTCCGTGATATTTATCTTGCGGGAGCCATGAAAAGCCCTCTCTTCGGCTTTACTCTCAACGATCTTGTAAACATAAGAAAAAGCACCGCCGTTCCCCTCTGGTATTCCCTTTGCGACTACTGCGACAGCGGCACCGATGCGACTCTCCGTGAAAAGTGCATCTCCTTTAAAGAAACCGTTGACCGCTGGCGAAACGCCGCCCGTGAGCTTTACAGCGACGAGATGCTGAGGCTTATAGTTTCCGATACGAACCTCCGCTCTTACGGCGGCGACGGCTTCAGAACAAACGCCGACGTTATCCGAAGCCTGAAGCTTCTCTCGGATCACGCAAGGTCTGTGGCAGGCAGGGGCGGCACTCTCCACGATCTCATCGCCCACCTCAACAGCGTGATCGAGCGCAAGGACAAAACTCAGGCATTCTCCGATCCCGACAGCGTTGCTATCCTCAACGTTCACAAGTCAAAGGGACTTGAATATCCCGTTTGCTTTATCTGCGATACCTCAAAGCGCTTCAATAACCGTGATGCATCGGAAAAGCTTCTCGTAGACCGCTCAGGTAAGGCGGCAATGAAGCTCTACGATCCCACGGGGCTCGTTCGCTGTGACAATCCTCTGCGCCGAAGCGTTGCCCTGCAGATGAAAATGGATTCCCAAGACGAGGAGGCACGCATACTGTACGTTGCCATGACCCGTGCAAGAGAGCGGCTTATCGTTTCCTGCAAGGTAAAAAACGCCGCAGAAAAGCTTTCCGCTTCATCGAAAAGGTCGATGTTCTCCCCCGACAGCTACGGGGTCACCTCCACAAGCACCTATGCCGACTGGATAATCGACGCTCTCGGGCGCCGAGGCGACGGCTCCTTCTTCGTTTATAAAAAGGGCGCCGACATCAAGGCAAAAAAACGGAGAGAGCTCACCGTATCCGCCGGGGAAAATAAAGAGCTTTATACTTTTTTTGAAAAATCTCTTGATTTCTCCTACGCTAAGGAGTATCTTTGGAATATACCCGCAAAGCTCTCCGTTTCAGTTCTGAAGCCGGATATACTGGGAAGCGACGAGGAGCGGGCATATTTTGACGCACCCTCGATCATCACAATGCCCGAAAGCGCCCCCGTTCCCGATTTTCTCAGGGAGAAAAGGGAGGCGGACGGTGCCGAAAAGGGTACTGCTACCCATATGTTCATGCAGTTCTGCGATTTTGAAGCCCTTTATAAAAACGGCGCCGAGGCAGAGCTTTCGCGACTTGTTTCAAAGGAATTTATTTCGGAAAAGGACGCATCTCTCGTCAGGCTTTCCGAGATCGAGCTTTTCAGAAAAAGCGAGCTTTTCGAGCGCATCAGAGGCGCGAAAGCTCTCCTTCGGGAGAAGCGCTTCAACGCCCGTCTCCCCGCCGCCGACTTTACGACGGACCCCGTGCTTTTCGAAAATCTCTCCCGAGAAAATACCGCCATCACCGTACAGGGCGTTGTTGACTGTATTTTCATCGACTCCGACTCAAGGGCAGTTCTCGTTGACTATAAAACGGACAGACTGAGCCGCGAGGAGCTGGCAGACGAAAGAAAAGCGGCAGAAAAGCTCCTTGCCCGCCACTCAAGACAGCTTCTTATCTATAAATCTGTCTGCGAGAGGATGATAGGCAGGCCCTTTGACGAGGTATGCATCTACTCCCTGCCTCTCGGAAGGACCGTTGAGGTAAAATAAAAAGAAAGAACCGTGATTTTATGTATTCAGTAATTGAAAACGAAGCCCGCGCCGCAGCTACAGAGCTTATAGAGGCTGCAAAGCTTAAAAAGGGCGATATAGTCGTTATCGGCTGCTCCACAAGCGAGGTTTGCGGCTCAAAGATAGGAACGGCATCCGTTCCCGAGGCGGCAGACGCCCTTTACCGTGGGCTGAAAAGCGCTTTCGAGCCCTACGGCATCTATATTGCGGCACAGTGCTGCGAGCATCTCAACCGCGCCATCGTGGTGGAGCGTGCAGCAGTTCCCTTCGCCGAGCCTGTGAACGTCGTGCCTCAGCCCAAAGCCGGAGGCTCCTTTGCCACCGCCGCATACAGAGAGGCAAAAGACCCCGTGGTTCTGGAGGGTATCCGCGCAGATGCAGGTATCGATATAGGACTTACCCTTATCGGTATGCACCTGAAATCCGTTGCCGTACCCCTTCGCCTCGCTCAGAAGACTATCGGCGAAGCACCCGTGGTTGCCGCAAGAGTCCGCCCGAAGTTTATCGGCGGCGAGCGCGCCCACTATAATAGCGATCTGATGTAAAAAGCAAAGGGGCTGCGCCCCTTTGTTTTTTTGTTATCAGGAGGGGGACGGGGACGGGGACGCAAAACCTTTTTTGACTTGAATTTACAATGTAAGTGCAACAGAATAAAAAAAGGAGTGACACAAAGGGAAAATCCTGTATAATGGTGTTTGCGGACAACCTAAACAGGAGGAGACCAA
>SVTD01000061.1 GCA_015063955.1 Oscillospiraceae bacterium | reverse complement strand
CGTTCGTGCCGAGTACTCCTTCCGTCTCGCTTCGCGAGCCACCTCCCTCCCGGAGGGAGGCTTTGGTGCGGATCGTTCGTTCACCTTTCAAATTTTAGTTTGAAACACACCGATATACCCGAATTTTCACCTGTCCCTTTTTTGAAGTTTTTTGCGGAGCTTTTTTTCAAAAAAGCGACCGTATCCCTCCCCGATAAACCCGAATTTGAACAACAAAAAAGCCCCTTTCGGGACAAAATGAAATAACCCTTGACTGAAGACCTTCTTCACGATCTGTTAGCTCAGTCAAGGGTTATTTCTGTTCACTCTTGAAGTCAAGCATTTTAATAACCTCTCTTTCCTTATTTAGGGCTATGCTTCTTTAACACTCTCAAACACTCTCCTCAAAAACCTAACCATCTATATAATTCCCGTAAGTGAGAAGCACTTGAGTTTTGGAAAATATCGGACTGCAAAAGAAACATCTTAGAAAGCTCTCATCAGCTGCGACAACCTCAGGATCATGTATCTCAATAACCTTTTATTCTTCGATCAATGACGATATCTGATACTAAAACAATTTAAATAATCTTTATCGGAATTTTCTTTTCGGATAAACAAACTATTGTCGCTCCTGCTTTAATATTGAGCTTTCAGTTTTACTTCTTCATTGGTATCACCCTTTCCTTGTCTATATATTAGCACATAAAACTATCAAATGCAATACGCGTATTGTACAAACTTCACTAAAATATTTTATTCACTACGCAGAAATTAAGCACATTGACCATTTGTTTCGCAACCACCTATTGACAAGCATATATGTTTTTTGATATACTGAATATGTTGGGGCGCTTGTGCCCTTTTTTATTTTGCCGAAATATTCTTTGGAAATAAGAGGCATCTCCCTCGCTGCATAACCTTCGCTTGCGTGGCAATAATTTATGTATCAAAAAAGCGAGGCTTGGGATGTATTACAACAAAGTAGAAATATGCGGTGTCAACACTTCGAAGCTCAGGACCCTTACAGATAAAGAAAAAAGAGAGCTGCTGTTAAAGGTACGCGAAGGGGACGACGGCGCACGCAGTGCGCTTATCGACGGAAACCTCAGACTTGTATTGAGCATAATTCAAAGGTTTACAAACCGCCGTGAAAATCTTGACGATCTTTTTCAAGTAGGATGTATCGGTCTTATTAAGGCAATAGACAATTTCAACGTTGAGCTGGAAGTAAAATTTTCAACTTATGCTGTTCCGATGATCATAGGCGAGGTGCGTCGCTATCTTCGCGACAACAACTCGATTCGGGTCAGTCGCTCCGTAAGAGATCTTGCTTACCGTGCTCTTCAGGCAAGAGAGCGGCTTCAGGGACAGGACAGCACAGAACCAACTGTTGAGCAGATTGCAAAGGAGCTTTCAGAAAAGCCTGAGGCTGTAGCCGCGGCAATCGAGGCTATCGCTGAACCGATGTCTCTTTACGATCCCGTATACAGCGACGGAGGTGATTCCATCTACGTTATGGATCAGATAAGCGATTCCGAGTCAAGCGATGAGGCATGGCTTGAGGATATAGCTCTTCGCGAAGCACTGAAAACCCTTGGTGAGCGGGAACGCGCCATCATAAATATGCGATTCTTCAAAGGCAAGACCCAGATGGAGATTGCACGGGAGATAGGAATCTCCCAGGCTCAGGTCTCGCGGCTTGAAAAGGGTGCACTTGAGCACATTAAAAAGCAAATGTGACAGCCGGCTGTTTGCCGGCTTTACATATTTTTTCACTTGACACGGCAGGCGGCGTGGTATAGAATAAAACCATCACCAATTTAAGGAGTAAATATGTTTTTCAGCATCCCGCTTTCTCACAGCTCAGACTACTACTGTGACAAGATCGATCAACATATCAAAGAGGATTTCGAGACCAAGATCCCCGATTACGGTGCCGAAGCCTTCAATCCCATAGGATTTCATTTTGAGCGCAAGGAGAATAAAATCAAGGGTATTTACAGGAGTAAATATGCAAAAAACGGAGGTAACGCTTTTCTTCCTCAGTCAACTCATATGCATTTCAGAGCAAGCATAGCTCCCGACAAAAACGGAGAGCTTAAGCTGAAGGTATTTATGTTCCCCCAGTTTTCTCAGATATTCTTTCTTATCGTATCTCTGGCATTTGCACTTTTGCTTGTAAAGAATTTCGTTAATACCTACATATACGTTACGTTGTTTGCCGTTATGTTCCTTTTTTCTCTTTCGGAAACCGTCAAGCTTACCGTACTTGTAAATAAGGAATTCAAAAAGTTTTTTGATTAATACCTTTAAAACCCAAAAGCACCTCTTTCGAGGTGCTTTTGCTTTTTTCATATTATCTCGTATGAGAAGTTTTCATAATGGAGTCGGGTTCCGATATCGCAGCCGGCAGGAAGAAGTGCAAGTGCGATAAACACGTCCTCAGTGCACTCTCCGCTTTCATCGCGAAGATATGCATACTCCCCTTCTATCCTTACAACCGTATAGTCCTTTTCAAACATATCAGTCCTCGGGAAGCGTAAAGAGGGGCTCAAGCTTATGCTTTGCATCGTACAGCATATTATACTGGAGGTGGCTGTAGATATCCAGAGCACCGTTAAGCTCGGGGGAGGAGTAGCTGGACTCGTGGAAATTGCCATCGTAGTCAAACCAGCCCATAGCATTGATGGCCATTACCTCAGTATTGAGGGCATCAACAAACTGATTGAACTTTGTTTCGGGAATATCTACCATATCGCGGAGCCAGGAGGAGAGGAAGTTAATGCTGGTGAGCTCAGTTTCCTTCTCGCATTCTATATCGTAGTTTGCCCAGAAGAAATAAGGAACGACGTATTTGGAAAGCTGCTTTTCCGTGGGATCGTCATCGGAAACGCCGTAGAACTTGGATGCAATATTGGAAAGTGAGGGCTGATGGTCACCAAAGAATACGATGATAGTCTCCTCGTCTACACCCTCAAAATACTCGATAAGTCCCTTAATGGCGGTATCGGAATTGTTGATGGACGTAAGATACTCACGGATACCGGTATACTTGTTCATACCCTCGATCTCAACGCCGTAATCAAAGCCGATGGTAGAGAATCCGGAATGATTCTGCATTGTGATGGTGAAGTTGAAGAGAGGTGTTCCCTCCTCCTTATTCTCGTAAATATCTATGATCTTATCATAAACGGAGGCATCGCTTATATGACCTCTGAAGTAATCCTCCTCGGGAACGTCGGAGAAATCGGGCTTGAAGTACTTCTCATCGAAATTGAAGTAATCGTAGATAACGTCTCTCTGCCAGTTCGTGGGGTTCTCGGGATGGATAGCCACCGTCTTATATCCGGCAGCATTGAAGGAATCAACTATGGTAAAGCTGTTGTTCTCCTCCATATAGAGGTTATACGCAACGGTATTTCTGGGAATGAACTGAATGGAAAGTCCCGTAAGGAACTCAAGCTCGGAATTTGCCGTATTTCCGCCGTAAACGGAGGAAAGAGCGTGACCCTTGATAATATTGGGAGCCGCATCGTCAAGAGAATCAAGGAAGGGTGTTACCTCGATATCCGTATTCATCTCACCGCCCATATATTCCGTGATGTGATGAACGTCGGAGAAGGTCTCGTTCATAATAACGATAACGTTGGGCTGCTTCTTGTTCTCGGATTCTGTGATTTTTGAATCTGAAATAAACTTATCAGTTTCCTTTTCAAGAGAATCGGCATCATATCCGTCAGGCTCAAGGACTCTCGTAGCTGATGCGGAATAGATCATATTAACGAAGAAGCCGTTTCTCTCGCTTCCGCGGTACTTCCAGTATTTATCCTGATATGCAATAACGGAGGCGCCGATCTGTGTGTAAACCACAACAACGCAAAGGGCTGCGCACACAACGGAGCAAAGACAGAACGTAAGCTGCTTCCAATTGCGCTCATGACTTGGGAACTTGGTGGTGACAAGCGCTGTAATAAAGAGGATCGTGAGGATAAGGCCGATCTTTGTTACCTCGGAAAGCTCAAAATTGTACTGGTCTGCAACCTGTGCCGCAGTTCCGAGAGAGGAAAAATCGGAGAACTGGATCTCAAAGCTTCTTGCCTGAACAACGAGATGGTCTGCCACGGCAATTATCTGAGAGAGCACGGTAACCGAAATAATCGCTATCTTCATCTTTCCCGTTGCCGCCCAGATAAGAGCAGTAAGGCCGAGAACGATGATAACGTTCATTATGAATTTAAAACCGCCGATAAGGAAAACTCCGCAGCTGATGGTGACCTGCATCAGAATAAACACAAGCAAGGTCAAAACAACCATAAGAATGCTCTGCATCCATACGGGGAATTTTTCCGTTATCTCAAGCCTGAACTGGAGGAAGAAGAATACCACAACGCCGCTGATAATGGACGTTGCCCAATGGACGGACAAAACAAGAGAAATAACGGTAAATGCAAGGGCAATGGCACCGTAGATAATAAGGTGCTTCTTATCCGTATTTCTTTTTACTGAAAACCAGTCTTTCATAAACCATACCTTTCCGCATAAAATGCTTCTGTATATTCATGTGCCGGAGGGTGTAAAATAACGGTATGTACAATTGCATACATTGTTTATTGTACCACAGTTTGTGTATTTTTGCAACTATCATTTTTCTTTTTTTGTTGGTGTACATTTGCAAAAAAAAAGCATTCAAAGTATTGAAGCCTTGTATATTATGATGTATAATATTTACAGAAACCTGCATTGCAGTAATACAGAAAGGACTAAATTATGGATTGGTTTATTATCGTAATCATCGCGGCAGTAGTAATCCTCTTGTTCTCTTGCCTGAAGGTCGTACCTCAGGGAACGGAATACGTTATCGAGTTTCTCGGAAAATACCGCGCTACGTGGGGAGCAGGACTTCATTTCCTTATCCCCTTCTTTGAGCGTATCGCAAAAAGGATCACGCTTAAAGAGCAGGTGCTCGACTCTCCCCCCCAGCCCGTTATCACCAAGGATAACGTAACCATGCAGATCGACACCGTTGTATATTTCCGCATATTTGATGCAAAGCTTTACGCGTACGGTGCCGTTAATCCCATCTCTGCACTGGAGAATCTGACGGCCACAACTCTCCGTAACCTTGTCGGCGAGCTTGAGCTTGACGGAACTCTCACATCCCGTGATACCATCAACGGAAAAATGACTGCAATCCTTGACGATGCCACCGATCAGTGGGGTATCAAGGTAGGCAGAGTTGAGCTTAAAAACATCATTCCTCCCGCTGAGATCCAGAATGCGATGGAAAAGCAGATGAAGGCTGAGCGTGACCGCCGCGAGAGCATTCTCCAGGCAGAGGGTCACAAGGCTGCGGCTATTACCCGCGCAGAGGGTGAAAAGCAGGCTATGATCCTTGCCGCTGAGGGTGAACGCGATGCCCGCATTGCAAGAGCCGAGGGTGAGGCAAAGGCTATCTACCTTGCTAAGAAGGCTGAGGCAGACGGACTTCGTGCCCTTCGTGAGGCAGGCGCCGACGGTGCCGTCCTTGAACTCAAGAAATACGAAGCTCTCGTTCAGCTTGCAAACGGCAGAGCATCAAAGATCATTGTTCCCACAGACGTTGTCAACACCGCAAAGAACAATGCCCTTTTCTCTGAGATCACGGGAATCGGTGACGTCACTGCCCCCGCACCCGCGCCTGCTCCCGCTCCTAAAAAGCCCGACCCCTGTTGTGATAAGTAATTTATGAAAAAAGAGATGCGAAATCGCATCTCTTTTTTATTGCTTTTTTTCGTAATACTCTTTTATTAGAGCTGCAGTTTCTCCGTCCGCAATATCGGAAAGATCACAGCCGTGGCGGATACGCTCGCGGGCGTAAGTTGAGCTCATATACGAAAGCGCAGGATCGGAGGGGATTAGCACGGTTTCGATCCCCTCGTGAAAATGCTTCATTATTTCAGAAAGCGAATATTCATAGTCAAAATCCGTTCCGTTACGGACTCCCTTTGCAATAAAGGAAATGCCGTTTTCCTTGGTATAGTCAGACGTGAGGCCGCAGCAGATAGCGCATTTTACGTTCTCAATATCTCTTACAGCGCTCTTTATTATGGCAAGGCGCTCATCGGGCGAAAACATTCCCGAGCTTTTTTCGGCATTGACCATTACTACTGCGTGGACCTCGTCAAAAATCTTTGCCGCACGTCTGATAAGATCAACGTGACCGAGGGTTGCAGGATCAAAGCTGCCCGGCACTATAGCTGTTTTTTTCATTCTTCAGCCTCTTTCTTTTCCTCGAGAAGAGTGATGCGGCTTCTGCCGTAGAGCGCAGTCTTGACTACGGTATACCTTTCCATAAGCTCTGCATCGCCGCCGAACACCTGCTCCATTACCTTCTCTTTATGGTATTCACCGTTCTTGATATCCTTCTTTTTAACGGGAGCCGTTCCGTTATCGCTTTCGCAAACGATACGTCCGCCTGCTCTGAGAAGTCCGCCGCTGCAAATAAGCTCGAGAGCCTCCGCAATATAGCCTGATGCATAGGGAGGATCAAGAAAAATAAGGTCAAAAGCTTCCCTTCCCGCGGCATTTTTCAGGTACTGACTAAAATTACCGCTGGAAATTCGGCATCTGTCAAAAAGCTTGGTTTTTTTGGCATTTGCCAAAACTATGTCGACCGCATCTCTTGCCTCGTCGATAAAGACGCAATGCTCCGCTCCGCGGCTGATCGCCTCAAGGCCAAGCTGTCCGCTGCCTGCAAAAAGATCAAGGCATCTGCGTCCCTCAATATCGAACTGTATCATTGAAAACAGCGCTTCCTTTGCACGGTCCGCCGTAGGTCTCGTATTTTCCCCTTCAAGGGTATCAAGGGCAATTCCCCTTGCACTTCCCGTAATAATTCTCATATCTTTATCCTTTTTTATTAAAATATTCAAATACAGCTTCAGCGTCTGCCTCGCTGACCTTACCGATCGTACGTATCTCCTCGGCCGTGGCTTCCTTTAATTTTGAAACACTTCCAAAATTCAGAAGAAGCCTTTTTGCCTTTGCAGGGCCTATACCCTTTATTTTTTCAAGGGACGAGGTCTTCAAGGTCTTTCGCTTTGCCTGAGTCATTCTGGACACCGTAAAACGGTGTACCTCCTCCTGGAGCTTATAGATAAACCTGAAAAGCTCAGGGTCACGGGCAATGCTCAGCTCCTCGGTATCCGTTACGAGTGTTCTCGTTTTATGATGATCGTCCTTGACCATACCGAACACGGGAATATCATAGCCCGCCTCTCTCATTATCTCGCGTACAACTGCAACGTGAGTTGCACCTCCGTCAAGCAGAATAAGGTCGGGTACGGCGGAAAAGGAGCTATCCGACCTATCCTCAAGATGAGAAAGCCGGCGAAGGATCGTTTCCCTCATAGAGCCGTAGTCGTCGGGGGTATCCTTTCCCTTTATTCTGAAATATCTGTAATCGGATTTCTTCAGCCTTCCCTTTTCTGACACTATCATACCCGCCGTTATGTGCTCGCTGCCGATATTCGAGATATCGTAAGCCTCTATCCTTTCGGGCACAACCTCAAGGCTGAGAGCCTTTGCAAGGGATACGAGTATCTTTTCCTCCGTATCTTCCCTTTTCCTTCTCGTTTCGCTGTGGCGGACCGCATCCTTCTCTGCCATAAGGCAAAGCTTCCGTCCCTCACCGCGGACGGGGGTCCTTACTGTGACCCTTCTCTCTGCACGGGCCGAAAGATACTCAGAAACCAATGCTCTGTCCTCATCGGGCATCTCAAAGGAAAGAAGTATTTCCTTCGGGATATACTCGCGGGCGGTGTAAAGGTTTACGAGGAATGCCGTGAAGGGGCTTTCACCGTCATCGGAATCTGCACCCGTGATCTCATCGGCACCAAACATAAAATATTCGCTGTCACATATCATACCGCCGCGAACGTAAAGAACTGCGGCACAGTCACAGCCCTCGTGACTTGCAAGGGCCACTATATCGCATTCCGTATCGGGAGAAAGCTGAGTTTTTTGCTTTTCAGAAAGCTTTTTGAGGGCTGTTACGGCGTCTCGGCATCTTGCAGCCTCCTCGAATCTTTCAGCCTCCGCTGCCTCCATCATCCTCTTTATCAGTGCTTCCTCAACGTCCCGCGTGTTACCCTTGAGAAGCTGTATCGCGCATTTAATAAGCTCACCGTACTCATCACGGCTCACGTCTCCGGCACAAAGTCCGCAGCAGCGGCCGATCTGGCGGTATACGCATGGGCGTCCTTTACCGATATCCTCGGGAAACTTCTTTTTGCACGAGGGAAGCCCCAGAGTTTTTTCAATGGTCGCAATCAGGGTCTGCACTGTCGAAGTGCCGGAATAGGGACCGAAAAAGGTTCCTTTCTCGCTTCTCTTTCTGGTCATAACGACACGGGGATAATCCTCGTTTGTGGTGACCTTGATATAGGGATAGGATTTCGCATCCTTTAAAAGAATATTATACTTTGGGGTATACTGCTTTATGAGGTTATTCTCAAGCACCAGTGCTTCCATTTCCGTATCGCAGGTGATATATCGGAAATCTGCCACGTGGGATACCATTTTTTCCGTTTTTATATTATGAGCCCCGTGGAAATACGAGGTCACACGGTTTTTAAGCGCTCTGGATTTACCTACGTAAATAACCTTGCCGCTCTTGTCCTCCATAATATAAACACCGGGGGACTTAGGCAAAAGGAGCGCCTTTTTTCTCAGATATTCAATTGTGCTCTCTTTTGCCATAAGGTCTCCTTAGTACGAATTAAGCAAAAAGCCGCCCTGCAAGGGCGGCTGCTCTGATCTTATTCTGATTATTCGCTGAATCCTGTGTCGATAAGCGCGCAGAGGCCCTCTACTGCCTCGTTCTCGTCAGCACCGTCAGCAATGATTGTGATGTTCATACCCTTAACGATACCGAGTGAAAGAACACCGAGAAGGCTCTTCGCATTGATTCTGCGGTCTTCTCTTTCAACCCAGATCGAGCTCTTGAAAGAATTAGCCTTCTGAATGAAAAAAGTTGCAGGTCTTGCATGGAGACCAACATTGTTTTTTATTGTTACTTCGCGTGAAACCATTTCAATTCTCCTGAGTCGAAATTAATGCCGTTTAAAATCCACGGCTAATATTTGCTTAATTATAACAAAGAAAACAACCAAAATCAAGTGATTTTTATTATTTTCTCAAATTTTGCATCGATACATAAAAATTATCAATTTTTTTGAGGTTTTTTAGGGCAATTTGGCGACAAATTGCCCCGATTTTTCCTTATTCTACTATCAAAGCACCTTATAGCCCTGTGCTTCTACCGTGCTTTTCAGCTTTTCATCGGAAATTTCTGATGAAAGAATCACCACAGCCTCGTTCTTTTCGTGAGAAACGACAGCCTCAGAAACCTCGGGAAGCTCCTCAAGGCACTTCTTTACTCTTGCCTCGCAATGAGGGCACATCATTCCTTCGATCTTCATTGTCTTTTCCATTTTCTTTTTCTCCTTTTTATGTTTTTTAATTTTCTTATCTCTTTTTGTGCTTGTAATATCCGCCAAATTCAGCCTCAGCGCATTGGATACAACGCAAAAGCTGGAAAGACTCATGGCTGCCGCCCCAAACATAGGGGTAAGCTCAATGCCGAGAGCTGTGAAGGCTCCCGCCGCAAGGGGGATTCCTATAACATTATATATAAACGCCCAGAAAAGGTTTTCATGGATATTTCTGAGAGTTCTGCGGCTGAGACGGACTGCCGCCGCCGCTGAAAGGAGAGAGGAGTTTACGAGAACTATATCGGCGGAATCGATGGCAACGTCAGTTCCCGCACCGATGGCTATTCCTATATCGGCACGCTTGAGAGCGGGAGCATCATTGATTCCGTCTCCGATCATTATTACCTTTCCCTCTTTTTTAAGAGACCTCACAACAGCTTCCTTGCCGTCAGGCAGGACGTTTGCTATAACCTCTTTGATCCCAACCTTTTCGGCAACCGCCTTACCCGTTTTTTCGTTATCTCCCGTCAGCATTATGACGCGCATTCCCATATTTTCCAGCTGACGCACCGCCTCGCCGGAATCATCCTTTACAGTATCGGATACTGCGATAAATCCAAGCAGCTCTCCGCTTTTTGAAAAGAACAGGGGGGTTTTACCCTCTTCTGCAAGGGACTGAGCCTTACTTCTTATTTTTTCGTCTATAGTACACTTTTTTGAAACGTATGCAAGACTTCCGCCTATTACCGTCTCTCCGCCGATCCTTGCCGAAAGACCGTTTCCCGGAAGGGTTTCAAAATCGACAGTTTCAAGAGCCTCCGCTCCCTTTTCATCACCGAACCGAACAATGGCAGCCCCAAGAGGATGCTCGCTCTTTTTTTCAAGGGAATATGCATAGGTGAGAAGCTCCTCCTCGCTTGCGCCTGCAAAGATAATATCGGACACCTGCATTTCGCCCTTCGTTACGGTACCCGTTTTATCAAGCACCACGATCTCTCCTCTGCCTGCCTCCTCAAGGGACGCCGCAGTTTTGAAAAGGATTCCTGCACGCGCGCCCTTTCCGCTTCCCACCATTATGGCAACGGGGGTTGCAAGCCCCAGCGCGCAGGGACAGCTTATGACAAGAACGGATATTGCCTTGATTATTGCATATCCGAAGCCTTCACCAATAATAATCCAGATGAGAAAGACTACGAGGGATACAGCCATTACCGCAGGAACGAATATGCCCGAAACCTTATCCGCAACCTTTGCAATAGGTGCTTTCGTGGCAGCCGCATCGCTGACCATTTTGATTATCTGCGAAAGGGTCGTATCCTCGCCCACACGCTCTGCACGGCATTTAATATAGCCTGAACGGCTCACCGTTGCCGCTGACACCTTATCACCCTCCGACTTATCCACAGGGAGAGATTCTCCCGTAAGCGCAGATTCGTCAAGGGAAGCGCTACCTTCGATAACTGTTCCGTCGACCGGCACGGCACCGCCTGCACGGACTGCGAATATATCTCCTACTCTGACCTCGTCGATGGAGATCTCGGATTCTTTACCGTCACGGATGACCGTGGCAGTCTTCGGAGAAAGCGCCATCAGGGAGCGGAGGGCATCGGTGGTCTTGCCCTTTGAGTGAGCCTCCAGCATCTTGCCTACGGTTATCAGCGCAAGTATCATTGCCGCCGATTCAAAATACAGACCGTGAAGCTGCTCGTGGGCTAAAGCCATATTCCCTGCTCCTTCTGCGTGAGCTATAAGGAAAAGCAGATAGGTGCTGTATCCGAAGGATGCCGCAGACCCAAGTGCCACAAGGGTATCCATATTGGGTGAGCGGTTCAGCAGCCCCTTCGTTCCCCTAATAAAGAATTTCTGGTTGATGACCATTACGGCCGCCGCCAAAAGAAGCTGAACAAGACCTACGGACGTGCAGCTTTTTTCAAAGAATTCCGGCAGAGGAAATCCCCACATGGTATAGCCCATTGAGAAATACATCAGCACCGCAAGGAATCCCACAGACCACAAAAGCCGCCTGAGAAGCTTCGGTGTTTCTTTGTCCTCAAGTCCCGTTTCTTTTTCTTTTGCTTTTTCGCCCTTTCCCTTGAGGGAAGCGCCGTAGCCTGCCGCCTCCACGGCGGCAATTATTTTCTCAGGTGAAGCCGCGCCTTCAACGCCCATGGAATTCGTAAGAAGGCTGACAGAGCAGGACGAAACGCCCTCAACAGCCGAAACCGCCTTTTCCACCCTGGCCGAGCACGCCGCACAGCTCATTCCCGTTACGTTATAAATCTTCATACGGTAATAATACCTCCATCACTTCATAAGCTTTGCAATAACGGCGCAAAGCTCATCCACGGTTTCTTCCTTCCCCGCCCTGACATCGTCGGAAACACAAGTCTTGATGTGACGCGAAAGGAGCTCCTTATTGAATGAATTGAGTGCACTTGACGCCGCAGAGACCTGGGTGATTATATCCGTGCAGTAGCAGTCATCCTCTACCATCTTTCGTATACCGCGGATCTGACCCTCTATTCTTGAAAGTCTGTTTATAAGATCACGGTGCTCCGCCTCGTCTCTGATCTTCTTGCGACAGCAGGTGCATTCGTTCTTTTCTACATTATTTCCCATATATCTCTCCGTTATTGATTTCATTAACAGTATATACCCCGGGGGGGTATATTGTCAAGAGGTATCATCAATTTCAAATTCGGGTTTGTCGGGGAGTTAATGCAAAGGACTTTTTTGAAAAAAAGTCCTCTGCACTCCCAAGAAACTTTGAAAAGGGATGGGTATAAATTCGGGTTTGTCGGGGAGTTGAAGATAATCCGTAGGGCGGCCCAGACCCTTGGCCGCCGTCCCTTCTGCACGCAAACAAAACCTTCAAATTAGGGTTTATCGGTATGTTTCAAACTGAAATTTGAAAGGCGAAGGACATCTCTGCGCCTCCACTTCTCACCGACGAAGGAGGTGTGAAGGGGAGGGGGACCGCCGCGGAGGCGAACGTACAATTAATGCTATCTGAATCGGGGCGGTGGAAGGGTTGCCACATCTGCACGCGAACCAAACTAAATTTTCAGCTTTGTTGAGAATGAAAGAATAGCTGTAATCATTGGTGATTCTTTCATTTTATCCTTAGCATAAACTCAAAAAACAGTTCGCGTGCAGATGTGGCAACCCTTCCGTCATCGGTGCCGAAGAAATACTAAAAATACTTATTCAGCTTGCACCGATGCCACCTCCCCTTCACACCTCCTTCGTCGGTGAGAA
>SVTD01000060.1 GCA_015063955.1 Oscillospiraceae bacterium | reverse complement strand
GCAGGATCGAAGTGTATGAGAAGTTCGAGAAATACTCACGAACGGCGGGCAACCCGATCCGAATCCACTATGCCTTCCGACTTCCCGAACAGGAAGGTGTCCCCGCAATCGACGTCCTCGCACAACCAACAGCAAAAACCGCATAAAAAGTAATAACCGGAAGGTTTTTACACCTTCCGGTTACATACCACCCACTAATTCTCCGTTAAGAACATCACGGAAACGGGTGGTTGTTTTTTTTGCAGACGAATAATACCAAGGGATTCGAACAAGGAGGGAGAGCACGCAGTGCTCGGAAGAAAACAGTCCGGTGGACTGTTTTCGCCGACGGGGGTAAGCCGCAAAGCGGCGCGAAGGCGCGAAAGCGCCGGCTATAATCCCTATTCGTCTGCAAAAAAGTAACCACCCAAACGGGTGGTTATTTTTTTGCAGATGAATAATACCGAGGGATTCGAACAAGATTTGCTAGTTCAAATTTCAGTTTATCGAATAGAAATGTAGTGGTCCTTATTGAAAAAATCCCATGCTTTACTTTTAAACGTAATTCTGTTATAATGATTTGCAAGTATTTGATCGGAGATAATTTATGCAAAAATTAACAAAAGACACCC
This sequence comes from Oscillospiraceae bacterium, assembly GCA_015063955.1. Classification (GTDB taxonomy): domain Bacteria; phylum Bacillota; class Clostridia; order Oscillospirales; family CAG-272; genus Avispirillum. The sequence goes on along the minus strand of SVTD01000060.1, from coordinate 12,489 downwards.
TGCTTTTGGAGGCAGGAAACAAAACTAAATCTTCTCGAGATTTTTTCAGCTTTATGATTTTTGTAACACTTTTTTGGATAATCTGTTGGGGTATGTTAACATTTTTTACTTTCGGTGCTTGGGGCTTGATACCGCTAATCACGGGGGGCGGAATAGGTGTCGCTATTACCATACTTGCGTACAAAGGCTTAACCAAATCAAACGCCCGTTACAAATCTGTAGAAAAAGAAAAATTTTACATCAAGGCTAAACAAATAACAGCCCATCGGGAAGATGAAGATTCGGAGGGCGTTCGTTCTTATTACATATGCTTTTCCGATGGTGAGGAGCTTTACATAGGCTGCAATGGAAGTAATGAATTAGGCTGCCTAGGACATAAAGGTTTTAATGTGGGCGATACGGTCTACGTTGTATATATGTCAGACAGTAACAAGCATCTTTGCTTTTATAACGCAAACATATATGAGCTTGAAAGCGATATTGCAGATAAGCTGATAAAATCATAGTAAATATCAAAGAATCACAAAGAGAAACCTCACAATCTGAACAATCCTCCGCGTTTTTTGTTGCCGTACTGTTTTCTTGTTTCTTATCAACAATTTATGAGCACCTGTTTTTGCTTTATGCTTTGACAGGTGCTTTTTATTCGCTATTCATTCTTCTTTTTTAGCACCTTTTATCTCCCCTATATGTTGACAAAAACGACTGATTGCGGTAGAATATAAGGTAACTTATTATCTCTTGCAATATATTTAAGGAAAGAACATAAATTTATGGGAAAACCTATTGTTATAACCTTTGCGAATCAGAAGGGCGGTGTGGGCAAGACCACGTCTGCCGTTAATATAGCTGCCGCAGTGGGCGCTATGGGCTACAAGGTGCTCCTTTGCGACCTTGACCCTCAGGGCAACGCAACAAGCGGCTGCGGTGTTTCAAAGAAGTCTCTCCGCTACTCCGCTTACGAGGCGCTTATCGGCTCCTGCGACCCCAAGATGGCAGTTTACAAAACAGATTTCCAGAATCTCTGGATAATCCCCTCCACCATCGATCTTGCAGGTGCGGAGATCGAGCTTATAGAGCAGGACGGACGTGAATATGCATACAAGCGCATTATTGACGCTGTCGGCGAGGATTTCGACTTCGTTTTCACCGACTGTCCCCCCTCCCTCTCCATCCTCACCATCAACGCCCTCTCCGCGGCAAGCGGCGTAGTTATCCCCATGCAGTGCGAATACTACTCTCTCGAGGGTCTCTCTCAGCTCATGATCTCCATCAAGAAGGTCAAGCAGCTTTACAACCCCGAGCTGACTATCACCGGTATTCTCATCACCATGTACAACGGCCGCCTCAATCTCTCCGCTCACGTTCTCGGTGAGATCAAGAAGTATTACGCGGACAAGCTGTTCAAAACGAGCGTTACAAGAAACGTAAAGCTCACGGAGGCACCCAGCTTCGGCGAGCCTATCTACTACTACGATAAATATTCAAAGGGCTCTCTTGCTTACACGGAGATCGCAAAGGAGCTCATCTCAAGAGTAATGTAAAGAAAGGATTGATCAATTATGGCAAAAAAACGATCCCTTGCCGAGGCACGGGGACTTGACAATCTCTTTTCCGAAAACGAGCGGACCTCAGCCGCACAGGGCGCAACGAAGCTTCGCCTTGCGGACGTTGAGCCGAAGGCCGATCAGCCCAGAAAGGATTTTGACGAGGAGCTCCTCCTCAGCCTTTCCGAATCTATTGCAAAAAACGGAGTTATCCAGCCCATACTCGTGCGTCCCGCTCCCGGCGGAATGTATCAGATAATCGCAGGCGAGCGCCGCTGGAGAGCCTCTAAGCTTGCAGGTCTTTCAGAGATCCCCGCTATTATCATGGAAGCAGACGAGCTCCACACGGCGGAGCTTGCTCTTATAGAAAACCTCCAGCGCGAAAACCTTAACCCCTATGAAGAGGCTGAGGCATTCCGTATGCTGATGACGGGCTTTGACCTGACTCAGGAGGAGGTTTCCGCCCGCCTGGGAAAATCCCGAAGCGCAGTTGCAAACGCCCTGAGACTTCTGGAGCTTCCCGAATGCGTTGCACAGTATCTTCGCGACGGTACTCTTTCCGCAGGCCATTGCCGCGCCCTTCTCGGACTTAAAAAACGCGAGGGCATTCAGGCTCTGGCTGAGAGAGTTATCGCCCGCAATCTTTCCGTACGTGAAACGGAAGCGGCAGTAAAGGCTCAGAACCGCGCCGACAGTCAGAAGGCAAAGACTGTTGAGGCAGAGCCTGTTTCCGTGGACTACGTTGCAGAGCTTGAAAAGCGGGTGACCGGCCTTTCCGGACGCTACTGCAAGATCTCAACCAAGGGCAGCCGCAAGACCGTTACCATCGAGTACGGCGGCGAGGGCGACCTTGAAGCACTTCTTTCAGCTATCTGCGGAGCAAAAATAACCGAAGATTAAAAACGGCACAAAAGCCATTTAAATAAAAAATACTATCTAACATAAATTCAGGAGTACAAAACCATGCTTGACATCAAAATCATCAGAGAAAATCCCGAAAACGTTATTGCCCGCCTTGCAGCCAAGGGCAAGGAAGCGGCAAACGAGATAAACAGAATCGTAGAGCTTGACACTCTCCGCCGTGATATGATCGCTCAGAACGATCAGAAGAAGGCAGAGCAGAACAGACAGACAAAGCTTATCCCTCAGTACAAGAAGGAGGGTAAGGACTGCACAGAGATCTTTGCAGCTATGAAGGCTCTCTCCGCTGAGGTAAAGGCTAACGACGAAAAGCTCTCCCAGATCGAGGAGGAATACAACACCCTTATGCTCGGTCTCCCCAACCTTCCCGACGAGGATCTGAAGCCCGGCGGCAAGGAAAACAACGAGCCTATCCGCTACTTCGGCGATCCCCACGTGTTCGACTTCGAGCCCAAGAACCACGTTGACCTTTGCACAGACCTCGGCCTTATTGACTACAAGAGAGGCGCAAAGCTCTCCGGTAACGGCTTCTGGATCTACCGCGGCTGGGGCGCACGTCTTGAGTGGGCTCTCCTTAACTACTTCATCGATACCCACATCGCAGACGGCTACGAGTACGTTCTCGTTCCCCATATGCTGGGCTACGAGTGCGGACTTACAGCAGGTCAGTTCCCCAAGTTCCAGGATGAGGTCTACTGGCTTGAGGCTGCAGAGGACGAAAGAAGAAGATTTATGCTTCCCACAGCGGAAACCGCTCTCGTTTCTCTCCATCGCGATGAGATCCTTACAGAGGCTGATCTTCCCAGAAAGTACATCTCCTACACCCCCTGCTTCCGCCGCGAGGCAGGAAGCTACCGTGCTGACGAGCGCGGTATGGTAAGAGGCCATCAGTTCAACAAGGTTGAGATGGTTCAGTACACACGCCCCGAGGATTCCGACGCGGCATTCGAGGAGCTCGTAGGCAAGGCAGAGGCTCTCGTTAAGGGTCTCGGCTTCCACTTCAGAACAGTTAAGCTTGCGGCTGCTGACTGCTCCGCTTCCATGGCAAGAACCTACGATATCGAGATCCACATCCCCTCCATGGACGGCTACAAGGAGGTCTCCTCCGTTTCCAACGCTCGCGACTATCAGGCTCGCCGCGGCTCCATCCGCTTCAAGAGAGACGGCTCCAATAAGACTGAGTTCGTTCACACTCTTAACGGTTCCGGCCTTGCGACAAGCCGTATCCTTCCCGCTATCGTTGAGCAGAACCAGAACGCTGACGGCAGCGTAACAGTTCCCGAGGTTCTTCGCAAGTATCTCGGCGTTGACGTGCTCACAAAGGATATGAAGTAATGTTCGACCTCAAAACCTATTACGAAAACTTTGCTCTCGACAATGAAACGGTGTCTCTCACCGTCATTGTCTGGGCTATATGTATAGGTCTTTCTCTCGGTGTGATCTTCTATACCTTTTCAAGGCACTGTGCCTCAGGCATAGTTAAAAAGCTTGGAACGGGCGAATATAATTCCAAGGAAAAGACCGCAACCCTTGCCTCCCTCGGCATAAAGGCCTCTCCCCTTCTCAAAAAGAGCCTCGGTGACGGAAAGCCCCTCAGAAGGTATATTCAGATAGCAAACCTTGAGGAATGCCTGATCGAAAGAAAAAAGGGCTTTCTGAATGGGATCTACCGTTTTTTCAGAGGCGAGGATCTTCCCAACAAATACGATTTCAAAAAGGCTGAGTTCTACCTTCCCGACGATGCCCGCCCCACAGCCGAGACCCGATTTGAGACCAAGGGCTCTCCCTATCTTACGGCGCTTCTCTTTTCTATCCTCTTTCTTCTCTGCGCCGTGGGCATCTCCTTCTGCCTGCCCAAGCTTCTCGAGCTTGTGGATGCAATGATCTCCGCCTATAAAAATCTCTGAGTCTGACTCAGAACAGCGCTAATGCAAAGAAAGGAGCAAGCTGTTATGGCCGATGTAAAAAACAGAAAAATGAAGAACCGCGTCACCGCCAGAACAAACCTCATAATAACGGTAGTATGCGCGGCTCTCAGCGTTATCATCATCCTTGCTGTTCTGTATCTGTGCGGTCTGCGCTACGTTAAATATAATTTCCAAGACGGCTTTTCCGTCAAATTCGTAGGCGTTACCGACCCGAGCGGCTACCCGAAATCCGGAAAGATATCCTACAGCGGAAACGACGAGGTCAAGGGCCTTACCGCAACCATCAATTCCGAGAAGGGCACCATTGAGTACTCCAACGGCGACGTTTATACCGGAGATATGCAGGATCTTGTAAAGCACGGCAAGGGCAAGCTGGTATACGAAAACGGTGACGTTTACGAGGGCACCTTTGCAGCCGACAAGCCCAGCGGCGAGGGAGTTCTCGTGTTTGCCAACGGCGACCGCTACGTGGGTCACTTCGAAAAGGGCAAGCGAAGCGGCAACGGCACCTATACCTACGCCGACGGATCAAAGTACGAGGGCGAGTTTGCCGACGGAATGCTTAACGGCGAGGGCACCTTCACTGCCCACGACGGCGCTACCTACGTGGGATCCTACAAGAATAACTTAAAGCACGGAAGCGGAACCTATACCTACAACGACGGAAGCGTTTACGAGGGCGAGTTTGCCGACGATATGAAGAGCGGCAAGGGCACCTACACCTACGCAAACGGCGAGGTATATACAGGCGAGTTCCGCAATAACGCCCCCTGGGGCGAGGGCACCTACAAGTGGCCCGACGGCAGAGTTTATACCGGATATTTTGAGGACGGTCTCCCCGTAAGGATCGATGATAATGAACAGTAAATTTATAAAAAAGCTTTGCGCGGCACTTACCCTTTTCGTGTCGGTATCCCTTCTTCTCTCCTCCTGCGCTCCCGCATATAAGGAATATCACGTAACGGAAAACGTTATCGATATCTCAGAGCGCGGCGGCGAGGAGCAGACCTCTTATTTCTTTCTCACAGACGACGGCAGTGCAGTTCTTGATATCTGCAACGAAAAGGGCGGCCGACTCCAGCGCTTCGAGTTTCCCCAAAGCTCCGACTATTACGCAAGCCTTGACTTTGAATACGCCTTTGCCTCTGCAGTATTTCAGGATATGAACTTCGACGGCAAGGATGACCTTTACGTTCCCTGCTCCGTAACCACCGAGAACCTTGAGGGTATGGCGTGGCTCTGGGATGAAAAGGAGGGCGAATTCGTTCTCTCAGAAGAGCTTTCGGCGCTTTACGAGCTTACGGTATTCCCTGACGAGGAGCTTATCACGAGTCAGGATTATTCAAATCCCGACGGTGTCCTCTGCAGCGAATATAAGTGGGAGGGCGGAAAGCTTGTGAAGGTCGGCGAATATACTGTAAATACCGCTGAATAAAATATAATAAAGCAGGTAAAACATGAAAGCTATTGAAATTTTCTTCGTTATTGCCCTTGCTCTGGCAGTAGCCTGTGGATTCATTTTCTTCTGGCATACCTGGAACCGCACCCGCTCACGCCTCTCTCTGGTACTGGCAATAATTACTACGGTCATTGTCAGCGTTATTATCGCATTTTCCTGCGCTACGCTGATAATCTATTTTCTCAACCTCTGATAATTAATAATTATGTTTGAAATTAAAATTAAGCTTGATAAGAAAAAAGCAGCTCCCAAAAAGGAAAAATCCCAGCCCTCGAAGGTCGGTAAGTGCATAAAGGAAACGGCGAAAAAGCTGGTTCCCGAGCCTGTAAAGGCATTTGCAAGAGAGGCATCCGAGGATATTGACGCCATCTGCGAGCGTGACCCTGCGGTAAAGAGCCGCACGGAGGCAGCCCTTCTCTATTCGGGCTTCCATGCCATTATGGCATACAGAGTTGCTCATAAGCTGTACGAAAACGAGCACTTCACCTCTGCCCGCTTCGTTTCCCAGAGCGCCAGATTCCTTACGGGAATCGAGATCCATCCCGGTGCCACCATCGGAAAGGGACTTTTTATTGACCACGGAAGCGGAGTGGTTATCGGCGAGACAACGATAATCGGTGACAACTGCACCCTCTATCAGGGCGTTACCCTGGGCGGTACGGGCAAGGATACGGGAAAGCGTCATCCTACCCTCGGCGATAACGTTATGGTAGGCGCGGGCGCAAAGGTCCTCGGTAACTTCACCGTCGGCTCGAACTCCAAGATCGCCGCAGGTGCCGTCGTTCTCGGCCCCGTTCCCGAAAACTGCACGGCTGTGGGTATCCCTGCACATATCGTGCGTAAGGAGGGCAAGAAGGTGGATCCTATCGACCTCGACCAGGTTCACATTCCCGACCCTGTTTCTCAGGAGCTCTGCAACGTTAACCGCAGAATGCTCGCTCTTGAAAAGAAGATCGCGGCTCTTGAAGAAAAGGATGATGACAGCAATGAGTAATCAGCCGACCTCACGCTTTTGCCACAGGTGCGGCACCCGGGCGCAGCAGCACGCCGATTTTTGTATGGCCTGCGGCGAGCGTCTTATAAAGGTCTCTTCACCCTTAAATGCTCCAAAAAACAGCTCATCTGCGGGTAAGGTATTTCTCGCATTTGCAAAGTGCCTCGGCTACTACGGATTCTTTCTCCTGTCTCAGCTTATCGTGGCGCTGATATATTCCTTTGTAATAGCGATCTCCTCTGCAGTCAGAGATCCTGCATCCTACACGGTAGAGAGCGTTACCGCCGATTATATGTCTCATATCCACGAGATAGGTATAATCTCCGGGCTTATCACCCTTGCAGGCTACTTTATTTTCTTTAAGCTCATAAAGAAGAGCCTTGTACGGGAGCTTTCCGTAAAGCCCATAAGCATAACGAGCTCAGGCGCAATGGTGGTCTTTGGCTTTTCGGCGCAGATAATCATCGGACTTTTTCTTACTTTCTTTTACTATTTCTTCTCTCTCAACGCAGACCACTCAAACGAAGCCGTTGAAATGCTTTTCGAAACGGGAAACGTATGGATCCAGTTTCTGAACGTTGCATTCCTTACGGGAATCGTAGAAGAGGTGGTTTTTCGAGGTCTTATTTACAGGACCCTCAAGGGCGTTATGCCGACGTCTCTTGCAGTTTTTCTCTCAGCCGTTATTTTCGGAATTGCCCATATGAATCCCGAGCAGTTTTTCTATACTACGCTCCTCGGTGTGCTTCTCGCCCTTGCTTATGAAAGAAAGGGATCCCTGATAGCCCCTATCCTTATTCATATGTCATTCAACGGCTCAAACTTCGTTTTATCAAATCTCAGCTTTAAAAGCGGTATGCCCTATGTGGCGCTTCTGTTCTTGTCAATAGGTGCGTTTCTTATAGCTATGGGCTTTGTTTTCTTTACAGACAAGGAGCCAAAGGACCGCTTGATCATAATTAAAGATAAAGCCTGAAAGTGCTTTTCGGGCTCGTTTGTGCCAAAGTACAAACGAAAAGAAAGGAATCTCCAAAATGAAACTCTACAACACCCTCACTCATAATAAGGATGAGTTCGTCCCCAACGTGCCCGGCAAGGTGTCTATGTACACCTGCGGCCCCACCGTTTACCATTTCGCTCACATCGGAAACCTCCGTACCTACATTATGGAGGATATCCTTGACAGATATCTGCGCTACTCCGGCTACGAGGTCAAGCGCGTTATGAACATCACCGACGTCGGCCACCTTACAAGCGACGCTGACGAGGGCGAGGATAAGATGCTCAAGGGCGCAAAGCGCGAGAAAAAGACTGTTATGGAGATCGCTAAGTTCTATACAGACGCTTTCTTTGACGACTGCAAGAAGCTGAACATCAGAAAGCCCGAGGTGGTAGCCCCTGCAACTCAGTGCATCGGCGAATTCATCAAGGTCATCAAGAAGCTTATTGAGAAGGACTTCGCTTACGAGGCAGGCGGAAATATCTACTTTGATACCTCAAAGCTGGAGCAGTACTACGTTTTCCATAACTTCGAGGAGGAGGACCTTCAGGACGGCGTTCGCGAGGGCGTTGAAAAGGACGATAACAAGAGAAACAAGGCTGACTTCGTTCTCTGGTTCACAAAGTCCAAGTTTGACGATCAGGAGCTCAAATGGAACAGCCCCTGGGGCGTTGGCTATCCCGGCTGGCACATCGAGTGCTCCTGCATCTCCATGAAGCATCTCGGGGAGTACCTTGACATCCACTGCGGCGGCATCGACAACGCATTCCCCCACCACACAAACGAGATCGCCCAGTCTGAGGCGTACCTCGGTCACAAGTGGTGCAACTGGTGGATGCACGTTCTCCACCTTAACACAAACTCCGGTAAGATGAGCAAGTCGTCAGGCGAGTTCCTCACCGTTTCTCTTCTCGAGTCCAAGGGCTACGATCCCCTTGCTTACCGCTATTTCTGCCTCCAGTCTCACTACCGCAAGAGCCTCGTTTTCACCTACGAGAACCTTGACAATGCGGCTGTGGCTTACGAGAAGCTTATCGCCCGTATTGCAGCCCTTGACCCCGCAGACGGTGAGATCGACTCTTCAAAGTACGAGGAGCTGAGAAAGAGCTTCGTCGAGGCTATGGACAACGACCTTAACACCTCCCTCGCGGTTACGGCACTCTTTGACGTTCTCAAGGCAGATGCAAACGGCGCAACAAAGCTTGCCCTCATCGCAAACTTTGACGAGGTCCTCTGCCTCGATCTTATCGCAAAGGCGGCAAAGAAGCGCGAGGAGGACGCCGTTTCAAACGCAGATCCTGAGCTTATCGCAAAGATCGAAGCCCTTATTGCAGAGCGCACCGCAGCAAAGAAGGAAAGAAACTTTGCCCGTGCCGATGAGATAAGAGCTGAGCTTACCGCAATGGGCGTTATCCTCGAGGACACCAAGGAAGGCACAAAATATAAGTTTGCATAAAGGAATAAACAGGCTATGTGATTTGCATAGCCTTTTTTTTTAAAAAACGAAAATCCGCCGAAGAATCGGCGGATTTCTACCTTATTATTTAAGCTGTCCTGCGAGGGTATCCTTTGCGCTTGCAAGGGCTTCGCCGATCTTTGAAGTGTCCTTACCGCCGCTCATTGCGGAGTCGGGACGTCCGCCGCCCTTACCTCCTGTCACCTGAGCAACAGCGCCTACGAGCTTACCTGCGTGAGCTCCTGCCTTTACTGCATCTGCGCCAGCAGCTGCAAGGAAGTTGAGCTTCGTACCGTCGCAGATTGCAAGAACTGCTACGATGGAAGCGTCCTTATCGCGGATCTTATCGAGAAGCGTGCGGGCAGCGTCTACGCTTGTAGCACCAAGATCTGCGGTGCAAAGCTTTACTGCGCCGATCTCAACTGCGCCTGCGATGATCTCATCAAGCTTTCCGCCTGCGAGCTTAGAGTTAAGGGTATCGATCTCCTTCTTCTGCTTTGCGATATCCTCGTGAAGCTGGTGTGCTCTGTGGGGCATATCGGAAGCCTTTGCAGCCTTGAGAGCCTGAGCAGTTTCAGCGATGAGGTTCTCCTTTTCCTCAAGAAGCTTGAGAACGCCTGTGCCTGTAACTGCCTCGATTCTTCTGATGCCTGCCGCAACGCCGGACTCGGAAATGATGCGGAAGAGGCCGAGATTTGCCGTGTTATCAGCGTGAGTACCGCCGCAAAGCTCAACGGAGTAGTCGCCCATCTTTACCATACGGACGGTTTTGCCGTATTTCTCACCGAAGAGAGCCATAGCTCCCGCCTTTCTTGCGGATTCAATATCTGTTTCAACAGTTTCAATGGGGATGGAGGCGAAGATCTGTGCATTTACCTCGTTTTCTACTGCCTTCAATTCCTCTGCCGTAACTGCTGTGTAGTGGTTAAAGTCAAATCTTGCACGATCCTCGTCAACGTAGGAGCCTGCCTGCTCAACGTGGCTGCCGAGAACCTTACGGAGCGCCGCCTGAAGAAGGTGAACGGAGGAGTGGTTTCTCTTGATCTGAGCACGGCGGGTTGCGCAAACGCCTGCCTTTACGGTGTCGCCAACCTTAACGCTGCCGGAGAGGATCTCTGCTGTGTGGATATAAACGCCGTCAGTCTTCTTTGTATCAGTTACCTTTACATCAAGGCTGTCGGAGAATATCTTACCGCAGTCGCCGACCTGACCGCCGCCCTCGCCATAGAAGGGGGTCTTATCGAGAATGATGGATACCTCGCCCTCGTTAGCCTCCTCAACTGCCTCGCCGTCTGCGATGATTGCAAGAACCTTACAACCCTCTGTTACGTTTTCGGTGTAGCCTGTAAACACAGTCTTTTCCATAGAGGAAAGAAGCTCGCTCTTAGCGCTGTCCCAGCTTGAGAGGTCTGCTCTTGCCTCTCTTGCGCGAACCTTCTGCTCCTGCATAAGAGCTGCGAAGCGGTCGTTATCGATAGTAAGTCCGTTTTCCTCTGCGATCTCGGCTGTGAGATCGATGGGGAAGCCGAAGGTATCGTAAAGCTTGAATGCATCGTCGCCGGAGAGAACGGTGTTGCCGCTTGCCTTTGCGTCAGCAACGAAGCCGTTGAGGATATTAAGTCCTGCGTCAATAGTTGCCTGGAATCTTTCCTCCTCAAGGGAGATGATCTTCTTAATATAGTCCTGCTTTGCTACAAGCTCGGGATATGCGCCGCCGGACTCGCCGATTGCAACGTCGCAAAGCTTTGTAAGGAAGGAGCCCTCGATGCCGAGAAGCTTTCCGTGGCGGGCAGCTCTTCTGAGAAGTCTGCGGAGAACGTAGCCGCGGCCCTCGTTGGAAACCTGAACGCCGTCGCAGATCATAAAGGTTGCGCTTCTGATGTGGTCAGTAATTACGCGAACGGAAACGTCAGCCTTTGCATCCTTGCCGTACTCAATGCCTGCAATGGAGCAAACTGTGTCAAGGATCTTTCTGATCGTATCAACCTCGAAGAGGTTGTCAACGTCCTGCATTACGCAAGCAAGACGCTCAAGACCCATACCTGTGTCGATGTTCTTTGTGGCAAGCTCTGTATAGTTGCCCTCGCCGTCGTTATTGAACTGGGAGAATACGTTGTTCCAGATCTCGATAAAGCGGTCGCACTCGCAGCCGGGGTAGCAGTTGGGATTTGAGCATGCATACTTTTCGCCGCGGTCGAAATAGATCTCGGAGCAGGGGCCGCAGGGACCGCTTCCGTGCTCCCAGAAGTTGTCAGCCTTGCCCATACGGACGATACGCTCTGCAGGGATGCCGATCTTTTTGTTCCAGATCTCGAAAGCCTCGTCGTCCTGCTCGTAGATGGAGGGATAGAGGCGCTCTGCGGGGATCTCGAGAGTCTTTGTAAGGAACTCCCAGCTCCACTCGATAGCCTCGTTCTTGAAGTAATCGCCGAAGGAGAAGTTACCAAGCATCTCAAAGAAGGTGCCGTGGCGTGCTGTTTTACCTACGTTGTCAATGTCGCCCGTTCTGATACACTTCTGGCAGGTACAAACGCGGTGACGGGGGGGCTCTTCCTCGCCGGTAAAGAACTTCTTCATGGGAGCCATACCGGAGTTGATGAGGAGGAGGGATTTATCGTTTACAGGGATAAGGGAGAAGCTCTTCAGTCTCAGATGGTCCTTGGACTCAAAGAAAGAAAGATAAGCTTCACGAAGATCGTTTAATGATGTCCACTTCATAGTTTCAATTTCCTTTTTGCTTTGGCACTACTGCGCCATTATATTTCATAATGAATATTATATCACCGAGAAAATCCCGTGTCAATAATCTCTAACCTTTTGTAAAAAAATAAACTTAAATACGGGTTTATCGCGGGGAAGGATAAGGGGGTTTTTATCTGCTTTTTTTCGTGTAACAGCCTTCTTTTGAAAAAATCAGTTGACAAACATTAAGTTTTATAGTATAATACTCAGGTACGCTAGTGTAGCACAGTCGGTAGTGCAGCTGATTCGTAATCAGCAGGTCGTGTGTTCGAGTCACATCACTAGCTCCAGAAAAGAAACACCCTTTGTCTACCGGACAAAGGGTGTTTCTTTTCAACTAAATCCGTCCTATCGGACGGGATAAATCCCGCTTTCGTGGGATGAAATCACTTCGTGATGAAATCCGACTTCGTCGGGAGATTGGACGGATTTAATTTCATCT
>SVTD01000059.1 GCA_015063955.1 Oscillospiraceae bacterium | reverse complement strand
AGTTCGCACCCAGGTAGCAACCCTCTTCCGTCAGCCTTACGGCTGCCACCTTCCCCCGAATCAAGACGGATCCCCCCGCTACGCGGGTCCTTCCATCGGGGAAGGCTTTGGTGCAAATCGCCTCTTTAGCTTATCATATTTTTGTTTGAAGCTCACCGATAAACCCGAATTTGAAAGTACGCATCGCGTGCTGATGTAGGCGTCGGGCAAAAGGGTTCCCTGAAAATGAGCTTGCGAATTTTTAGGGGTCCCGTCAAGGGTCTGCCCGCCCTACGGGTATCGCCAACTGTTCGACAAACCCGAATTTATAGCCATCCCTTTTTAAAGTTTTTTGGAGTGCAGAACCTTTTTTTCAAAAAAGGTTTTGCGTCCCCGTCCCCATTCCTCCCCGCAAACCCGAATTTGTCAACAAATTATTAAGAATCTTGTTTTTTCTTGCGAAAAGGGGAGGATAAGTATATAATGTAAATGTTAATCAGAATATGACAGCGTGACAATTTCCGGGGCATAGGAGGGAAAGAATCCTTCTGCGCCTGAGCCCGGGTTCGTTTTACTGCTTTTGTGCCGCTTCGTCGGAGGAATGGAATCATTATGTTAAAGAAATTTTTAAGCTATTATAAGCCACACAAGCTCATTTTCACCCTTGATATGCTGGCATCCTTTACTGTGTCGATGGTGGGTATCTTCTATCCCATCGTCACCCGAAGCATGGTGAACGAATTCACCTCCGGTGGCAGAAGCACGAAGATCATCGTAGGCGGCGGCATTCTCCTTCTCGTGCTTTACGTTGTACGCCTGCTTTTGAACTATTTCATCCAGTACCAGGGTCACGTAATGGGCGTTAAGATGCAGGCACAGATGAGACGCGAGATGTTTGACCATCTTCAGAAGCTCCCCTACAGATACTACGATGACAACGAAACGGGAAAGATCATGTCCCGTATGACCAACGACCTTTTCGAGGTCAGCGAGCTTGCTCACCACGGCCCCGAAAACGTTATCATCACGAGCATCACGGTCATTGCCTCCTTTGTCTATCTTGCAACTATAAACTGGCTGCTTACTCTCGTTATCTTCCTTTGCGTGCCCTTCCTTTTCGTGGTTGCACTCCTGCTTCGCAAAAAGATGAGAGATGCCTTCAAGCGCAGCCGCGAGGCGGCGGCAGATATCAATGCTGCCCTTGAGGGAAGCATTTCCGGAATCCGAGTAACTAAGGCATTCACCAACGCCGATGCTGAGCGCAAAAAGTTTGAGGTAGGAAACACGGAGTTCGTTGAGTCTAAAAAGGACGCATACAGATCTATGGGACAGTTCCACTCCTCCACGTCCTTTATTACAAACGTTTTCAACGTAGTCGTTCTTATTGCAGGCGGCATCTTCCTCTTTGCGGGAAGCATTGAGCTTGCGGATTATTCTGCATTTATCGTTTCCGTAAACCTTTTTCTCACCCCTATGACCACCCTTATCGGCTTTATGGAGCAGTACCAGAACGGTGTAACGGGCTTTTCAAGATTCCTTGAGATAATGGCTGAGGAGCCTGAAAGGGAAAAGGAAAGCGCCCGTCCCCTTGAAAACGTGCAGGGCAGCATCCGCTTTGAAAACGTTTCCTGCGATTACGGAACGGGCAGAGAGGTCCTTCACGGGATCGATCTCGACATTGAAAAGGGGCAGACCTTTGCCCTTGTGGGCCCCTCCGGAGGAGGAAAGACCACCATATGCCACCTGATCCCCCATTTCTATACGGCTTCAAGCGGAAAAATCTACATTGACGGTGTGGATATTGAGGACATTACGCTGGATTCTCTCAGAAAGAGCATCGGTATCGTTCAGCAGGACGTTTATCTCTTTAACGCAAGCGTGAGAGAAAACATTCTCTACGGCCGCCCGGAAGCTACTGAGGAGGAGATAATAGAGGCAGCAAAGAGAGCCAACATCCATGATTATATCATGGCAATGCCCGACGGCTATGACACGGAGATCGGCGAGAGGGGCGTGCGCCTCTCCGGAGGACAGAAGCAGCGCCTCAGCATTGCGAGAGTATTCTTAAAGAATCCTCCCATACTTATTCTGGACGAGGCCACCAGCGCTCTCGACAATACAACGGAGATACTTATTCAGTCTGCTCTTGATGAGCTTTGCCGCGGAAGGACCACAATCGTTGTTGCCCACCGTCTTTCCACCATCAAGAATGCCGATGAGATCGCCGTTATAAGCGACGGAAGGATAACGGAGCGCGGAAGCCACGAGGCTCTTATGGCACTCGGCGGCGCTTATGAAAAGCTTTATTCTCAGCAGTTCCGCCATCTTGTAAAGGAATAAAAAAACCTACGGTCACGCACGCTGCGTGACCGTAGGTCTTTTTTATTTTTCGATGATATTTCTTATAGCCTGCATTTTGTGGTCAAGCTGGCTTGATATCTCGGCGCACTCGCGAAGCTCGTCGCGGGTCTTTGAGAGAAGCTCCTCGGAAAGGTTCTTCTTATAGATCATTCTGTGCTCAAGCTTTGCCCAGGATTCCATTGAAATCGTTCTGAGCTGAACCTCGGCGCGAACGCGGCGAGTCTCATCAAGGAGGAATATGGGCACCTCAACTATGATGTGCAGACTCCTGTAGCCGTTGGGCTTTGGGTTCTTTATGTAGTCCTTGATCTCGATAAGCTTTACATCGTCCTGAGAGATCAGGCAGTATGCCAGCATATGGATATCGTCCATAAAGCTGCAGACGACGCGGATGCCCGCTACGTCGTTCAGATTATCCCAGATAGACTGTACAGTAAGTGGAAGTCCCTTGCGCTCAAGCTTTTCTCTGATGCTTTCGAAGGATTTCAATCTCGTTTTAATGCTTTCGATGGGGTTTCGCTCGTGTTGGAGTGAGAACTGCTCGTTGAGGACCTTGAACTTCGCCTCTATCTCGTGCATTGCGCATTTGTAGTATGACATCAAGGTCTGAAGCTCTGAAACGTAAGCCTTGATATCCTCCTGAGAGGTTCCCATCAGATACTCGGCGACCTTATCCTTTAGTACGATGCTTTCCATTTATCAGCTACCTGCAATAAGTCTTCTGAGAAGGTTTGAGTCAACGCTTGAGATGGTGCCGTCTTTGTCAAGGTCTCCTCCTGCGATGTTGATATCCGTAGGTGTCAGAACACCTGCAAGAATACGTCTGAGGGTATTGGAGTCCATTGAGTTTATCGATCCGTCGCCGTTAACGTCGCCGAGAATGACTGTGATCTCGGGCTTGAGAAAGACGCCCTCAATAATGAGATGGTATTCGTTTTGTGAGTGGGTGTAAACGTAGGACAGAGGCTCTGAGAGGTCATAGCCTGCCAGCTCTGCGATCTCGCGGATATTTGTTCTGAACCATGAGATAAAGGAATCGGTATATTCCTCGGGAATGTAGACGGAGGCAGAGCCGTTATTGAAGAAGGATGCAACGAGAGCTGCGTCGGGAGAGCCGTCCATGATCCTTTCGGGATTGTGAGCGTAATAGGAGTCCATTACGTCCTCGCAGACGGGTAGCTCGTAGGGGGTGGGGCTGAAGGTGTGATCAAACTTCAGGATGTTTTCGGTTACGTTAAAGTAGGAGTGGAATATCTCGTTGCAGCCCTGGTGAGTACCTAAAGGGTCATCCCACGTAAGGTCCGTGTAGTAGTAATGACCGTCAACAAGAACGAGTGACCATGCGTGGGGGATATCTCTGGAGTAGCCGGCAACGTAGTGTGCTTCGATTCCGCAGAGGCGGAGAAGGTAATTGAAGGCAAGGGTATATCCCTGGCATACGGCTACGTTTTCGACGAGAGCGCCGTAGGAGTTATGAGCGTTCTGACTATTTTGATAATCAAGCTTGTTAACAAGGGCGTTATGGAGTCTCAGCTCTATTTCATAATCGCTCATGCCGCTTCTGATGCCTGCATTATTAATGACCTGCTTTACTGCCGCATCGTATGCCTCAACCTCGCTTGCAAACGCCTCGTCGCTTACGCTTCCGAGCTCGTTATAGCCGGGCATGAAGGCGGCTACGATTCCGTTGGAGTATCCGGAATAGGAGTAAGTGTCGCCAAGCCAGAAATGTCCGTGGGGATCGTTTCTGTAGGCGGTATACACAAGCTCTACGTCTTCTGCGGTGAGAGAGAGGTCGGAGAGGGTTACCGAGTCTTCTCTCGCTTCGATCGCCGTAACGATCCTGTCGTATGCTTTTGTAAGATCGTTGCCGTTTTCCAATTTCTGAAGCTGCTTTCTTCCGTAAAGGAGACGGTTGTCATTATCTTCTGCACTTACTGCAGGCACTACTGCAAAAATAAGGGTGAAAGTTAATAAAATTGCAATGGCTTTCTTAAAGAATAACTGCATATATACCTCAAAATGATTGGATTTGTATTTTGCTCAAATATACATTATACACTTATTCGTGCCATCCGTCAATACCTCCGCGCTCAAGTGCTCCCAAAATTCTTCGGTAAAGGCCTCTGTGGCGGTGGTCAAAATCGGAGAGATACTGCTTCATATATTCTCTTTCCGTGTGCTCGTCCTCGGGGCAGGGGCTTTTTTCAACGGGAAGCGCGACTTTGTTTGCAAAATGCTTTATCATCTTTTCCTCTGTGAGAACGAGGGGGCGTATAAGGATAAGCTCCTTTTTGGAAAGGAGGGTAACGGGGGAGAAGCAGCCTACTCTGCCCTCGAAGAAGAGGTTAAGCATAAAGGTCTCTACGGCATCGTCGTAATGATGTCCCAGAGCTACCTTATTACAACCTGCCTCCTTTGCCGTATCGTGGAGGATGCCGCGTCGCATTCTTGAGCAAAGGGAGCAGGGATTAGATTCCTTACGAACGTCAAATATTATGTGAGCAAGCTCCGTTTCCTTAACGACGTAGGGCACATCAAGGCGGAGGCAAAGCTCTCTGATCTCCCCGTGGGTGGCTTTGGGGGCAGGGGAAGCCTCGCAGGTGTCAAAGCCCATATCAACGGTAACGGCAACTATGTCAAAGTGCCGGGGCAGGAATTTTCTTAGCTCTGCCAGAGCCATAAGAAGAACGAGAGAGTCCTTTCCTCCCGAAACGCCGACGGCGATGCGGTCGCCCTCGGCGATCATATCGTATTTTTCCACGGCAAGGCGCACGCGGCTGAGTATTTTCTGAATTTCTTTCATGTCAAGTCTCCGATGGCGGCATATACTGTCATTGAATATACCGAAAGGAATGGTTTTTATGGCAAGGATATATATAGATCAGGGGCATAACCCCCAAAATCCCAATGCGGGAGCGGAGGGAAACGGGTACCGTGAGCAGGATCTCGTTTATGAGATAGGAGTTGAAACGGCAGCTCTTCTCCGGGCTGCAGGTCAGGAGGTGCGCCTGTCGCGTCCCACTCCTGAAACACAGCTCGGCACCTCAAATGCGTCATCCCTTGCGGCGAGAGTAAACGATGCAAACAGCTGGGGCGCTGATTATTTCGTCAGCCTTCATGCCAATGCATCGGATATTACTCAAGCCTCGGGTAGTGAGGCGTACGTATTCCGCCGCGGCGGAGAAGCTGAGGCTTTGGCTGAGAGTATACTCCGTGAGCTTTCTGCAGTAACGGGTCTTCAGAACAGAGGAGTGTTCGTCCGCCCGACCCTGTACGTTCTCAGAAGAACGAGGATGCCCGCAACTCTCATAGAGCTTGGGTTTATAACGAATCCGGGAGACGCCGCACTTATGGCAGACGCCCCTTTCCTCTTTGCAACGGGAGTTGCAAACGGAATACTCGATTATCTGGGAGTCATTTAGCAGAACTCAGGTAAAACCCCTATGATCCCGAATTCGTGGTTGGCGGGGAGGGGACGCAAAGGACTTTTTTGTAAAAAAGTCCTCTGCACTCCCAAAAAACTTTATACTATTGGTGTAGCTGGACTTTACAAGGCAAAAGCTGCAGGGCAAAGCCCTGCGGCGCTTACAGCGCCAGCCAACGCTTCAGGAAAAAAACGAAAATGAACAAGTTAATTTTCGTTTTTTTTCCTGAAGCGTTGGCTTTTGCCTTTTCGCTATCTTTGTTTTTTTGAGGTTTCTTTGCTACTTTCTTTTTCTAAAGAAAGTAGGTTACCCCCGATAAACCCGAGTTTGAAGGTCAGCTTTTTGTTATGCGGTTATTTGTCGTTCTTATCGGAAAGGACGGGGAGCTCGAACCAGAAGGTTGAGCCTACGCCCACGGTGCTTGATACGCCGAAGGGGGCGTGGTGGAGGACAAGGGCGTTTTTTACGATGGAAAGGCCGAGGCCTGTGCCTGAAACGGCACGCTTATGAAAGTCCCCGGTGCGGTAATATCTGTCCCAGATATAGGGGAGCTTTTCCTCGGGAATGCCCTCGCCCGTATCGGAAACGGATATTCGGCAAATGCCGTTATTCACCGTCTGGCTTACGTGGATCTTTTTATCCTCGCCCGTATAGTTAATGGCGTTGCTGATAAGGTTATATATGACCTGAAGTATAAGCATCTCATCGGCCTCAACTGTAATATCCTCTGCAGCGTCGAGGGTAATTGAGTAGCCGTCATTTTCAGAGAGATGAGAGTATCTTGCGATGGTCGAGCGGACGCATTCAGTAAGAGAGAATACGGTCTTATTCAGCTTTCGCTGACCGCCGGTAAGACGGGAAAGGTCGAGCAGGTCGTTAACGAGGGTGGAAAGCCGTTTCGTTTCGTCAATGACTATCTGCATATTTTCAGCAGTCATTTCTCCGGGAATATCCCTCATGACCTCGCTGTAGCCTGAGATCATGGTAAGAGGGGTGCGAAGATCGTGGGATATGTTGGAGATGAGCTCCTTTTGCATTGTATCAAGCTTTGAAAGCTCCTCGGCGGCGTAGTTCAGCGTTGCGCCAAGCTCCGCGGTTTCGAGAAACTCACCGCCCTCGAAGTTAACGTCATAGTTACCAACGGCAAGCTTTTTTGCCTCGCGGCTCATTGCCGCAACGGGGCGGGTTATTCTTTCTGAAATGATAAACGCCATTATCGCCGCAATGATAAGAAGGATAGCGGAAATTATTCCGAACTGGAGATGAAGGGTGTTGACGGTTGCATCAACTGAAGCAAGGGGCGTATTTACAACGATAAGGATATCGGAGGCGCCGTTCTCCACGACCTTTGCGCAGAGGATGCTTCCGTTGCCCGTTGCCGATCCTTCAACGGTCTCAACGTATACGTTGGTGTTTTTGGCATTTGCATAAATATCTGCAAGAAAGCCGTTTCCCAGCATATTGGAGTGGATCACGCAAAGATTCTGGGAGTGGGCGGAAACCATCTCCCGTCCCTTCGTGCCCGCTATCTCGAAAACGGAAACGCAGGTGGAGTGCTCGGCCGCCAGATTATAGACCTTTGAGCGGAATCCGTCGGAATCCAGCTTTGAGGCAACTGCGATGGCAGAGGTGACTCCTGCGGATTCCACCCTTACGGTTTGACGGTATATATCGTCAAGAAGAACTATCTGAAATACCCACAAAAGGAGTATGACGATGGCGATGAACGCCGCCATATAGCCGAACATTTTCAGCTTCATTCTGGCGGGGCGCTGCAGCTTTTTATTTTGCTTCTGTGTCAAAGCGGTAGCCAACTCCTCTCAGGGTGACGATGAATTTTGAAAATTCCTTGAGGCTCTTGCGGAGGAGCTTAATATGAGTATCCAGAGTTCTGTCGTCTCCGTAATAATCGTAGCCCCAGACCTCGGTTATAAGCCGCTCGCGGGAAAGGGCAATGTTTCTGTTTCTTATAAGATAAAAGAGAAGGTCGTATTCCTTGGGAGAAAGCTCACAGCGTTCTTTGTTAATATATACGATGCGGGCGGTCATATCCACGGAGAGCCCCTCCTGCTCGAACACCTCGTTCTCGCTTTTTTCGCTTTTGTTTGAGTCCTTGAGGTAGCGCTTCATAACGGCGTCGATGCGCATCATAAGCTCCTTGGGGGAGAAGGGCTTAACGACGTAATCGTCGATGCCGAGGGAGAAGCCGTTGAGCTTATCGTATTCCTCCCCGCGGGCAGAGAGCATGATTATTGGAATATCGGAAAACTTCCGTATCTCACGGCAGGCAGAAAAGCCGTCAAGCTCGGGCATCATTATATCACATATGAGGATATCGTAACTTTCCGAGCGGCACATATTCACAGCCTCCATGCCGTCGCAGGCCTCGGCAACGGTGTGACCCTCAAATACCGCGTATTTTGCAATAAGGCGGCGGATCATTTCCTCGTCGTCAGCAATAAGGATCTTATACATTACAATTACCTCCATCTATGTTTCTGACTATTAATTATACAATATATTTTTAAACATTTCAATATTATCATATAAACAAAAGCAGGAAACGGAAAAAATAAAAAAACGAGAAAAAGTGAGAAAAACGAAGGAAAAGCTTTGATTTATTGCTGTAATCGGCTGTGGTTGTCTCTATTTGACTTTCTTTGACTTTGACTTTCTTTGACCTTTGCGATAAACTAAAGTCAAAGAAAGTCAAAGATTTACGGAGGACTGAAAAATGCTGATTTCCGAGCAGATAACAAGACTTATTGAAAAGATGATAGAAGAAGGCGACGGAGTTGCCAATATTAAGAGAAACGATCTTGCCCAGAGTCTGGGATGCGTTCCCAGTCAGGTCAGCTACGTGATCTCCTCAAGATTCACCCCCGGCAGCGGCTATATGGTAGAGAGCCGCCGGGGCGGCGGCGGATATATCAGGATCGTCAGGGTGCGGATGGAGAAAAATCAGTATCTTGAACAGCTTTTTTCTGCCATCGGGGACAGCCTTTCGGAAAACGGCTCCCGTGAATGCACGCGAAGACTTCTGGAGGCAGGTGCTGTCAGCGACAGGGAAGCGCTTATGATCCTCTCTGCTACCTCCGATGGGGCTCTTGCGAGAATAGGAACGCTGGCAGGGGCAAATGCGGTCCGCGCCGACATAATGCGCCAGATTATCCGCCTTCTTATGCAGTAAAATGAAGTGAAAGGAAGGGACTAATATGAAATGCAACAGATGTAACAGTAAAGAAGCCTCCGTTCTTTATCGGGAGATAATCAACGGAAAGGAAACGAGATACGCTCTCTGCCCCGACTGTGCGGCAGCGGCACAAAAGGAAAGTGCTTTTTCAATACCGAAGCTTTCCGATCCCTTCGGGGACGGGCTGTTTGAAAGCTTTTTTGCTCCCGCAGCTTCAAGGCTAAAGAAAAGGGAGGAGAAAAGATGCTCCCTTTGCGGTGCCACTTTCCGTGAGCTTTCAAAGCAGGGCAAGGTAGGCTGCGCCGAATGCTATACGGTATTTGCAGATGAGCTTTCACAAACTATAACCCGTCTTCACGGAAACGCAGTTCACTGCGGAAAGGCTCCTGAGGGAGTAGTCCGTGAGATGTCGGCAGATGAAAAGATCGATGCTCTTGAAAAGGAGCTGAAAAAGGCTATAGAGAGCGAAAACTACGAGGAGTGCGCCGCCATCCGCGATAAGATCCGCGCACTCCGCCAGGGCCAGTGACAAGGGAGGCAGGATTATGTTTTGGTATGAATATAAGGGTCCCGAGAAGGACGTATTCGTTTCCTCGAGAGTGCGTCTTGCGAGAAACATTGTGGACTATCCTTTTGGAGAAAGGCTTGACGACGCCTGCGGCAGAGAGATAGCAGAAAGGGTGAAAAAAGCTTTGTCGCAAGACTGCGGCTATACCTTTACAGAGTTTTCTACACTTGCAGAAAAAGAGAAGATCTCACTGGTGGAGAATCACCGTGCAAGCCCTGAAATGCTTAGGGCGAGAGCGTTTTCTGCAATTGCGGAAAACGAAGAAAAATCCGTAAGCGTACTGATAGGTGAGGAGGATCATATCCGTATTCAGGCGATCCGCTCGGGGCTTGATCTTTCGGGAGCACGGGAAGCCTGCTTTGAGGCGGAAGGGCTTATCGATAAGAACGAAAAGTTTGCCTATTCCGAAAAGCTCGGATATCTCACCCATTGTCCCACAAATCTGGGAACGGGTATGAGAGCCTCGGTAATGATGTTTCTCCCTATGCTGACGAGAATGGGAAGAATGGAGGGTGTAAGGCAGTCCCTTCACAAGATTGGTCTCACTGTGAGAGGTGAGAGCGGAGAGGGAAGTGCCGCCCGCGGCGATCTTTATCAGATATCAAACCGCACTACCCTTGGCGTCAGCGAGGAGGAAATAATAAATAACCTCAATGAGGCGGCAAATGCCGTGGCACGTGAGGAGCGGGCTCTGAGAGAAAAATATATCACAAACGGCACAAAGGACAGTGAAGACAGAATAATGCGATCCCTGGGTATTATGAAATATGCAAGGATCGTAGATACACAGGAGCTGTACAGGCTGTACAGCGACGTCCGCCTGGGAATATCATGCGGACTGATAAAGGGAGACGAAAGCGAGCTTGACAGGCTCCTTATAAGCTGTCTGCCCGCAAATCTCTGCATTTTGGCAGGGGCAGATCTTTCAGCCTCGGAAAGGGATATCGAAAGAGCAAAGCGTCTGCGCCAAAATGCGTAATGAAAGAAAGGAAAGGAACGGTAACAAATGAACTCTTCTTTTACAGAAAAAGCCGAAAGAGCACTTGATTTTTCCCTTGCCATCGCAAGGGAAATGGGTCATACCTATGTGGGATCTGAGCACATCCTTATGGGACTGCTCAGCGTTACGGACTCAGTTGCGTACCGTGTGCTCACAAATCACGGCGTAACTCTTGCAAATATAAAGGAGCTTGTGGAGACAAACGTTGGATGCGGCACCCCCTCAAGCGTAACTGCCGCCAATATGACTCCGATGACCAAAAAGATCATTGAGGAAAGCGCCTATACGGCAAAGCGTCTTGGCAGCGATAAGATAGGAACTGAGCATATTCTTGCCGCAATAATCAGCGAGGGCGACTGCTTTGCAAGTAAGATGATAAGACAGGCCCGTGCCTCCGTGGGAGAGATAAGAAACGAGCTTTCCCAGTCATTTGGAGCACCCCGCCCAAAGGACGGAGGACAGCGAAAGGATCAGGGCAAGGAAAAGGGCGAGATCGCAGGCTGCCCCACACTTTCAAAGTTCGGAAACGATCTTTGCCGTGCCGCAAGGGAGGGAAGGATAGACCCTATAATCGGCAGAGACAGCGAAACTGAGAGAGTTATCCAGATACTTTCAAGAAGAACGAAGAACAATCCCTGCCTGATCGGTGAGCCGGGTGTGGGAAAAACTGCGGTGGTTGAAGGTCTTGCAAGAAGGATCGCAGGCGGAGCCGTTCCCGAGAATCTTTCGGATAAGATCATCGTCACCCTTGATATTTCCTCAATGGTTGCGGGGGCAAAGTACCGCGGCGAATTTGAGGAGCGTATGAAGAGCGTTATGGATGAGGTGGCAAAGGATCCCCGTATCATCCTCTTCGTGGATGAGATCCATACGATAATCGGTGCCGGCGGTGCCGAAGGCGCGGTGGACGCGGCAAATATCATAAAGCCTGCTCTGGCGCGGGGTCAGATGCAGCTCATCGGCGCAACAACCATAGAGGAATACCGCAAATATATAGAAAAGGATGCGGCTCTTGAGAGAAGATTTCAGTCCGTAAAGGTGGGAGAGCCCTCCCCCGAGGAGGCTGTGCAGATCCTTATGGGCCTTCGCGAAAAATACGAGGAGCATCACAAGCTTAAGATCTCAGATGACGCGATAGAGGCGGCGGTAAGCCTTTCCGTCCGCTACATCGGTGACAGATATCTTCCCGATAAGGCAATAGACCTGATAGACGAGGCGGCATCAAAGCTTCGCATTCGCGGATATATGCCCTCGGAGGAGACCGTTGCCCTTGAGGAGGAGCTGAAAAAGGTGTCTTCCGAAAAGGAGGCTGCAATTATCGGCGAGGACTTTGAAAAGGCTGCCTCCCTCAGAGACCGTGAAAAGGAGCTTTGCGGTGCTGTGGAGGCTTCAAAAAAAGAGAAAAAGGAAAATACGGATGCAACAGTTCTTCGGGAGGATATCGAGGATATCGTCACCGCGTGGACGGGCATTCCCGTAAAGAAGCTTTGCGGAGAGGAAAGCGAGCGTCTTCTGAATCTCGATAAGCTTCTTAAGGAGAGAGTTATCGGTCAGGACGCGGCAGTTGACGCTGTGGCAAGGGCAGTAAGACGAGGCAGAACGGGACTCAAGGATCCTAAAAGACCTGTGGGCTCCTTTATATTCCTGGGCCCTACGGGCGTTGGTAAAACCGAGCTGACAAAGGCACTCAGCGAGGTGATGTTCGGTGATGAGAGCGCAATGATAAGGATAGATATGTCCGAATATATGGAGCGCCATTCGACCTCCAAGCTGATAGGCTCCCCTCCCGGATACGTAGGATACGACGAGGGCGGCCAGCTTACGGAGAAGATCCGACGCAGACCCTACTCAGTAGTTCTTTTCGATGAGATCGAAAAGGCTCATCCCGACGTTTTTAATATCCTTCTTCAGATACTTGACGACGGAATACTGACAGATGCCCAGGGCAGACGTGTGGATTTCAAGAATACAGTCATAATAATGACCTCAAACGTAGGCGCACAAAGCATTACGGAGCCTAAAAGGCTGGGCTTTGCCGCATCTTCAAACGAGAATGAGGATATGGCACAAAAGATTAAGGAAGCCCTCAAGGGTACCTTCCGTCCCGAGTTCCTTAACAGGATTGACGAGATAATCGTATTCAATAAGCTGAGCGATGAAAATATCAAGGAGATCGCACATCTTATGCTTGAAAGCGTCCGTGAGAGGATCGCCGCTCAGGGAATCGCCGTGACCTTTACGGATGAGGTTGCAGAATACCTTGCAAAGGAGGGCTTTGATCCCGTATACGGTGCGCGTCCCTTACGCCGCGCAATAGTTCGCCGTGTGGAGGACAGCTTCTCTGAGGCAATGCTCTCCGGCACCATAAAATCCGGCGATAAGGTCACCGCCGTTATGCGCGACGGCGAGATCGCCTTTGAAAAAGCCGAAGAATAAAATAAGCCCTGCAAGCTTTAGCTTGCAGGGCTTCAGACTTTTCAAATTCGGGTTAATCGAACAGTTCAAGTAATAAGGAAACGGTCGCTTTTTTGAAAAAAAGCTCCGCAAAAAACTTCAAAAAACAAAGATAGCGAAAAGGCAAAAGCCAACGCTATACGGGAATAACCCCGAAAATGAACTCGTTCATTTTCGGGGTTATTCCCGCGTTGGCTGGCGCTGTAAGCGCCGCAGGGCTTTGCCCTGCAACTTTTGCCTTGTAAACTTCAGCTACACCAATAGTTCAAAGTTTTTTGAGAGTGCAGAGAACTTTT
>SVTD01000058.1 GCA_015063955.1 Oscillospiraceae bacterium | reverse complement strand
TGAAGAAGCGATTTGCACCCAAGCCTCCCTCCGGGAGGGAGGTGGCTCGCGAAGCGAGACGGAAGGAGCACTCGACACGAACGTTACTTGCTCGCTTTATAGCGACTGCTTTCCGTTCGTTCACGCAAGCTCCTTCAGTCAGCCTTGCGGCTGACTGCTCCCTCTCGGAGGGAGCCTTATTTTCGTCAGCTTAAACCCACCGATAAACCCGAATTTAAAGAATGGCAAATATGGAAATTACTTTTTTGTCTTCATTTATTAAAACTATTGAAAAGGGAAAGATCATTTGATATAATTAACGTATCAAAATTTATTCGGAAAGTGAGATTTGTTATGGCAAAGATCAGAGTAACCGTCTGGAACGAATACAGACACGAAAGAGAAGAAGAAAAGATCGCTGAAGTATACCCCGAGGGTATTCACGCGCAGATCGCAAAGGCTATCGGATGCGATGATTTTGAGGTAAGGACCGCTACTCTTGACGAGCCCGAGCACGGACTTACCGACGAGGTTCTTGACAACACCGACGTTCTTATCTGGTGGGGCCATATGGCACACTGGGAGGTTTCCGATGAGATCGCGGAAAAGGTAAAGCAGAAGGTCTATATGGGAATGGGTCTTATCTGCCTTCACTCCGCTCATTACTCCAAGGTCTTCCAGAAGGTAGTCGGCACTACGGGTAACCTTCTCTGGGGTATGAACAAGCAGGAGATCGTATGGAACGTAAACCCCATCCACCCCATCGCAAAGGGTATTCCCACTCACTTCAAGCTTGATGCTGAGGAGATCTACGCAGAGCCCTTCCAGATTCCCGAGCCCGACGAGCTCGTATTTATGGGTTGGTTCGAGACAGGCTACGTATTCCGCAGCGGCTGCTGCTGGAGAAGGGGCTACGGACGCGTATTCTACTTCCAGCCCGGCCACGAGGAATTCCCCGTATACTACAACGAAAACGTTATTCAGATCATCAAGAACGCCATCCACTGGGCGGCTCCTGTTGAAACAGGATACGTAAAGCAGTGGGGTGCTCCCTGCATCGGCGGCGACTTCGTTCCCGACGGCGAGCTTGAGTTCTTTAAAAAATAATCAAAAGGAAGGGGCTGCGCATTTCCGCAGCCCCGAAATTTACCTATGCCCATTGAAGAATATGTAAAGGACGCCCCTGCAAAAAAAGGGGTCCGCGTCCTTGTTGAAATGAAAAGCATTCAGAGCGATATGACCGGCGTCGGCTTTTTCACCTTGAAAAAGGACGCTCCCGAAAGCCTTCTTTCCGAGGTCAAGGGCGGAGAAAAGCTGGAGTATGAGCTTGCATCCGAGGGAATTATCGAGCTTTCCGAGGGAAGACTTTCCCTTTCCTACGAGGAGAACGCCATTGAAGGCTCAGAGGGCTGCAGCACCGTTATCTCCTTTGACGTTGCCGCCCCCGAATGCGTTACCGTTGAGCGCAGAGGACTTCTCTCCTCCGTTTTCGTCATTTCAAAGGGAGAGCGGCTTTTCAGCCTGTATTCAACGCCCTACGGCGCCCTTGATATGTGTATTTATGCAAAAAAGGTGGAAAACACCCTAACCGAGGAGGGCGGCGCTCTCTTTCTTGACTATGCGGTGGAGCTTAAGGGACTCACAGCCCAGCGTACCCGTATGGAAGTGAAGGTAAGAAAGCTTTTGCAGTGAAATAATGAAGATTTTTGCCCCCAAGGGCAAAAATCAACCTAAATTTTTCATTATTCATTTTTCATTTAACCGACCGAAGGGAGGTATATCCGTGACTCAGGCAGAATTCAGAAAGGAATTGAAAAGCGGACTTTATGGCACTTATCTTTTCTACGGAGACGAGGAGTACCTGAAAAAATTCTATGCGGGAAGGGCTGAGAAGCACACCGTCGGCGACGACCCCGACCTTGCATCCTGGAATACTCATATTATCAACGCCGAAAACGATGCCAATCTCGGAGAGCTCGAAGCGGCGGTACTTTCCGTTTCCATGATGGGAGACAGGATATTCGTCCGCTACAACGCAGACCTCACCTCTCTTTCAACGGAAGAAACGAAGATCCTGATAGATATAATAGAAAGCATCGATCCCGACAGGACGGTGCTCCTTATCGTGGCTCCCCCCGGAGGCTTTGATGCGGGCAGCGCAAAGCGCCCCTCAAAGATGTACAAGCAGTACGAGGCGGTGGCAAAGCTTGTGGACCTGACGGCAGAAACCCCCGCCGAGCTTAAAAAATGGATGGCGCGCCGCCTTTCTCAGGACTCTCTTGCCATTACCCCCGATGCCCAGGAGCTTCTTCTCAGCCGGGCAACGGGCAATATGTTTATCCTTTCCGGCGAGCTTGAAAAGCTGGCGGCGTATTCCCTTGCAAACGGGATATCCTCCATCGACAGCTCCCATATTATGGAAATAAGCTCCGTAACTGCCGAGGAGGATGCCTTCGCTCTTGCAAACGCCATCCTTGACGGCGACAGGAGAAAGGCTCTTTCCGTTCTTCATATACATAAGATGCACCGGGAGAGCGCCGTCGGAGTGCTGGCGTCAGTAACGAAGTGTATCTGCGATATGATGACGGTGGCATATCTTGCCGAGGAGGGGGCGGACAAGCAGACCGTGGCGGCAAAAACGAAGATGCACGAGTACCGCGCAGGCCTTTATCTCAAGGCTGTGGCGGGCTCTCCTCCGGAGAGGCTTCTTGCCGCCGCCAAGCGTTGCCGCGAGGCAGATATAAAGCTGAAAAGCACTCAGCTTGATTACATAGCACTTGAAAGACTTATCTGCACCATCCCCGCAAAGAAGAGGATGAGATAAATGGATAAGATAAAAATAGACCTGCCCATAATCGTTGAGGGCAAGTACGATAAAATAAAGGTCTCCTCCGTTATCGACGGAGAGATCATCACAACAGACGGCTTCGGAGTGTTCAAAAGCCGCGAAAAGCTTGCTCTTATAAAACGTCTGTCTCAAAACGGAGTTGTTATTCTTACCGATTCCGACGGGGCGGGAAAGCTTATCCGCTCCCATATCTCGGGCTCCGTCCCCGCAGATAAGATATATAATCTGTATATTCCTAAAATAAAAGGAAAAGAAAAACGCAAAAGAGAGGGCTCCAAGGAGGGAACTCTGGGAGTTGAGGGGGTCGATGCAGACATTATCCGCTCAATTTTCGAGACCTTTCTGAAAAACCATACCGTTGAACCGAGAAGCGGCGAAAAGGTAACGAAGACAGACCTCTTTACCCTCGGTCTTTCCGGAAGCGAGGGAAGTTCCGAGCGAAGAGACCGCATCGCAGAGAAGCTTGGTCTCCCCTCGGGGCTTACCGCTCCCGCGTTTCTTTCCGCGGTGAACGTTATTATGACGAGGGAAGAGTTCTTGCTCCTTGTACAGAGCACAGAGGAGCAGTGATATTCGCTTGACGGCGAGTGATATACGCTTCGCGTGTGATATATTTCCCTTCGGGAAATGTGAAGGAAAAACTCTTTGGCAGTTTTGGATTTTTATTTAAAAGCGAGGGATGGCTGTGTTTGACGATTATTCTTGGGTGCTTATTCTGATTCTTGCTATTTTTGTTGTAATGTTTGCGGCTTTGGCGATAGGAGGCAAAAAAGCAAAAAAACAGCAGGAAGCTATTGATGAAGAAATATTGTCGGAGCCTACCCCCGAGCCGTTTGCCGAGTATGCGAGAGTCGTGTCCAAACGAATGGAAGAAAGCTACGGCGGTACGCCGAAAATGCCTCGTTATAAGCTGATGTTTATTGTAACCTTCCTTACGGACGGAGGAGAAACAAAGGAATTTTCCGTCAGCGAGGAGACTTACGGACGTATCAACGAGCATCAGGCAGGTATGCTGATAACAATAGACGGTAATTTCTTCGATTTCGGTGACGGCGAGGAAATTTGACGGTTTGTATTATCAAATTTCGTTTGTTGAAGCCTTAACGGTTTCGCCCACAAGCGGTGGGCTGACCAAGGGAGAAATCTTTGATTTCTCCGAGAAGAATCTTCGATTCTTCCAGGTGCCCTTTGGAATCCCTGAAGGCAAAAGGTGTTTCGCCTCTGCGGGTGAGCGAGGAAGCGCTGCCAGTGGCAGATGAAGCGACCGAGCGAAGGAGCCGCGGTCGAAATCTTTTGATTTCGGGCACCGCAATCGGAGGCGACTTAAGGCGCTGCCTTAAGAATCCGCAATTTTTTGAAAAAAATTGAGTAAAACTTTAATAAAAATAAAGTCTTTTTAAAGTTTTTTGAGAGTGCAGAGAACTTTTTTCCAAAAAAGTTCTTTGCAAAAACCTCCAAAACAAAGATAGGAAAAATTATGGAACTTGCAAAAAGCTTTTTGCCCGTTACTCCCGAGGAGGTACACGCTCTCGGGCGGGACGTGCCCGATTTCGTATACGTTTCGGGCGATGCATACGTGGATCACCCTTCCTTCGGCTCGGCTCTTATCTGCCGTGTGCTTGAAGCGGAGGGCTTTGTCGTTGCAATGCTCCCTCAGCCTGATTATAAAAGCTGTGAATCAATGAAGAAATTCGGCCGTCCCCGTCTCGGATTTCTCGTTTCTTCGGGAAATATCGACTCTATGGTATGCCACTATACTGCGGCAAAGAAAAAGAGAACGGGCGACTACTATTCCCCCGGCGGAAGATCAGGCTACAGACCTGACCGCGCCGTTATCGTTTACTGTAACCGCATCCGCGAGGCATACGGTGACGTGCCTATCATCATCGGCGGTATCGAGGCGTCTCTCAGAAGATGCGCGCATTACGATTACTGGACGGACAAGGTGCGCCGCTCTGTTCTCGTTGACTCCCGTGCCGACATCCTCTCCTACGGAATGGGCGAGAAGTCCATCACCCGAATCGCAAAGCTTCTTGACCGCGGCATTCCCGTAAAGAAGATAAGGGACGTGCGCGGAACCTCCTACCTTTGCAAAAGAGGAGAAAAGATCAACTTCGAGTGCGCCGAGGGCTACACCGAAAACGGCGAGCCCCGTGGCTACGACTACGACGAGCTGAAAGCCGACAAAAAGAAGTACGCCAAGGCATTTGCGGTGCAGTATAAGAACAACGACGCTGTCAACGGCAAGGCTATAGTTGAATATTACGACGACAGGATGCTCGTTCAGAATCCTCCCCAGCCGCCCCTTGAGCGCGAGGAGCTTGACCGCGTTTACGCGCTTCCCTTCAAGCGGGACTGGCATCCTATGTACGAGGCTGAGGGAGGCGTTCCCGCAATTGCGGAGGTGAAGTTTTCCATCACCCACAACCGCGGCTGCTTCGGCGGCTGTAATTTCTGCGCCCTCGCCTTCCATCAGGGAAGAAGCGTCCGCTCCAGAAGCATCGAAAGCGTCGTTGAGGAAGCTCGTCTTATCGCCTCGTTGCCCGATTTCAAGGGATATATCCACGATATCGGCGGCCCTACGGCGAATTTCCGCGCTCCCGCCTGCAAAAAGCAGCTTGAAAGCGGCGTTTGTCAGAACAAGCGCTGCCTCGTGCCCACCCCCTGCAAAAATCTTGACGCAGACCATTCCGAGTACATACAGCTTCTCTCCGAGGTCGAAAAGATCCCCGGCATCAAAAAGGTGTTTATCCGAAGCGGAATCCGATTTGACTATATGCTTGCAGACGAAAGCGATGCATTTTTCAGAAAGCTCGTGCGCGATCACGTCAGCGGTCAGCTGAAGGTCGCACCTGAGCACTGCTCAAGCCACGTCCTTTCCTGCATGGGCAAGCCGGATATTGCAGTTTACGATAAATTCCGCGAAAAGTTCTTCCGCCTTTCCGAGGAGGAGGGTCTCCGGCAGTACCTCGTGCCCTATCTTATGTCAAGCCACCCCGGCTCGAGACTTTCGGATGCGGTGGAGCTTGCCCTTTATACAAAGAAGATAGGCCTTAATCCCGAGCAGGTGCAGGACTATTATCCTACCCCCGGCACCGCCTCCACCGTTATGTTCTATACGGGCATCGATCCCCTGACGGGCAAGGAGGTCTACTGCACAACGGATTACCGTGAAAAGCAGCTTCAAAGGGCTCTCCTTCAGTACCGCCGCCCCGAAAACCGAAATCTGGTCCGCGAGGCGCTAAAAAAGGCAGGCAGAGAAGACCTTATCGGCTTCTCAAAGGATTGCCTCGTTACCCCCGATACGAGAAAGCCCCCCGTGAAGGCGGAAGATAAGGGGCAGAAGAAGGAAACGAAAAAGGAAGGCCAAAGGAAAAAGTCCCCTCCCAAAAGCGAAGGAAAGAAGCCGGCAAGATCCGCGCCTTCGAAAAAGCAGTCTTCCCGCAGCTACGGCAAAAAAGGAAAGAAATAAGAAAATCCTCCCGCTGATCCGGGAGGATTTTTGCTGTTATTAAAGAAGCTTTTCCAGTCTTGCCTTGTTTGCGTTGAGTCTGTCGATCTCTTTCTTGTCCTTTTCAAGCTTGCTTGCGCTCTTGGGCTTGGGAATGGCACACACAACTGTGAGGGCTGCACAAATCAATACACCGTACACATAACCGGTTTCGCCCAGGACGAGCTGCAGGATAAGGAATAATACTGATCCAAGGGCGCAAAGTGCTGCGAGACAGCCGTTGCTCTGCTTGGAGTTGGAAAGATTGGTAACGGAGTTGTTGATCGCGTTGATCTTTCCCTGCGCTCTCGTTCTTGCGTAGGAGGGATCGAACTTTGCGATCTTCTCAAGATCCTCGATGCTTACGATCTCGTTGTCGAACGCAAAGCCGTTGTTTTCCTTGAGATCGAAGCCGTTTTTGCGGGATTCGGCGATGATGGGATAATAATCGGGGTTGTCGCCGAAGTGTGCCTCAAGAAGGCTTGCCAGAGTATCGGTAATAAGGCGGGCGGCGGAAGCGCGCTGGCGGTATTCGCCTGTGTAGTTTGAGCGGATGCTGTCACCGATACCGTTATAATGATTCTTTGCGGCGTTGAAGAGCATCTGAGAGATCACAACGCAGTGAGAAGCTACCTTTCTTGCGGCGTCAAGCTTTTCCTCCTCGGGGGTGCTGTTTGCGATAAGATCAATAACGGAATTAAGGCAGTTGTTCACAAGAAGAGCAGCGGAGGAGATACCTGCGATGTTCGTCTGCATTGCGGTGTGATAGGTGCTGAAGAAAAGGCATTCCCAGCTGTCGGGAGCCTCGGTCTGGGCAAGACCGTAGTATTTTGCGGCGTCAGCATTGTTGTCGCTTTCGCTTGCACGGCGCGCAAGGGTGAGATATCTTTCAAGATCCGTGTTGGTGCCGGCACCTGTTCTTGCGGCAGATGCAGGGGCATCGCCCTCAACCTCTATCATGAGCTTCTTTGCGTCCTCGGGAGTGTACTTGGAGCCGCAGGACTGACATACGAACATTCCGTCCTGCTTTGCAAACTCTCTGCCCTCGCAAAGCTCGCATACGATTACTTTCATATTTTTACCTCTTTCGATATAGAGAGCGAAGCTCTCTTCATTATTGTTGATTATATCATAATATGCGAGAATTTCAAGGCTATTTGATGAAATAGGAAAGAATGACATATTTACTGTCGGAATTTTGCACTCTCAAAAAACTTTGAAAAGGGGATGGGTATAAATTCGGGTTTATTCCACTATCACTACGTGAAAGTCCTCCTTTACTGCTTCTATATCCGGGGTGAATTTTTCTGCGAGGCATTTGCTGATACAAAGGACGTAATAGCTTTCGGCTCTAAGCTCCGTCTCTCTTCCCTCCAGGAGGGCGACGGCAATATCCGAGGTATCTCTTGCCATTCTTTGGGCGTCTATACAAAAGCTTGCAAGCGCCCCCTGAACCGGCTCGCCCTCTCCCACGGCAAAAACGGGAAAAGAAT
Organism: Oscillospiraceae bacterium; assembly: GCA_015063955.1. Classification (GTDB taxonomy): domain Bacteria; phylum Bacillota; class Clostridia; order Oscillospirales; family CAG-272; genus Avispirillum. Next base: position 5,655 of record SVTD01000058.1, on the reverse strand, counting down.
CCCCCGTTATCTCAAATCCTCCGCCGCAAAGCCGATCCGACGGTAGGATCAGGGCATCGCTGCCTTTTTCCTCCGCTTTTCTGACAGCCTCCTCAAGGGTGCCCGATCCGATGGTTTCTACCGTATAGTCAACTCCGCTTGCGTCAAGGACGTCGCAGGCTGCCTGAACGTCAGCCGCACCGGGCTCGGAGGAGAAAACAAAGAACCGTGATGCCTCCGGCAAAAGAAGAAGCGCCGCTCTTGCTACGTTCCCCGAGGTAAGGCAGGGAGCTATTACGTTTTCTTTCGGCTCCTCTCCCATATCGAAGCTTGCGCGGACGTACGGCACCCCCTCCGCCACCCGGGCTTCACATCCGACGGCTATAACCCCAATAACACCGTCCCGCTCTGACGGGACAGCATCCACGTGCTCGATCACCGACGCATATCCCTTCTCCTCAAGGCAAAGGGATATGAGCTTCGCAGTATCCTCCTCTATCCCTCCGAACGGCGTTACGATGAGGTACTGCTCCTTTGAGCCTTGTTCGTTTTTTCCCGTCAGCTCCTTTTCTTCACAACCGCAAAAAAGCCACGTGCACAAAAGCGCCGCCATTACGATCAATATATGCTTTTTCATAAACAACCCTGCCTTTTCATTCTTTTTATTTATCATAACCCGGGCTGCCTGCGAAAACAGTAAAAACTTGCAATAAATGACTGCCAAAAGAAAAATCCCCTTCGTCCCCGATTGACAAAAAAAGCGCAGAGTGGTATATTAAAGGTATAAATAACATATATTGAAGAGGAAATATGATCAAATCTGTTTCAAAAAGAAAAAAAGTGCTGATGGCAATCGCAAATACCGTGATCCTCGTGCTGGGAAACGCTCTTTACGCATTTGCCATTGCGGCCTTCGTTATGCCTACGGGCATCGTTGTAGGCGGCGTTACCGGTATTTCCATTTTCCTTGAGAAGTTTATTCCCGAGGGCTGGCCCATCGAGGTTTCCTACATAGTTTTTGCGATAAACTTAGGACTCTTTATCCTTGGCGCCGTCGTTATCGGCAAGCGCTTTGCCATAACTACTGCGGCAAGCACAGTGCTCTATCCCTTCTTCCTCGGCATTTTTGAAAAGATCTTTGCCGCAGGCGGCCCCCTCTCCGGACCTGATATGGAGGTTGACCTTATCCTCAACGCGGCAGTTGCAGGCCTTCTTATCGGTGTTTCCATCGGTGCTGTTGCAAGAACGGGAGCCTCAACGGGCGGTATGGATATTCCTCCCCTTGTCATCAATAAGCTGACGGGAGCACCTGTGGGAACCACGCTCCTTTGCTTTGACGCTGTTATCATTGCAACACAGCTTATCAAGAGCGATCTTACCGAGGTCCTCTACGGCGTGGTTATGATCGTTATCAACTCCTTCGTTGTCAACCAGGTAATGGTCATGGGCAACGAAAAGATCCAGATCTCCGTTATCAGCAACAATATGGAGGAGGTACGCGCCGCCATCCTTACGGATATGCACCGCGGTATCACCCTCATTTCCTCAAGGAAAGGTCTCACCGGCGAGCCCTGCGAGATGGTTATGACGATAATCTCCACCCGACAGCTTGCCCGCGCGAAGAGACTTATTCTTGACGTTGACCCTACGGCATTTATGATAGTAACGAGAGTCAGCGAGGTTAACGGAAACGGCTTCTCCTTTAAAAAGAAGGACGATAAAAAGCTTGACAGAAGCGACATCTGAATGTAAAATAACGAATTGGGAAGTCGGACTGCCGCGCGCCATGGCGCCGAAAGGTATTGGTGTGAGGAAAGTCCGGGCACTACAGGGCAGGATAACGGATAACGTCCGCCGAGGGTAACCTCCGGGAAAGTGCAACAGAAATAAACCGCTGAACAAAGGCTTGCCTTTGTTCAGTAAGGATGGAAAGGCGAGGTAAGAGCTCACCGGCACGACAGGCAACTGTGTGCAAATGTAAACCCTATCCGGTGCAACACCGTATGCAGAGGGCTTCGGCCGTGTCTGCCCGACACATCTCTGCGGGTGGCTGGAGACGTACAGCAATGTACGTTCGAGATAGATGGCAGTCAGGGCGAAAGCCTTACAGAACCCGGCTTACAGATTTCCCGAAACAATACTACAAAAAAAGCTACCCGAAAAAGAGTTCACACTCTTTTTCGGGTAGCTTTTTTATATTTCAGGCTTGAAGCTTGGCATAAGCTCCAGCTTGAAAAGGTTTGCCTTATGCTTTTTATCGATAAGGGCCTTCTTGTTTTCGTCCTCGATCACGCCCGTTCTGATGTAAACGTCAAGCTCTGCATAGGTAAAGCCAAGATTCTCCTCGTCAGACTTTCCGCAAAGCCCGTCGATGGGGGTCTTGTCTACGAGCACTGCGGGAACGCCGAGAAGACGTCCTATCTCCTTGATCTCCGTTACGGTCAGGTTGGACATAGGTGAAAAATCGCCTACGGAATCGCCGTATCTTGTGGAATAGCCCACCCAGTCCTCGGAGAGGTTGCAGGTATTTACAACACGTCCGTTACAGCTCTGGGAAATTGCATAAAGGGTAGACATTCTGATCCTGGGAGGGAGGTTCTGGATAGACTGGCTCGTCAGCTGAAGCTCCTCGGGAAGGCTGTTCAGCACCGCATCCACAGCGTCCTTTACGTTTACAACGTAGTGCTTGATACCGAGATGGTCAACAAGCAGATGCGCCATATCGATATCGTGCTGCTCGCCCTGGGGCATCAGCACACCGATGACCCTGTCACGTCCAAGGGCCTCAACGCAGAGCGCCGCCGCAATAGAGCTGTCCTTACCGCCGGAAATGCCGAGGACTGCATTGCAGCCGGGGCCGTTTTCCTCAAAAAACCTGCGGATCCATTCCACGCACTGGTCCTTTACTTTTCTTGCATCAAACATTAAAATTCACCGCCATTCAATCTTTGTTTTATTTCGTTAAGCGTATAATCCTTGAGCATCCTTCCATCTCTGAAAAAAGGCTCGGGAAGATTTCCGTTTAATCTTATCATTTTTACGTGCCCGTCAGATAACGTCGATCTGGCACATACCCATGGTTGTGAGGGCCGCCGCGTGGCTCTCGGGAGTAACGCCTGCGCAGCAGGCGCTGTCCACCTTAACCTCGGCATCGGGGAAGGTAGCCTTGATTATAAGGGCGTTGGATACCACGCAGATATCCGTGCAGAGTCCGATAAGCTCAACTGCCTCAAGGTCCTCCTCTTTCCAGCCGGGCCAGCCGAAATTGGGCTTGTCTATGATCTTTGCGCCCTCAACGTAAAGGCCGTCTGCGATCTCCCAGCCCTTCGTCCCCTTGATGCAGTGAGGAACGGGGAGCTTCTTTCCCTCGGGAGTTTCAAGATAGTTTTCAGCGTGAGTATCTCTTGTGAAGATGATCTCATCGCCGTTTTTGCGATACTCTTCGATCTTTGCCCGAACTGCGGGTACGATGGCAACTGCCTCTGCGGTGCCAAGCGCCATATCGATGAAGTCGTTCTGCATATCTACTACGATAAGTGTCTTTTTCATAAGTAAGCCCTTTCTTTTTCGTATGATTTATTTCTTCTTCAGAAGAAGCTTGAAATGGGTCGCGTTTTTGAGATCTATGCCGCAGTCGTGGTATATGCTCCCGTGAATGAAAGGAAGAACGTAATGCTCTTTATAGATAATTTCGTAATCAGGCGGGATGAGCTTTTGCATTTGCTCGACCGTTATGGGAAGATAGTTTTCTCTGACCTCCCTATCCCAGTTTTCAGTGTAACGGTATTTGAGAAGGTAATGTATCAGGTTAAAGCCCTCGTCAATGCTTCCCCATATGCTTTCGTATTCCGCCAGCTTTTCGGGGTAAAGCCCTCTTGCTTTTTCAACGTCTGCGGGATCGGAGGGAGCAAAAGCGCTTTGAGAAAGCATCATATCCCTGATGGCTACGTATTTGAAGCCGGAGTTGAAAACTCTGCCCCAGAATTCCTCAACAGATTCCTCAGTTCCGTAGGAGTATACCTCGTGAACGGTGCTTGATATATTTATCAGCGTGCTTTCGGGGGATAATTTCATATCATCCCAGCTTTGATAGAAGCTGCACTCCGGAGCATATTCCCGGGCCTTCTTTATCATTTCCTCGCTTATATCGTAGCCGATATACCCGTATTCGGGAAATAGCCTGCTCATAGCCTTGACGAGAACTCCGTTTGCACAGCCGAAATCAAGGATCGTGTCCACAGGCTCATAGAGCTTATCAACGAAGAAAAGCTTATCCATAAGGGATTTTTCCATTCGCTGAATGTAAACGTCTAAGTTTTTAACCTCATCCATTGTCCAAAGCCTTTCTTTTGAATAGCCTTGCGGGACGGTGGCCTGCGCCCTCCGTATATTCATCCGTCTCCTCAACGAATTCCGCTATCTTTCTACGGAAGTTTGCGGCAAGAAGAGGCGTGCCGAGGAGAGTCTCCTGAACTCTCTGCAAGGCAGACAGGGTGAATTTTTCGGGGAGGAATGCAAAGAGCGCATCGTGATACTTGCCTTCTCTTTTGAGAAGTGCCATGGCGCCTGCAAGAATGGCGGCGTGGTCGAAGGCAAGACCGCAATTCTCGATAATTTTATATCTTTTTCTGACGGTGGCGGTTGCCTCGGGTGCAAGACGCGCCGTGAGGAGTATATCCCCGTGGCGAAGCTCGAGAAGGAAGCTGTTATCGGAATCCCCGGAAAAGCTTATTTCGAACCATCCCGTATCAGACCCGTCGGCAACGTTTGCAGTTTTCGAGGTCTCCTCGCCGATGACCGATGCGTATGCATTGGAGATTATCCAGCCTCGCGGGTCTCGGTCGGGGGCGCTGAAGGAATCGACGAAAAGCATTGAAACGGGTGTGAGATTGGTTTTTTCACGAAGCTCACGGAAAGCGCAGTCGTCTATCGACTCGCCCCTCCTAAGAAAGCCGCCGGGCAAAGCCCAATGATCCTTGAAGGGATGGTTTGAGCGCTTGATAAGCAAAACGCAAAGCTTGAGCTCGGGGCTCATACGGTAGGTGCCCACCTTTTGCGTGCGCAGAGAGAACGCCGCAATGTCTGTAGCAACCGCAGGTCTGTCATAATCATCCATGGAATAATCAGACAAAAACTGCTGCTCTGCATACTCTCTGTCGTTTTTTGAATTCAACTGAATCACCGCCTGTGTTATTTCTGTAATGATTATATCAAAATGATAATAACTTGTCAAGGGTGTTTTGAAAAATAAAAATCTTTTTTGCAGCGGGACGGGGGAGGGGGGAGTTGATGCAAAGAACTTTTTTGGAAAAAAGTTCTCTGCACTCTCAAAAAACTTTGAAAAAGGAAGGGTAAATTCGGGTTTGTCGAACAGTTTACGGACTAACATTGTCGTAGGGGCGACCATTGGTCGTCCGTCCATCTGCATGTGAACCATTCTTCAAATTCGGGTTTGTCGAACTGTAGGAAGCTGAACATAGTAAGTCCTTCCCCCATGATTCGGGGGAAGGTGGCAGCCGTAAGGCTGACGGATGAGGGTTGCTACCTGGGTGTGAACTGTCTTGAAAATTCGGTTGAGCGAGAAATGATAGATTGAATAATACTGTGTAGACTATCATATTCAGTTTATCCACTATTTTTAGATAGATCTTGTGCAGATATTCAACCCTCTTCCGT
>SVTD01000057.1 GCA_015063955.1 Oscillospiraceae bacterium | reverse complement strand
GGAAACGGTCGCTTTTTAGTGCGAAAATAAAGAAAGCAATAATTGTAGCCTCAGCAATTTCGCACCCGCTTCGCCGAAAGGCGAAGCCAAAGAGAACAATAATCGTACGGCGCTCCGCAAAAAACTTCAACAAAACAAAGATAGCGAAAAGGCAAAAGCCAACGCTATACGGGAATAACCCCGAAAATGAACTCGTTCATTTTCGGGGTTTTCCCGCGTTGGCTGGCGCTGTAAGCGCCGCAGGGCTTTGCCCTGCAACTTTTGCCTTGTAAACTTCAGCTACACCAATAGTTCAAAGTTTTTTGAGAGTGCAGATAACTTTTTTCAAAAAAAGTTCTTTGCATTAACTCACAGATATACCCGAATTTATACCCATCCCTTTTCAAAGTTTTTTTTGGAAGAAGGGAGCAAAAAATATCGTTATTTGCTATCATAAAATCTGCCTAAAACCCTTGTAAATCGGGGGCAGTTGTGATATAATTTTGAGTGGATTATAATATAATATTGAAAGAAATTTTATTCACCCGAAATCGTCATAAAATGACCTGTCGGTGAATAGATTCATAGATGCAAGGCTTTGAAAGGACAGTCAAATTTATGGACGGATCAACACCCAAAGAGCTTGTTATGTTTTTCGAATCGATTTATGCGATGATGAAGGAAAAATCAACCATGTCGGAAACCGCTTTCGATCTCTGGTTCAAGGATTTCCATCTCATTTCCATAAGTGATGAAAAGGTCGTACTGGCTACTCCCGATAATCTTAAAAGAAAAGTCATAGTTGAAAGATATTACTCCCTCGTTGAAGAAAGCGTTTTCGATGCCCTGGACTATAAGCCCAGAGTCGACATCATCTGCGACGGTATCAAGGAATTTTCCGACACTCTACCCATGAGCAAGGTCACCCTCTCCAAGGGCAGATACGGAACCGAGACTCCCGACGATTACGATACGGATCTTAAATCCACGGGTCTTAATCCCGAATACACCTTTGAAAACTTCGTCGTCGGCTCCTCAAACCAGCACGCCCACGCCTGCTCCATTGCCGTTGCCAACGACCCCAGCGGTGAGATCGATTACAACCCCCTGTTTATTTACGGTCCCAGCGGTCTCGGTAAAACTCACCTGATGTACGCCATCGCAAACGAGGTTTACAAAAAGGATCCCCAGAAGATAATCATCTGCGTAAAGAGCGAGGAATTTCTTAACGAGATGCTTGACTGCCTCTCAAAAAAGAATATGAAAAAGTTCCGCGAGAAGTACAGAAAAGCAGATATGCTCCTTATCGACGACGTTCAGTTCATTGCAGGTAAGGCTTCCACCCAGGAGGAATTTTTCCATACCTTCAACACCCTCTACGATGCAAAAAAACAGATCGTACTTACGTCCGACCGTCCTCCAAAGGAAATGTACACCCTTGAGGAGCGTATCAGAACGAGATTTTCTCAGGGTATCATAGTAGACGTTCAGCCCCCCGAATACGAGCTTCGTCTTGCCATCCTCAGAAAGAAGGCGGAAAAAGGAAATATCGATATTCCGAACGAGGTCATTATCTTCCTTGCGGAAAGGCTTAATTCAAACATCCGCGAGATCGAGGGTGCTCTTAAAAAGATCGGCGCCGTCTCTCTCATTTCCGGCAAGCCCGTTACCCTTGAGATGGTAAAAAGCTCCATACCCGATTATTTCAGAGAAAACAAGCCCGTTGCGGAGACTGTTAACAACATTCTTGAGGTCACCGCCAGAAAGTACGACGTTTCCGTTGAGGCGATCCTCGGAAAGAGCCGCACTAAGGTAATAAAAACGGCAAGAAACGTTTCAATGTACGTAATAAAGAAGGTTCTTGATCTTTCCCTTGGCGATATCGGAAAAATGATGGACCGCGACCATGCAACCGTTCATTCGAATATCAAGACCGTAGAAACGGAAATGAAGGCGGACGATAAGCTGAGCAACGATATTTTCGAGATCATGACGGAGATCAAAAGCTGATTTCAACAGCCTGAAAGCACTTTTCAACAGACAGAAAATCATGACTGAAAACCCTGTTTTTAAAAAGTTGAAAAAGATAAAATTTCCTTTATTTCCGGCACTTATTTCTTATCAACACAGTTTTCAACAGCCTGTTGAAAACACGGTTTTTAAACTCAGATAAGAGTTTTCAACATCCGGTCTCACTGTTGAAAAAAAATGGCTTTACCTGATTTTTCAGTTTTTTGAAGGAGAAAGCGAAGATCATAAAAATTCCCGCTGAATTTTCAACCGGATTCAACCCCCATTCAAATCCTTTTCATGAAAACTTTTGCAAAAATTTCCTTTATTTTCAAGGGATGAGCCGTTTTCAACAGTTTCAACAGCCTCTATAACTGTTACTATTTTTATTTATATTATTATTTATTCTATTTTAATAAGCACGGTCAGCTCACGACTGTAAAAATACAGTAAAGGAATCGAATTGTTATGAAAGTTATTTTTGACAGAGATAAATTACTCACCTCTCTCGGACCTGCGGCAGCTATCGCACCCGGAAAGAAAACAATCGCCTCAGTTGAGGGTATCCTTTTTGAGTGTCCCGGTGACAGCGAAGGTACCTGCAGACTTACGGCCTACGATATGGAAAAGGGTATGCGTACCCACGTTGAAACGAAATATATGACAGAGGGTAGCTTCATTATCAACAGCCAGAATATTCTTCAGATCGTAAGAAGCATGCCCTCAGGCGATATTACTATCGATATTGACGATAAGAACCGCGCAAAGATCACAGGCGGCGGCGGATTTTTCGAGATCGGCTCTCTCCCCGGAGAAAGCTATCCCAGCCTCCCCCTCCTTTCCGGTGACAAGAACTATACTATTCCCCAGTATATTTTCAGAAGCCTTATTTCAAAGACTGCCTTTGCTATCGATCAGAATGCCCAGAAGCCTATCTTCAACGGTGTTTACTTTGCAATTGAAGAAGGAAAGCTCAAGTGCGTAGGCTGCGATGGCAACAGACTGGGCTATGCCGACTACGAGATCGGAAAGGACAGCCCCGAGGCATCCTTCATCGTTCCCGGAAAGATCCTTTTCGAGCTTATGAAGATGATCCACGATACGGAGGACGATATTACCGTTTCTCTTGCAAGAAAGCACTGTATCTTCAGAGTCGGCGAATATACTTATTTCTCAAGACTTATTGACGGCGAATACCTCAATTACAAGAGGATCATTCCCGAGGAGTTTGAAAAAACAGCCTACATCAACACTGATATGATGCTTTCAGCAGTTGAAAGAGCTTCCATCGTAACAGAGGATAAGCTGGGCGGCAGCTCTGCAAAGACTTACATAAAGCTTGAATTTGATGAAAATATTCTGAAGATCTCCTCAGCATCCACCGGCGGCTCCGTTTACGAGGAGCTTCCCATTGCCATGACAGGCGAAAATCTTATTATAGCCTTCAAGTGCCGCTTCCTTCTTGATGCACTCAAGGCGTCCGACGGTTGCTCAACAGTAAAATTCAATATGAACGGACCTCTTATGGGTATCTGCATTGAAAACGGCGAAAGCGAGGAATCGGCAGAAAAGAATCCCGTAAAGTATAAGCTCTTCGTAATGCCCCTCAGAATGAACGGAAGATAAGAGAGAGACGGGACGCAAAACCTTATTGAAATATCTTAAAAAATTCGCCGCCCTTCGGGCGGAAAGAAACGCACGTTAGCTCCCTGAGAGGCATAATGCCTCTCATAAGAAAAAAGATCAAAATAAAGTAATTAAAACTTAAATTAAAGCTAAACATTCCCCCCACTCCGTAACGGAGTGGGAGGGAGAACAAATAACTATATCCGCAGGCGGAGCCTGCGGCGAAAAAAATCGGAGAATTATGTTTTTGCACGCAGGATCAAATACGGTAATAAAGAAAAAGGATATTATCGGAATCTTTGATATAGACTCACAAAATACCCCGGAGACGACGAAAAAGTTTCTCCGCCGCCAGGAAAAGCAGGGTAACACCGAAATGGCAGGCTACGATCTGCCGAAGGCGTTTATCCTGACGAACGACGGCAAGGAGGACAGGGTAATTTTCACTCATCTTTCCTCAAAGACTCTGGAGGGAAGAGCAGAGATCCCGTTGACGTGAAGAGTTGGTTGCAAAAACTTTTTTGAAAAAAAGTTTCTGCACTTCAAAAAACTTTAAAAAGATATTACCATATAATTTTTGTAATTTTTTTGCTGCTTTTCTTTCTCTGTATTCTGATGTTACGAGATACTGAAAATGACAGCAAAAACGAAAAATAGTACTTAACTTAACCTTTCATAAAGTTCTTTTGCTACTTTTCTTTCAAGAAAAGTAGAGAAATAGGAGAAAAAAATGGCAGAAGAAATCAGAAACGAGGCTCAGAGCCCCGCTTATGACGAAAATCAGATTCAGGTACTTGAAGGTCTTGAAGCTGTAAGAAAGCGTCCCGGTATGTACATCGGTACTACCTCTCTCGGCGGACTTCACCATCTCGTTTATGAGATAGTGGACAACTCCATCGACGAGGCTATGGCGGGTCATTGTGACAGAATAGACGTAACTATTCTTGAGGACGGTACTCTTTCCGTACAGGACAACGGCCGAGGCGTTCCCAGCGGTACCCACGCGAAGATGGGCATCCCCACTCTCGAGGTAGTATTTACAGTCCTCCACGCAGGCGGTAAGTTCGGCGGTGAGGGATACAAAATTTCCGGCGGTCTCCACGGCGTTGGTGCTTCCGTTGTAAACGCTCTTTCCGAATGGATGGAGGTAGACAACTGCCACGACGGAAAGCGCTACCAGATGCGCTTTGAGCAGGGTAAGACCGTTGGCGAATTCAAATGCGTAGGCGATGCGGGGGACCGTAAGGGTCTTTACGTGCGCTTCAAGCCCGACGCTACTATTTTCGAGGATACAACCTTCGATTACGCAATTCTTCAGAAGCGTCTCCGTGAGCAGGCCTTCCTTAACGCAGGCATCAGAATCACCTTAACAGACCTTCGTCCCGGTCATACGGACAACGAGGGCAACCCCATGCACGACGATTTCATGTATGAGGGCGGTATCAGATCCTTCGTTGAGTATATCGGCAAGAACAAGGGCGAAAAGCTTCATCCCGACGTAATTTACATGAAGGCAGAGAAGGGCGATATCACAGCAGAGGTCGCTCTTCAGTATAACGACAGCTACAACGATCTTATCGTAACCTTTGCAAACAATATGTCCACCATCGACGGCGGTACTCACGAGGTAGGCTTCAAGTCTGCTCTCACCCGTGCCATCAACGATTACGGTAAGAAGTGCGGTATTATAAAGACCAACGACGACAAGCTCTCCGGCGAGGACGCAAGAGAAGGTATCTGCGCCGTAGTTTCAGTAAAGCTTCCCGATGCTCAGTTCGAGAGCCAGACGAAGGCAAAGCTGGGTAACTCCGAGATCAAGACCATCGTTGACAGAATAGTTTACCAGAAGCTTGAGGAATATTTCGAGGAAAATCCCGCTACGGGTAAGCTTATTATCGATAAGGCACTGACCGCAAGCCGCGCCCGCGAGGCTGCAAAGAAGGCAAGAGAGCTGACAAGAAGAAAGAACGTTCTCGAGGGCTCCACCCTTCCCGGTAAGCTTGCCGACTGTCAGGACAGACGCGTTGAGTTCACAGAGCTCTATCTCGTAGAGGGAGACTCTGCGGGAGGAAGCGCAAAGAGCGGACGAGACAGCCATTTCCAGGCTATCCTTCCTCTTCGCGGTAAGGTGCTTAACGTAGAAAAATCAAGACTTGACAAGGTTTATGCAAACCCCTCAATCACTCCTATTATCCAGGCTCTCGGCTGCGGTATCGGAGATGATTTCGATATAAAAAAGCTCCGCTACGGAAAGATCATCATTATGGCCGATGCGGACGTAGACGGATCACATATCAGCGTTCTTCTTCTTACGTTCTTCTTCAGACATATGCGTCCCCTTATCGAGGGCGGTCACGTATACCTTGCCCAGCCTCCTCTCTATAAGGTATATAAGGGCAAGCATCAGGAATATGCCTTCTCCGACGCTGAGAGAGACGCTATAATTGAAAAGCTTGGCGGCAACGCAGAGGCTGAGCGATACAAGGGTCTTGGAGAAATGGATGCAAGCCAGCTTTGGGAAACCACTATGGACCCTGAGACAAGAACTATCCTTCGCGTTGAAATGGAGGATGCAGTTGCCTGTGACGAGGCCTTCTCCCTCCTTATGGGTGATAAGGTAGAGCCCAGACGTGAGTTTATCGAGCAGAATGCCCGCTTCGTAGAAAATCTTGACGTCTGATGAAAATTATAACTGTAACACTTAATCCCTGCATCGACGTTGACTATAAGCTGACGTCGCCCTTCAAAGCAGGTGAGCTTAACCGGGTTCCCGCTCCCGCCGTACAGGTTTGCGGCAAGGGCATAAACGTATCAAAGGCCCTTTCAAAAATGGGCAGATCAAGCGTTGCCATGGGAATCTTCGGAAGCGACGGTGCAGAGGAATCGATCAGAAATATGGGATTTGAGGTTTCAGGCGTGTACTGCACAGGCAGTCTTCGCAGAAATACCTCTATAATCGACTCTGAGGGTGTACAAACCCAGATAAACGAGCCCGGCATCAACGTTTCAGATGATAAGCTTCGCGAGTTTATAGGTCTTTATAAGTCAGAGCTTAACTGTCAGGGCGGATGCGTTGTGGTCCTTTCGGGATCAGTTCCTCCCGGAGTGCCAAAGGATATTTACAGAAAGCTTTGCACGATAGCCCGAAATGCAGGTGCATACGTTATCCTCGACTGCGACGGCGAGGCCCTTAAAGCGGGAATGGAGGCCATTCCCGACCTTATTAAGCCGAACCGCGAGGAGTTTGAGGAGATAGACGGTAAAAAGCTTTCGGGAGAGGGTACGGCTCTTCGCGAAAACGCCGCAAAGGAAGCCCTCAGATTCCACCTTACAAACCATTCCTCCGTTCTTCTCACCCTCGGTGAGGACGGAAGCGTTTACGCAGGCCCCGAGGGGTGCTGCCTCTGCGAGGCAAGACGGGCTGAGATAAAGACCTTCAAGGGCGCAGGCGACAGCTTTCTCGCTTCCTTCATCCTCCACCACATCGTAGAGGACAAGGACTGCGAAATGTCCCTGATCCTCGCCAGCGGAGACAGTGCTAAGTATTTATCGGAGTGAGGAGACGATGCAAAACCTTTTTTGGAAAAAAGGTTCTGCACTCCAAAAAACTTCGGTAAAAAGAAGATATTTTAGGATTGTTATTATACAAATCAAATTTCAGTTGGATAATAACTTCTCGAGTTTCGGCATCAAGCGGATGCCGACCAAAGGTGCCCTTTGGAATCCGGGAAGGCAAAAGGAGTTTCGCTCTTGCGAGAGCGACTTAAGGCGCTGCCTTAAGAATCCGCAATTTTTTGAAAAAAATTGAGTAAAACTTTAAATAATAAAACACCTTTTTAAAGTTTTTTGAAGTGCAGAAACTTTTTTTCAAAAAAGTTTTTGCAATAACCAGTGGGGTAAAAAATGGCAGAAGAAAATTACAACATTGAATTTCCCGATCAGAAAATAGTACCCGTCTCCATGGACAAGGAGATAAGAAAGAAATTTCTTGAGTACTCGATGTCGGTAATCGTCAGCCGTGCGCTTCCCGACGTTCGCGACGGTATGAAGCCCGGTCAGAGACGAATCCTCTACGCGATGTACGAGGACAACCTTACATACGACAAGCCCTTCCGCAAGTCTGCGACCACCGTCGGTGACGTGCTCGGTCGTTACCATCCTCACGGTGACGCTGCGGTATACGGCACCATGGTAAGAATGGCACAGGATTTCTCTCTCAGATATCCTCTCGTACAGGGTCACGGTAACTTCGGTTCTATCGACGGTGACGGCGCGGCTGCTTACCGTTATACCGAGGCGCGCCTTTCAAAGCTTTCCGATGAGCTTCTCCGCGACCTGGACAAGGACGTTGTTGAGTTTGTTCCAAACTTCGACTATTCAAGAAAAGAGCCTACGGTTCTTCCTTCCCGATTCCCGAACCTTCTCGTAAACGGCTCCGTGGGTATCGCCGTAGGTATGGCAACAAATATCCCTCCTCACAATATGGGCGAGGTCATTGACGGAACCATCCATCTTATGGATAACCCCGATTGCACGGTGGACGATCTGATGAAGTTTATCAAGGGTCCCGATTTTCCCACCGCCGCAACGGTATACGGTCTTTCCGGCATCCGTCAGGCTTATGCTACGGGTAAGGGCCGCGTTATGGTCCGCGCAAAGGCAAATATCGAGGAAGAAAAGCACCGCATCATCGTAACGGAGATCCCTTATCAGGTAAATAAGTCTCTCCTCGTTGAGTCTATTGCAAATCTTGTTAAGGATAAGAGAGTTGAGGGTATCACGGGTATCCGCGATGAATCCGGACGTCACGGTATGAGGATCGTTATCGAGTGCCGCCGCGATGCAAACTGCGAGATAATCCTTAATCAGCTTTATAAGTATTCTCAGCTTCAGGATACCTGCGCCATCAATATGCTGGCACTCAAGGGCGGCGAGCCTAAGGTCCTCAGCCTCAAGCAGGTTCTGGAGGCGTACGTTGAGCATCAGGAGGACGTTATTACAAGACGTTGTCAGTTCGAGCTCAGAAAAGCCCTCAAGGAAGCACACCTTTTCGAGGGTTATAAGATAGCTCTTGACAATATCGACGAGGTCATCTCCATTATCAGAAGGTCGCCCGATACTCCTACAGCTAAGATAAACCTTATGGAGCGCTTCAAGGGTGACGGAACACAGAACGTTGACCTTGATACAAAGGACGGTCTTATTGCATTTGCTGCAAGTGAGAATGCAGGCCTTTCCGAGGTTCAGGCTCAGGCTATCGTAACAATGCCCCTCGGCCGTCTCTCCGGTCTTGAAAGACAGAAGATCGAGGAAAAGCTGGCAGAGCTCCACGAAACTGTGGGCAAGCTTCGCGAGATCCTTGCAGACAGAGAAAAGATCCGTTCTATCATCAAGGATGAGCTTCTCGAGATACGCAAGAAGTTCGCTGACGAGAGAAAGACCGAGATCGTTGAAGCACACGACGAGATCGACCTTGAGGACCTTATCGAGCGCCACACCTGCGTTATCACAATGACAAAGACAGGCTACGTAAAGCGTCAGCATGTCGATACCTATAAAACTCAGGGTAAGGATGCAAGAGGCAGAACCGGCCTTAAGATGAAGGAAGAGGACGTAACTGAAAAGCTTATCGTTGTAGACAGCCATTCAACCCTTCTCTTCTTCACGAATAAGGGTAAGATCTTTGCAAAGAAGGCGTACCGTATCCCCGAGGCATCAAGCACTGCAAAGGGCTCTAATATCGTAAACCTTCTCGAGATCGAGGACGGCGAAAAGATCACCGCTATCGTTGATATATTCGGATTCGATGAAGATTCTTATCTCATTATGGTAACGAAAAACGGCGTTATCAAGAAGACAGCACTTTCCGAGTACGCATATCAGCGTAAGGGCGGTAAGATCGCAATCAACCTTGACGAGGGCGACGAGCTTATCTTCGCCGAGGTATCAAAGGGCTCAAAGGACGTATTCGTTGCAACCCATCTCGGCCGCGGTTCCCGCTACAGCGAGGATGACATTCGTATCGTCGGACGTACCAGCCGAGGCGTTACAGCCATCAAGTTCAAGTTTGAGGATGACTACGTCGTCGGTGCGGCTCTTATCGATAACGACGAGGAGTGGCAGGAGAAGTATATGCTTCTCACCGTTACCGAAAACGGTAAGGGTAAGCGCTGTCCCTTCAAGAACTTCAGCCGCATGAAGCGTCCCAACACGGGCGTATACTGCCACGACGTTGAAAAGGCAGGCGCTCCCGTTGCGGGCATCGCCATCGTTTCCAGCGACGAGGACGTTGTAATGATAACCGATTCCGGTATCATCAAGCGTCTTGAGGCAAGCGATATAAGAATCGTTGATTCCACAAAGTCCAAGGGCGTAACCGTTATGAAGTTTGCAGATGAAAGCTCGAAGATCGTATCTCTCGCAGTTACTGACAGAGTAAGCGATGAGGAGATCGCAAAGGTCGAGGCAGAGGCAGCCGTGGCTGTTATTGCCGACGATGAAGAAGCCAAGGATGCAGATACCGTAACAGAAACCGTCGAGGCAGATGAGGAATAATATGAAAAAATTCATTAAATTATTATCTCTCGCGCTGGCGTTCGTTATAATAGCCTCAATGACCGTATCCTGCGGCGTTGAGTACACGGATGAAGAGGTCAAAGAAGCGGCAAAGAAGCTGATCGAGGCTTCCTTTGAGATGAACGATATCTTCTTTGGCGCGGGTCTCCCCATAAGTGCCCATGACAGCGAGGAGGCAAAGAAATTTGCCGAAAGCAACGACCTTGACCTTAAAAATATTCAGTTTCTCCCCGTTACTGAGGAGTCTCCCTATTTCTCTATCGAGGATATAAAGGAGGCCTGCGCAAAGGTCTATTCCGCCGAGTATTGCGAATATCTCTATTCAATGGCTTTTGAAGGGTATTCCACCGACGACGGCACGAGCGCCGTATTTGCAAAATATATGGAGGACGAATCAGGAGTCCTTACCGCAAGGATCGACCTTGCCGATAATAAGCTGCCCGAGCGTACCTATGACTTTGCTACCATGAAGGTAAAGGAAAGAAAAAAGGACAGCGTTATGGTAGAAATGGAGTCCTACCTTGACGGAAAAAAGGAGAAGGGCACGATAACCTTCACCCTCGTCATGAGCGAGGACGGCTGGCGCCTCGATACCCCCACATACTGATAAAAAAACCTTGCAGAGGATCTCCTCTGCAAGGTTTTTTCCGTGTTTGCGTGGAACGTGGGGGCGAGGGGACGAGGGACGGGGACGCAAAACCTTTTTTGAAAAAAAGGTTCTGCACTCCAAAAACTTTGAAAAAGGGATGGGTATAAATTCGGGTTTGTCGGTGAGTTTAAGCTGACGAAAACAAGGCTCCCTCCGGGAGGGAGCTGTCAGCCGCAAGGCTGACTGAAGGAGTACGCGTGAACGAACGGAAAGCAGTCGCTATAAAGCGAGCAAGCAACGTTCGTGCCGAGTACTCCTTCCGTCTCGCTTACGCGAGCCACCTCCCTCCCGGAGGGAGGCTTGGGTGCGAATCGCTTCTTCAGCTTATCAAATTTTAGTTTGAAACACACCGACAAACCCGAATTTGAAGGTGCGGTTCGTGTGCAGATATGCGGCGGGCAAGGGTCTGCCCGCCCTACGGGTTAGCGGCAACATTTCGACAAACCCGAATTTATACCCATCCCTTTTTAAAAGTTTTTTGAGAGTGCAGAGAACTTTTTTTCAAAAAAGTTCTTTGCATCCCCCCCGTCCCCTCCCCTACAAACCCGAATTTGAAGGATAAGGAAAGCTCTGCCGAGAGGGCAGAGCTTAGATGAAATTTTTCTGTAATATTACTGTCCTTCCTCGTCGGTCAGGTCAACGATGGTGCTGCCGCCGGTTACCTGAGGGAGGGAGCCGTCCCATTTTTCGATCTTGTTGTAATTAACGAGGGCGTCTGTAATAGATGCGGCTACGATGGCGTTAGCCTCAGCCTCAGCCTGCGCCTTGATCTTGAGGGCTTCTGCCTCTGCCTCTGCGTTTGTGATAGCAGTCTGCTTTTCAGTCTCAGCCTTGAGGAGCTTCTGCTGTGCTACCTGCTTTTCCTCGATAGCGTTGATGTACGCCTCGGAGAAATCGTAGTTTACGATATTTACGTCTGTAACGTAAAGACCGATCTCATTGAGCTTTTCGTTAAGGCCGGAAACAAGGCCATCGGAAATAAGGCTTCTGTTGGTAACGCTTTCCTCTGCCGTATAGAGAGCAGTAGTTGCCTTGAGCACCTCGTTTACTGCGGGAACCACGAGAACCGTTTCGTAATCCTTACCGATATTCTTGTAGATGGAGTAGGACTTGGAGGTATCAACGCGGTAGTTGATGGCAAGAATCGTTTCAACAGTCTGAAGGTCCTTGGAGAATGCCTCTGTACCGACCTCAAGCTTTGTAATACGGTTATCGATCATAACGACCTGCTGAACGAAGGGGATCTTGAAATGGAGACCCTCCTGGAGAACGTTATCGTTTACTCTTCCCAGTGTTACCACAACTCCTGTGTGTCCTGCCTGAACGATGGTGAAGCAGTTGAAGATCACAATAAGAGCAACGATGGCGATAAATGCGCCGATTCCGATCTTTACGGGTAATTTTTTCATTTTATTTATGTTCCTTTCGGTAAAATTTCTTTTAGCTTATTATATCATCAGCTTTTCGTATTTTCCACATTACGGGAAATATTTTTCATATTTTTTACCCAAATCTGAAAAAATGGGGTATAAAGACTGCAACTTTTTCAAAAAATATAATCTAATGTATTAAATTATCAATTTATTCATTGACACAATTTTTAAGAAATGATATACTTAGATGTTAAAATATGTAATCATCTCCTTGAAAGGATAAAGCTATGCAGGTTTATGCAGATAACGCCGCGACGGCTCCCATTTCTGAGCGAGCTCTTGCGGAAATGATAAAATACTACGGCATGGAGTATCAGAATCCCTCCAGCCTTCATACCTACGGTCAGGCGGCGGCAGACGCTCTCGCAGATGCAAGAGGTCGCATCGCAAAGTGCCTCGGCTGTGACGAAAGAGGGATTATCTTCACCTCAGGCGGAAGTGAGGCAGATAACCAGGCAATAATCTCTGCCGCTCACCTCGGAGCAAAGAAGGGAAAAAAGCACATTATTTCCACCGCCATCGAGCACCACGCAGTGCTCCACACTCTTGAGGCGCTCGAAAAGCAGGGATATGAGGTAACGCTTCTTCCCGTTTCCCGCGAGGGACTTGTTACCGCAGATCAGGTAAGAGAGGCTATCCGCCCCGATACCTGCCTCGTTACGGTAATGTTTGCAAATAACGAGATCGGATCTATCCAGCCCATCGCTGAGATCGGTGCAGTTTGCCGCGAAAATAAGGTGCTTTTCCACACCGACGCCGTACAGGCTGTGGGCCACGTTGAGGTAAATATCGATGAAATGAATATCGATATGCTTTCCCTCGCAGCTCATAAGTTCCACGGACCTAAGGGCGTTGGCGTTCTTTATGCAAAGAGAGGTATCTTCCTTGAGCCCCTTATTGCAGGCGGCGCTCAGGAGAAGGGCAAGAGAGCCGGAACTGAGAACCTCCCCGCGATTATGGGTATGGCTGTCGCTCTTGAGGATGCCGTAGCTCACCTTTCCGAGTATCAGGCGAGAGTTTCCGCTATCCGCGATAAGGTAATAGCTGAGCTTTCTAAGATCCCTTATTCATTCCTCAACGGTTCCGCTGAAAAGAGACTTCCCAATAACGTTAATATGTGCTTTGAGGGCATCGAGGGCGAGAGCCTTCTTCTGATGCTTGATATGTTCGGCATTGCGGCGTCTTCCGGCAGTGCCTGCACGTCCGGCAGCCTTGATCCCAGCCACGTGCTGCTGGCTATCGGTCTTCCCCACGAGATCGCCCACGGCTCTCTCCGTCTCTCCTTCTCCGAGCTTACGACAGAGGAAGAGGCAGACTACATCATCGAAAAGGTTCCCGGCGTGGTTGAGCGCCTTCGCCAAATGTCCCCTGTCTGGGAAAAAATGATGAAAGAAAACGCATAAAGAGGTAAAATATTATGGCAATGAATTATTCTCCCCTTGTAATGGAGCATTTCACAAATCCCCGCAACGTAGGCGAGATCGA
>SVTD01000056.1 GCA_015063955.1 Oscillospiraceae bacterium | reverse complement strand
CGTTCGTGTCGAGTGCTCCTTCCGTCTCGCTTCGCGAGCCACCTCCCTCCCGGAGGGAGGCTTGGGTGCAAATCGCTTCTTCAGCTTATCAAATTTTAGTTTGAAACACACCGATAAACCCGAATTTGAAAGTACGCATCGCGTGCTGATGTAGGCGGCGGGCAAGGGTCTGCCCGCCCTACGGATTATCTTCAACTCACCGACAAACCCGAATTTACCCATCCCTTTTCAAAGTTTTTTGGAGTGCAGAACCTTTTTTTCAAAAAAGGTTTTGCGTCCCCGTTCCCCCTCCCCTACAAACCCGAATTTATGCCGTTCTACCACAGAGATATAACATATAATGCAATCTTAAAAAATGTGCATACTATTCAAAGAAAAGGTTGAAGTATACTTCCCTTCCCGAAAAGCTCATAACGGCGGGGGCGTCGAGGTGGTTGGGGGGCGAAAGGAAACGAACCTTTCCCAGGTACTCTCCTCCTGTGAGAAAGGATGAGGCGCTTTTTCCGAAAAGGTGATCGGGAGCGCAAAGCTCAAGGATCACCGAGCCCTCCCGCGCCGCCGCGCATTCGATTCCGTCGATTTCAACGGACAGAAACTCTGTTCCGTTTTCTTCCATAAATGAAAGCGCTTCGCTTTTCCAAGGATAATAACGGAAGCCTCCGAAATACAGGTCTCTGATACGGGCGTATTCCGATGCCGATATCCTCCTGACCCTTTCATTTTCGTACGCCACCGTCCTTACCTCGTAGCAGGAGGCGACGGTGGTCATACCAAGCCTTTCGTAAAAGCCTTCGAGACTCTCGTCTGCGGGATGAATAAAATATTCCTTCCCCTCCCTTTGGCACTTTTCCTTTATATATTCGTGTATACCCTTGCAAAGCCCCTTGCCCCTGTAATCACGGTGCGTACAAACGGCGTAGCCGTAATATCCCTCGCCCACGCAAAGGAGCACCGCCATACTGACGGGAATATCTTTGCAAAAAATGCATACAGTTGAATGAATCGGCATTTTATTATAAAAATCGCAAATAAACTCAAGGCTGTCTCCAAATGAATCTGACCACAGCGAAGCGATTTTTGTGAGCTCCTTTTCGTCGGGAGAGAGGATCTCCCTTATCTCAAATTCCATAAAATTCCCACCTTTTTTTCTTAATTATATCATTCCCTGCCGTCAAGTCAAGATGCCCCGCACTCTAAAACACTGTCCGAAAAAAATAAAACATTGACAGACGGGACTATTATATGTTATAATAGCTACGTATATTGGATAATTATGCAAAAACTGATAGCTTTTAGTGCTGTTTTTTGCAAAAGCTCTTTTGTATCATATTCCAAAATTCACAAATTGCCCGTCCGCGGAGCAAAGAAAGAGGAAAAAGAAATGGCAAATGAATATGTTATCATAACCGACTCCGGCAGTGACCTTTCCAAGGAAATGGCTGCGGAGTGGGGCGTCAAGGTAGTTCCCCTCAGCTATACAATGAACGATGGCGAGCCTATCCCCGGCGATCAGGCAGACCTTAAGGAGTTCTACGCGGCTCTGCGCGCAGGCGGCAAGGCAACTACTTCCGCAGCTAACCTTGAAGACTTTACGAAGGTTATCGAGGAATACGCAAAGGAAGGAACCGACGTTCTTTATATCGGCTTCTCCTCAGGTCTTTCCAGCACCGCCTCCACAGGCAGACTTGCCTGCTCAGAGCTTTCAGAGAAGTACCCTGACGTTAAGCTTTACGCTGTTGATACCCTCTGCGCTTCTCTCGGTCAGGGTATGATAGTTCACATTGCAGTTCAGCAGAAAAAGGAAGGCAAGACTATTGATGAGGTCAGAGATTGGCTTGAGGCAAATAAGCTCCATCTCTGCCACCACTTCACAGTAGACGATCTTTTCTTCCTCAAGAGAGGCGGAAGAGTTTCCGCAGCTACAGCGGTAGTAGGCTCCATGCTTGCTATCAAGCCCCTTCTCCACGTTGACAACGCGGGTAAGCTTATCAGCATCGGCAAGGCGCGCGGCAGAAAGTCATCCATTGAAGGACTTGTAAAGGCTTGCGAGGCAACCGTTATTTCCCCCGAAACACAGACGATGTTCATCAGCCACGGCGACTGCGAGGATGAGGCTAACGCCCTTGCCGAAATGATCAAGGCAAAGTTCAATCCCGTTGACGTAAAGGTGGGCTGCATCGGTCCCGTTATCGGCGCACATTCCGGCCCCGGCACACTTGCTCTCTTCTTCCTCGGCAGCGAACGCTGACATCTTAATATAAAAAGGAATTGACCAATGAAAATTGTAGGTTCTATTTACCGTGATATGGTAGTCTCGGCAGCCTGCTGTCTTGACAATAATAAAGAAGTAGTCAATAATCTTAACGTATTCCCCGTTCCCGACGGTGATACAGGTATCAATATGAGCCTTACCATGAGCGGCGTAAGAGGTGATTATAACACCTTCCAGGGTACCCTCGGCGAAACTGCTCAGAAGGCGGCAAACCTTATGCTCAGAGGAGCAAGAGGTAACTCAGGCGTTATCCTTTCCCTTTTCTTCCGCGGTATCGCCAAGGCGTGGAAGGACGTTGAAAACGCTGACTGCGATGAGGTCATTCAGGGCTTCAAGCGCGGTGTTACCGAGGCTTACAAGGCAGTTATGAACCCCACAGAGGGTACTATCCTCACGGTTATGCGCGTTATGACGGAAACTGCTGAGGATGCATATCAGAAGGGCGTCATCAAGGACGTTTCCGAGCTCCTTCCCTTCATGTATAAGGCAGCAGACGAAACTCTCCAGAGAACACCCGAAATGCTCCCCGTTCTCAAGCAGGCAGGCGTTGTTGACTCCGGCGGAGCAGGCTTCCTCTGCGTTATGGAGGGTATGGTAAAGGCACTTGAGGGCAACCCCGTTGCCGCTATAGAGGTAAAGGCTGCCATTGCTCCCGCCGCCGATTTCTCAAACTTCTCCACCGAAGATATCAAGTATGCTTACTGTACCGAATGTATCGTTACAAAGAGCGATAAATATGCCGGCGAGGATACTGCCGATGCTCTCCACCAGTTCATTATGAAGCTGGGCGACAGCGTTGTTTTCGTTGACGACGCCGAGATCATCAAGCTCCACGTTCACACAAACAAGCCCGGCAAGGTACTTACAGAGGCTCTCCGCTACGGCTCTCTTTACACCGTAAAGATCGAGAATATGAAGCATCAGCACTCTAATCTCTCGCAAGAGTCCGCAGAGGCTGCTCCTGCCGAGGCTCCCGCAGAACAGACAGCTCCCGCAGAGGAGGTATCTCTCGAGCCCGTTGCTATTGAAAAGAAATACGGCTTCGTTACCGTTTGTATGGGTGACGGTATCCGCGATCTCTTCTCCGACCTTGCAGCTGACAGCATCGTTTCCGGCGGCCAGACAATGAATCCCTCTACAGAGGATATCGTTAACGCCGTCGAGCAGACTCCCGCCGAGATCGTATTCGTTCTTCCCAATAACAAGAACATCTATATGGTAAGTGAGCAGGCTGCACGTATCGTTGACTCCAGAAAGGTTGTCGTTATCGAAACAGTATCCGTTCCCGAGGGAATAGCCGCAATGCTCTCCTTTGATGAAAGCGCAAGCGAGGAGGAGAACGTAGCCGCAATGAAAGAGGCTGTTTCCAACGTTACTACCCTTTCCTCCACCTACGCCGTACGTGATACCGAGATCGGCGACACTGCTATCAAAGCAGGCGAAACCCTTGGTCTTTACAACGGTAAGATCGTTTGCACCTCCGATGACAGAGTTGCGTGCCTTGAGGGTCTTTTCTCAAAGGTAGACGGTGCATCCATCATCACTATCCTCTACGGTGAAGGCGCAAATGAAGACGAAGCAAACCACGTAGCAGAGATCATGGCTGAAAAGTTCCCCGGCGTTGAGATCATGGTTCTTGACGGCGGCCAGCCCGTATACAGCTACATTATTTCGATCGAATAATAAAAAAAACACCCGATTTTCGGGTGTTTTTTTCTGCTGCAGTTGCATTTTACAAATTAATGTGATATAATTTTACAAATCGGACATATTATAGGAGGTAAAATTATGATCTGTCCCAACTGTCAGAAAGAGACACCCTCTAACGGAAACTGCTGTGCTTACTGCGGCGCCGTTATCAACACAAACGGCCAGTCCATCCCCACGGTGGATACCAACACTCCCCAGCCCCAGAAGAAAAAGGGCGGAATCGGCAAGATCTTCGCAATCATTTTCGTTGCGATCGTAGTAGCAGGAATTATCCTTGCTCTCGTTCCCTCCGGCCCCACAGGCTCCAGCGTTTTTGAAATGACCGACTCTGAGGGAATCACCTCGAGAACCGAGCTTCACTACGAAAACGACGTAGTTTTCAGAATGGTAGACGAGGCAACAATGCCCCTCCCCGAAGGAACAACAGATACTGACATCGATATGCTCAAGGCAAGCTTCGACCTTCAGAAGGTAGAGTACACAAAGCACGACTGCTGCAGCTTCACATACGATTTCAGTAACAACGCTGTAACCATCAGGATCACCTACACAGATCTCGATGATATCGAGAACGTTAAGGCTCTCCTTAACGACGGCCTTATAGAGATGGACGGCACACCCGCACTCATCTCCTTCAAGGAGACCGAGAAGAACCTCATCGCCGAGGGCTTCAAAAAGATTTCCGACAGCAACGAATAAGAAAAAAAGCCACCGTCAGGTGGCTTTTTTCAGTGAAGAGAGAAGAGAGAAAAGTGAAGAGAAAATGTAGGAATCCGCCAAAGCGGATTCCATTTTCAAATTCGAGTTTGTAGGGGAGGGATACGGTCGCTTTTTTGAAAAAAGCTCCGCAAAAAACTTCAACAAAACAAAGATAGCGTTGGCTGGCGCTGTAAGCGCCGCAGGGCTTTGCCCTGCAACTTTTGCCTTGTAAAGTTCAGCTACACCAATAGTTCAAAGTTTTTTGAGAGTGCAGAGGACTTTTTTACAAAAAAGTCCTTTGCATCATCTCCCCGACAAACCCGAATTTATACCCATCCCTTTTTCAAAGTTTTTTGGAGTGCAGAACCTTTTTTTCAAAAAAGGTTTTGCGTCCCCCCTCGTCCGTCTTCGGTAAAAAAAGAGCATTTCCTTTCGGAAATGCTCTTTTTTTACCATTTGAATTTCTTTTGAGGGACACTTTTTTCAAGAAGGGATCTTATGTAGGTAATATCCTTACCGGAAAGCTCTGAAATATCCACGATAAACGCCTGATGAGGGCCGCTGTAAAGATATACGTCATTATCCATTCTCGCAACCTTGGTGACCGTGGCGTATTTGACCGTCATTTCCTCTTTGATAAGCTCATTCTGAGCGTGGATACGGATATTTTCCTCCGTAAACTCAAAAGAGACCGTCATATCAAGGTTCTTCGCCTTATTAACGGTAAACCGCGGCACCACAAGATAGAAAACGAGATAAATAATATCAAGGAGAGTGATGAGAATGAGGCAGAGCCAAATCGTTGAATCCGCATCGCCAAGTATCTCCACAACAGCAAAGCAGGAATAAACGATAAGGGTGCATATCCCCATCAGAATCCACAGCGGCTTCTTCCCTGCCAGAACGAATTTTGTGAATCTCAGAAGCCGCTCCTTTGAATAAACAGTATTTACGTTAACCGACATACAGACCTCAATCGTTAAGCTTCAGCTTTTTCTTGTTCTCGATAAACTTATACACGGCGTTTACGATAACGTAGGCAAGGAATGCATTGAGCGCCGCAAGGAGCACGCCTGCGAAAACATCCGTGGGGAAATGGAGATAGAGATAAAGTCTTGAAAAGGCGATAAGAGAAGCAAGAACGATAACGGGGATACCGATCTTCTTGTTCCAGCCAAAGAGGACGAATGCCGCCTCAAAGGAGCCGAGGGTATGACCTGAGGGGAAGGATTTGTCGCCGGGCTTCGGAACGAGAAGGTCTGCCACGGTCTTGATGGAGCCGAACTCTCCCTCAAGGTTGAAGGGACGGACACGTGCAAAAGCGTTCTTCATAATTCCGTTACCGAGAATAAGACCGAGCAGGAGCGCCGTGCCCATCATAATACCGCATTTTCTCGTCTTTTTGAAAAACAGCATAACCACAGCCGTGATTATCCAAAGGATACCCGCATCACCGAGATGTGTAATAAAGGAGAAAAATGCATCAAGAAAGGGGTTTGCAATATTATTCTGTATCCAGTTCAGAACCGAGACGTCCCAGCTCTGTATGGCATCGGGAAAATAAGGTGTCATATATAATAAACCTCCGTTTTAATCAACGTTGACCTGCATATCGTAGATAAGGAACTCTCCGTCAACGTTGCGGACGTAGAGCGTCATATCGATGGCGTCGTCATAAACGTCGTTGCCGCTGTACATAAGCTGAGTAAGCTTAACGCGGCAGGAGAAAGTATCCTTATTATACATTACGAATTCGCCTGCCGTCTTATCCGTAAACTCAAAGCTGTCATAATACTGAACGAACATATTGTCCATAGTTCTTATGCTCTCGTAAAGCTCCGAGGAGGGATCGAAATAAGGAGCCACCTTATTGAAGCCGACAACGTTTACCTTTTCATCGTACTGAGTATATCTTGCGTAAAGCTCCGCCGCCTCAAGTACCCATTCGGAGTACTCCCCGGAAAGCTCCGTATCGTAAGCGGGGGATGCCTTATAGGTGTTCTTTTCCGTCATCTCAAAGGGTACGCCGACGCCGTCCTCTGATACGATCTCGATCACGGGATCCTTATCCAGCATAGTGACGAGATATTTCGTGTAATAAATACCGCTGACACCCTCGGGCATATGGTTGCAGGAATCCGTGGGAATATCGTTTTCTTCGATATACTTATCGGAAAGGACCTTTCCGTTGACAGAGACAGAATAGCCCTTAGGCGCCTCGACCGTGAAGGCGGTCTTATTATCGATATAGATATTAAACTCTCCCGCCTCGTAATCCTTGAAGGGGCCGTCAGTATCCTTTTCAAAAAGCTTGAAGGAGGCAAGCTTTTCCTCCTTTTCTCCGTCAGTGGTAAAAACGATATACTTGGTAGGACCGCCGATCACGCTATCAGAATCCTCGCTTACCCTCTTGTAGGTAAGCTTACCGGAGGCAGTAGCGGCCTTGAGGTAAGCTATTATATCCTCCCTCGAATCGATGAAATCTCCGTCATTGCCGCAGAGATCAAAATACTCGGAGGCATCAAAGGAGGAAAAATACTTTGTGAAGGTGTTCTCGGCAATTGCAGTTTCAAGATCGGTATAGATCTCAAAGCCGCCTGCCTCATAGGTAACAGACTCTCCGTCATCGCCCACCTTTTTGTAAAGCTCAAAGGAGGCAAACTTGATATTTGATTCACCGCCCGTTGCGCTGACCATATACTTTAAGGTTTCGTCGTCGGCGGAGGTGACCTTATTATAGGTTATTTCTCTGGAATCAGTTACGAACGTGAGATAATCTACGTAATACTTCGCCGTTTTCTCGGATTCTTTCGTCAGTCCGCAGGCATCAACGTACTTTTCGGGATCCAAGGGAGAAAAATATTCGCTGAATACCTTATCTGCATAGTATGAGGGCTGAGAGGACTCATATTCGCCAAGCCATCCGTAAAGGATAACGAGCCATACACCGAGCGCGATCACAAGAATGGCGCAGGCGGCAACGTATATCTTCCAGAATACAGGCATCTGTTTCTTTTTGACCATAACAAAAGTCCGCTCCTTTCTCAGTTTTCAGCAGTTTCCGCACTGACTATAAAGAAAGTGGGGATCTTTCTGGGCTCTGTAAATGCCTTATAGTTGTTGACAAGACCCTTTTTCTGGTACTCGTCAAGCTTTTCGTAGTCATAGCCGTACTTGTCGTAATAATCTCTGTAATACATAAGAGAGGATGAGCCGCCGTCAAGAAGACCTGCGGTAACGGCGCCGTAGGATACCATAAGATCGATCATATCGTTATGGGTGGCGCCAAGGCTGCTTGCGGTTCTTCCGTCGGTAACCACGAGGATCACCGTACCGTCAGCGCGCTGACCGATGCCCGTTCTCTGGGCGACACCCGTATTGCCGTCCTGATAATGGAATATAAGCTCATCGCCCTCCTGCTGGATAAGGGTATTTCCCTTCTGGAAGGATACCGCATCGCGGATGCCCAGCTCGTCGGCACGCTTTTCAGTCATTCCCTCGTTTACCACAAGCTTGTTATCTTTGGTTATACCAAGAAACGTTCTGTCGGTGTGACCGTCGTTGTGAACGCATTCGCCCTTTGAATAGGTAAGACCGATAGGCGTATGACCCGTTCCGCCGCCGCCGTTATCGGGAAATTCTCCGCCGTTGATGGCGGCAACTGCACCGTAAAACTCGGTAATGTGGAAAATATCGTCGCCGTAGGGCTTTCCCGCAAGGCTTTCCGCAGAGGTGCCAACGAAAATTCTGGAGGGATCCTTTACTAAAAGAACGTAAGCCTTAAAGGTGGGTCCTGAAACCGTTTCAAAGATCATGCCGTCCTTGGCATGTTCCCATTTATCTGCAAACTTGTCGTTTTCGGGATCGGGGATATACTGATCGATGGAGACCACGTCTCTGACCGTTTCCTCGCTCTTGTTAAGAATACCCTCTATAACGTCACCGGGAAGGAACAGATGGGGCACCCATTTTGCGGCACTGGAATGGTCTGCGGTAAGAACGAGAAGATCGCGGATAGATCTGCTGGGACCGTGTGCAATAACGAAAACGCTTGAAAACAACGTTACGATAAGGAACACGAGAACGAGCCCGAGAACCGCAAAGGATCTGCCAACGTAGACCCCTGCGCGGGACTTTTTCTTTTTATCCTCGTCATCGCTCTTCTTAGGAGCCTTGATCCTGCCCATATTGATTATATCAACGTCGCCGCCGTCATCGGGCTGATCTGCTTTTCCGGTAAGAGCGAACATCATAGCGCGGCTTTCGTTATCGGAAAGATCCTTTTTGAAAAGCTCCTCATCGGTGGGAGCTACCCTTCTCCTCTGCGTATATCCTCCGTAGGAAACGGAGGAGCGGTTTGCAGAAGGATTTGAGGGTCTCTGAGGCTGTGCCGTTTTCTGAGGTGCCTGTACCTGACCTGCATCTTGCGCCTGTGGTGCAGGTCTTTGGGGTTGCTGAGGACGCTGAGTCACGGGCTGCTGAGTCTGAGTACGCTGGGGCTGACCCTGCTGAGCTTGAGGACGCTGTACCTGTCCCTGCTGTTCCCGGCGTACATCGGGACGGGGCTGAGAGCTTGTCTGTCCCTGAGAGGCAGGGCGCACCTGTCCCTGAGGTGCGGGACGGGCAGAAGGCTTTGTCTGCTGTACCCTTCTCTCCTCGGGGGCACCCTCAGGTCTTGTGCCGGGAGCGCGGCCTGTCTGCGTTCCTCTCTCCCTTTGGGAAGAGACGGAGGTCGCAGGCTGATCGACACCCATGCCGATCTTTGCAAGACGCGCCCTTCTCTCGGCGGCCTTTTTCTTTTGCTCCTCTATGTAATTTTCCTTGAAATCATTTTGCATCGTCTGTGCCATCCTTTTTGAACACTATATATTTCTGAACGGTATAGCTGCAGACGTAGAGCATACCGTCAACGGGAAGCTTTATTACAGACTCAAGAACCGTAGAGGGGGACTCTGCATTGATAGTGCGGCAGAAATCAACAACGCCGCTTACGTTGAGAAGCCCCGTTGAAATGAGATGGACCGCAACGCTTCCCACAAGGAGGTTAAAGGCTACGAGAAGGTAGTACTTTATCATCGTGGAAAGAACTGAACCGCCCTGCTTTTTGAATATGAGTCTGTTAAGATAAAAGTTGAGCATCGAGGAGATAAGCCTTGCTCCTCCGTAGGATGCCACGGTGATGATAAGTCCCTCTGCTATCTTGCTGACGTAGAAGTTGATTCCCGTGAACATCAGCCAGTCAAAGAAATAGCAGATCATGGAGCTTCCGAGGAAGAGCATGAATGGGGTCGTAAAAAGATACTTGAAGATAAGAGAATAGATCCTCATCGAGTCTCTTACGGGACGGAAATGAGACGTCTCGTTTTCGTTTATATAAACGGTCCTTATCTTAGTTTCGCTGTAGGGGATCTTGTGGCGTTTCATAAACAGGAGCATATTGGTCTCATACTCGTATCTGTCGCCCTTGACGGTGCACATCATATCCAGATACTTCGTGGGGATAGCTCTCAGGCCCGTCTGAGTATCGCTTATCTTCATACCGACGAGGACCTTAAAAACGCCGCAGGAGAACTTATTGCCAAACGCGCTTCTTGCAGGCACGTCGGGCTGGGTAAAATCGCGGCATCCGAGGATGACCTTATCCTTTGAGAGAAGCTTTTCTCCGCAGATAACGATGTCCTCAGGTCTGTGCTGACCGTCACCGTCAACGGTGATAACGCCCCTGCCCTGCCTGTTGTCAAGATACCAGCGAAAGGCGGTCTTCAGGGCAGCTCCCTTGCCGCGGTTCTCGGGATGAACGAGAACGGTACAGCCCTCAACGGCTCTGACCTCATCGAAATATTTATTGTAATCCTTTCCGCCACCGTCGTCAACGACGATAATATCGTCAAAGCCTGCCTCCTTCAGTCCCAAAACTGTGGAAAGAAGCTTTTCATCAGGCTTGTACGAAGGAAGAATGATGGAAACAGGAGAATCAGACATACTCATTTTTTAATTCCTTTCTGCTTTTCACTTCAGGTAATCGGGTAGAAACTCAGGGGAAATCGTATCTGTAACGTACTTTTTCAGTCTTTCAAGGGAGATGGTATGATTATAGTAGGTTCTTACTGCGTGCTCGCTTGCAAGAGCCTCCGTATAATCCTCCAAAAGATATACTACGTTGTTATAGAAGCTGCGGGGATAATGGCAGACCGTAGGTATAAAGGCAGGAGAGACGGCCACGGCTCTCTCATCCCCCGTTTTTTCAATGTTGAAGGTGAGCATACCGCCGGGAACGTTATAATCCCAGTTCTGCTCGTGAACGAAATTGCCGAGGGAGAAGGCGCAGAGAGTTTTTGCACCGTCACGTCCCTCAAGCCATTCTATGGGCTGGAGCACGTGGGGGTGATGACCGAGAATAACGTCAGCACCGTTTTCTGCCATTATCTCTGCGTATTCTCTCTGAAGCTCAGAGGGCACGAAGCTTCCCTCCTCGCCCCAGTGAACGCTTACGATAACGAAATCGGAGTTCTCGTAAGCCTCACGAACGTCGCCTGCAACGTCGCAGTGCTTCATAAAGGGACCGTAAAGCCCTTCGTTTGCGGGATCCTCGTAAAGGTTAACGAACTCCGTGTAGGCAACGAAGGCGATTGTGATGCCGTTCTTTTCGTAATAGGTAATGTAGCGTCCCTCGTCCTTTTCCTCGTAAGCACCGATAACGCACATACCTCTGTCGTTCCAGTTGTCGTATGCCTCACGAAGACCGAGAGCGCCCTTGTCAAGCATATGGTTGTTTGCAAGGGATACAACGTCAAAGCCGATCTCCGAAAGATCGTAGGTAAGATCAACGGGAGAGTTGAAGCCGGGATAAGTGGAAAGCTCAAAACTCTGGGCGCATATGGTTTCCTGGTTTATGAAGGCGATGTCTTGCGCTGAAATGATGCTTTCAACGTTTTTGTAGATAGGCTTGAAGTTATAGTCTCTCGTGCCGTCAGACTGAGAGGCAGCGTCTCTCCACGTACCGTAATAGATGATGTTATCACCGCATCCGACGAAGGAAGCGGAATACTTCTCGGGAGGAGGAGGAGCGGTGGTATCAGCCTCAGTCTGCATATCTGTGGTATCTGCAATATCAAGGGTAGTTTCCTCGCCGCCTGCAGCTCCGCCGAAGCAGGACGTCATAAAGATCAGCGACGAAATAAGGAGAGCCAGTATTCTCTTTTTCAAGCATATCACCCCAATTTAAACTTTATATTTTATTCTAACACAACTGAATCTTTATTTCAATAGATAATAATACCAATTAATCGTTTTATAATAAATAATTCCGGTTAAAATGACTTATTTCAGCCTTTCGCAAAGCTTTCCGAGAGCAACCTTTTCTATCCTCGAAACGTAGGAGCGGGAGATGCCAAGCCGCTCTGCGGTCTCTCTCTGAGTCAGGGGCTCGATCCCGCCTATCCCGTATCTCAGCCGAATGATCTCCCGCTCTCTGTCGTCAAGCTCACGGCGCATTATCCTCAGAGCCTCACCGATCCTCAGCTTTTTGTGAAGATCGTCGGCAATGGTGTCCTCACAGCGTATAATATCCATATAGGTCAGGGGATTTCCGTCACGGTCAGTGTCAATTGTCTCGTTTATGGATACCTCGCCTGCGCTCTTTTTCTTCGAGCGGAAATACATAAGTATCTCATTTTGAATACATTTTGCACCGTATGTGGCAAACCTTGCGCCGTTTTCCGGCTTGAAGGAGTCAACTGCCTTTATAAGTCCGATGGTTCCCACGGAGATAAGATCCTCGTGGTTTTCCCCCTGAGAATAGTATTTGCGGACGATATGGGCAACGAGCCTGAGATTGTGCTCGATAAGAAGGCCCCTTGCCCCCTCGTCCCCGTCCCGACAGCAAAAAAACAGCTCCCTTTCCCTGTCCTTCGGAAGCGGCGGCGGGAAATGTGACTGTATATCACCGTTAAGAACGGCAAAGGACATAAAGGCGGCGATGATAAGAAGAAGCTCCACGGTATTACCTCACTTTCATTTTCAGAGTCATTATATGCAAGTAAAGCTTGACCGGGGCATAAAAATAGTGTAAAATTATAAAAATTTTATTGGAGTGGAATAATGAAATATAAGACCGTCATCTGGGATTTCAACGGAACTCTTCTCAGCGATATGGGCATAAGCATGGAGGCGATGAACTGCGTTCTCGAGCGAAGAGACCTTCCGAAAATTTCTTCCCTTTCCGAGTTTCAGAGGGTATTCGGCTTTCCCGTTGAGGATTACTACAGGCGTCTCGGCCTTGATTTTTCAAAGGAGCCGTACAAGGTGCCTGCCGATGAATGGATAGAGCTGTACAACGAAAAAATGTACACCTCTCCCTTGACTGAGGGCGCAGCCGATGCCCTTGAAAAAATTAAAAAATCAAATATAAGACAAATCGTTCTTTCCGCAAGCGAAAAGGCAAAGCTTACGGATCATCTTGAAAAGCTTGGTATCGCTCATTATTTTGACGAGATCCACGGCGCCGAGGACGTTTACGCCAAGGGAAAGGCAGAGATCGCAAGGGAGCTTTCAAAAAGAGAGGAGCTTTTCCCCGCAGTTCTTGTGGGTGATACAGACCACGATTACCTTTGCGCCCGGGCTATGGGCTGCGACTGCATTCTCTTTTGCGGCGGATTTATGTCAAAGGAGCGTCTCTCCGTTCTCGGAGCACCTGTCAGCGACAGCATAACGGAGATCGCACGCGAAATAATTTCATAAAAAATTCATAAAGCAAAGCTTTTCGGGAAAGATAATATCGGGCAATGACTGCCCAATAACTCCGAAAGGTATTTGATTATGATACTTGACAGACTCGCCCTGATACTCGTTATCATCGGCGCACTCAACTGGGGCAGCATCGGACTTTTCAAGTTCGATCTCGTAGCATGGATCGGCGGCGGCCAGGAGGCCATTATCCCCCGTATCATCTACACCGTGGTTGCCCTTGCGGGACTCTGGTGTGTCTCCCTTCTTTTCAGAAGCCGCGAGGCTCACTATAACGCCTGAAACGAATATCGAAAACAGATCCCCTGCCACCGCAGGGGATCTTGTTTTATCAGCAAATTCGGCGGGAGAGACGGAGAGACGGGGGACGGGGGACGGGGGATGCAAAGAACTTTTTTGAAAAAGTCAGACTAAATATGGGACTTCGCGTAAAACGCGAAGTCAGAGCGGACAAGGTAACGAAAGAATTAAGCGATTTTGAATGTCCGCGGGCACTCTCAAAA
>SVTD01000002.1 GCA_015063955.1 Oscillospiraceae bacterium | reverse complement strand
ATCCTTTGCCCTCGTAGCTGTAGTTATTAATGGTCAGAGTACCATTCTTATAGTAGGCATAGCCGCCGGAGGGCTTGGTGGTCTGGGTTGCGGTTGCGTCAACGGCAAGATAGTCACCGTCGTACATCTTCACACCGCCTACATAGACTTCGGGGGGCGTAATGACGATTTTCTTATAGCTGTCGTGGTTTGCGGCAACATATTCGCCCAGTTCTCCGTCGGTGGTGGTGGATGCCTGGATATACATGCCTTCTAAAGCGGTAAATCCTGTGGAATATTCAATCGCATGGTCGATACCTGTTGCCGTTACTGTGCCGCCTTTGATCTCACAAGAGCCATTCGGCACCCATAGGCCGTAATCGCCGGCAACGGTCACATTGCCGCCTTTGATGGTAACATCTATTCCTATACTCTCTATACCGATGCTTTTGTACATACCGCCGTCTGTGGCGGTACTGATAATGGTGCCGCCGTTCACGACGATCGAACCCTTGACTGAAATACCGCATTGAGTACTGGTAACATTGAGGCTGCCGTCACCCTGGATGGCGAGTTTTCTGAAACCTTCGTCGCCTACACGGATTCCTTTAGACAAACTCGCTGTCTGCTTCAGGGAGTTGGTGCCCACCAGCTCCAGGGTCAGAGCATGATCTGCGAAGACGGTTGCGTAATAACCGTCTTCACTATCGTATTGGTATCCCTTACCCGCATAGCTGTAGTTATTAAGGGTCAGAGTGCCGTTATTATAGTAAGCGTATCCGCCGGAAGGCTTGGTGGTCCGGGTTGTGGTTGCGCCAACGGCAAGATAATCGCCGTCATTCATACCCACGCCGCCTACATAGACTTCGCCTCTTGATTCTGCAAATGCCGTCAAGGTGGTGGCGGGGATCATGCCCAGGATCATCACCAAGGTCAGCAATAAGCTTAGTATTCTTTTTTTCATATTTTTTCCTCCTACGGGACAGTCACACCCAAATCAGCGATCTTTAAGTATGTAAAGTTGTCCTTATAACATAATTATAATGCAAAAAAATTATTTTGTCACTATTTCAAGCAATAATATCAGAGCTTTTTTCAAAAAGTTGAGAATATCTATACTCAAATTTCCGGATATTTCGAATAAAAAATGACAGAATAGCCTTATAATCAAGGTATTCCGTCATTCTTTGCTTAATTTTAAAGACGGCGATAGAAGCAGGCCGCCCTACGAAAAATCAATAATATCTTATGCTTGCAACGACCTTGCCGAGGATCCTTACGTGGTCTGTGAAGATCGGCTCGTATTCGTCGTTTTCGGGCTGGAGACGGAACTTTCCGCCCTCTGCATAGAAGGTCTTGACGGTTGCCTCATCGTCGATCATTGCAACAACGATCTCTCCGCTTCTTGCAATATCAGACTTTTCAACGATTGCTATATCTCCGTCAAGGATGCCTGCGTTTATCATACTTCTTCCCCGCACCTTGAGGGCAAAGAGAGTTGAAGAATCGAACCTTCTCGAATCGGGAGAAAAGGAAACGAAGCCGTCGTTTTCCTCAAATGCGAGAATAGGCGCACCTGCAGTTACCTTTCCGATAACGGGAACGCGGTAGACGGGAGAATCGCCGACGGGACGGAGAGAGCGGCTCTTTGAGGCGTCCTTTCTCAGATACCCCTTCTCACAAAGCTTTTCTATGTAATTATAAACGGTTGCCGTGCTGCCGATACCCATAGCCTTCTGAATATCACGGACGCTGGGAGAATATCCCGTTTCCTCAAACTGGCGGTTTATATAATCGAACATCGCTTTTTCTTTATCGTTAAGTGCAGCCATAAGTCCTCCTTGGAAACATATGTTTTAATTATTATAACAAATGATACAAAAAATGTAAATATAAAAAATCATTTTTTTTGATTTTCTTATTCAAGCAAAAGCTCTATTGACACAAAACAGATATTTTGTTATCATAAATGAGGATACAGTTAAAAGCTGACTCATACTCATACCTGTTTCGGTTAACTTGCTGTATTCACGTATCACACAATGCAGGAAGCTTATAAACTTAGATACCGTTGTGTGACGGGAGTGCGTTTACATCCCTTTAGTACCGTACTTAAGGCTACACGCACCCCTTCAGAAGCCGATATCAGGGAGGGTGCAGGCCAACCGGCTCCCGCCCTCCCCAGGACGTCGGCTTCTGATTTTTTATTTACACATAATTAATAAAACTATTTCAACTAAAACTCTTGAAAAATATGACGGTTAATGATAATATATTATATAGCAAAATATGCATTCCATTTTGTAAATCTTTTAAAGGAGATAATGAATATGACCAACAACAAGTATGTTCTTTCCTGGATCGAAGAGATGGCTGCCATCACTAAGCCCGATAAGATCGTTTGGATCGACGGAAGCGAAGAACAGGCAGAGGCTCTCCGCGCTGAGGCTTGCTCTACAGGCGAGCTCCAGAAGCTTAACGAAGAGATCCTTCCCAACTGCTACCTCCACCGCACCGCTGTAAACGACGTTGCTCGTGTTGAGGGCAGAACATTTATCTGCACACCTACTAAGGAAGAGGCAGGTAACATCAACAACTGGATGGATCCCGCTGAGATGTACGAAAAGCTCTACAAGCTCTACACAGGCGCTATGCAGGGCAGAACAATGTATGTTATCCCCTACTCCATGGGCGTAGTAGGTTCCGACTTCGCAAAGTACGGTATCGAGCTTACCGACTCCATCTACGTTGTTCTCAACATGCTCATTATGACACGCGTTGGCACTAACGTTCTCGAGGCTCTCGGCGACAGCCCTGACTACATCAAGGGTCTCCACGCTAAGGCTGATATCGATGAGGAGAACCGCTACATCGTTCACTTCCCCCAGGACAACACCATCATGTCCGTTAACTCCGGTTACGGCGGAAACGTTCTTCTCGGTAAGAAGTGCTTCGCTCTCCGTATTGCATCCTACCTCGGCCGCAAGGAAGGCTGGATGGCTGAGCATATGCTCATCCTCGGTCTTGAGAATCCCGAAGGCGAGATCAAGTACATCTCCGCAGCATTCCCCTCCGCTTGCGGTAAGACCAACCTCGCAATGCTCATTCCTCCCGAAATCTTCAAGAAGCAGGGCTACAAGGTATGGTGCGTAGGCGACGATATCG
The DNA here is from genome assembly GCA_015063955.1 of Oscillospiraceae bacterium. Lineage (GTDB taxonomy): Bacteria > Bacillota > Clostridia > Oscillospirales > CAG-272 > Avispirillum. The sequence goes on along the minus strand of SVTD01000002.1, from coordinate 78,060 downwards.
CTTGGCTCCGTGTTGGTAAGGACGGCAGACTCTGGGCAGTAAACCCCGAGAACGGCTTCTTCGGCGTTGCTCCCGGTACAAACGACAAGTCCAACCCCAACGCTCTTGCAACAACTATGCGTGATACTATCTTCACAAACGTTGTTCACGATCTTGACAACAATACAGTTTGGTGGGAAGGCCTCAACGACAATCCTCCCGCAAACGCTATCGACTGGAGAGGCAACCCCTGGGATATCTCCAAGTACGACAAGGCAAACAAGGCAGCAACAGCAGGCGCACATCCCAACTCCCGTTTCACTGCTCTTGCAAAGAACTGCCCCTGCATCTCCTCTGAGTTCGACAGCCTTACCGGTGTTCCGATCTCCGCTATCGTATTCGGCGGCAGACGCGCAAAGACTGCTCCCCTGGTATACCAGTCCTTCAACTGGCAGCACGGTGCGTTCGTTGGCTCCATCATGGCATCCGAGACAACAGCAGCTGCAGCAGGCGCTGTAGGCGTTGTTCGCCGTGACCCCATGGCTATGCGTCCCTTCGTTGGCTACAATATGGGCGACTACTGGAAGCACTGGCTCGATATGGGTAAGGTTATCCCCAACGCTCCCAAGATCTTCCACGTTAACTGGTTCCGTACAGATGCTGACGGCCACTTCATCTGGCCCGGCTTCGGCGACAACATGAGAGTTCTCAACTGGATCATCGACCGTTGCGAGGATAAGGTTGACGCTGTTGAAACTGCTATCGGATACGTTCCCAAGGCAGAGGACATCAACATCGAGGGTCTCGACATTTCTCTCGATACAATCCGCGAGCTTCTCACAGTTGACGTTGAGTCCTGGAAGGAAGACGTTCAGAACATCAAGGAATTCTACGCTCTCGTTGGCGACCACGTTCCCGCAGAGATGTACGAAGAGCTTGCAGCTCTCGAGGCTAGACTCGGCTAATCTTTCAAAAATCAAAGGCAGTCGCATAGCGACTGCCTTTATTTTTGTTTTACCGTCACCGTTGTTGCAGGGATCGACGTCCCCCAACGAAAACGTATAACATTCACTTTCGGTTTCCAATTATACTAACGGTTGACAGGTCAACCGTAGGGGCGTCACTGCGTGCGCCCGCGGGCGTTCAAAGAACGCCCCTACGGCGGCAATCGAAATATTCAGTTTGCCTAACGGTTCTCGAGATGATTGTAGGGGCGACCATTGGTCGTCCGTTAACTGAAAGAACATTTACAGTATACTTTCTTGTATGCAATCGGACGACCGATGGTCGCCCCTACTTTGTTTTAATTGAATTTTAACATTTACCGTCGCGAGATCCAAACGGTAAACCGTTTGCCCTTCGGGTTTCGACTACTGCGTCTTATATACAAGCCGCCTCCGCTCAAGATGACGCGAGGTGGAGTTCTCTGTAACTCAAAATTCCAAAAAAGAGCTGTCACCGGGACAGCTCTTTTAATGTTTTAAGATATTCCTTATGCTCCTTTGGGATGCGGTAGCTTTCCCGGGCTTTTTGGATGGCTTTGTTGTGAACCCATGCGGGCAGTCTTCTCTCCTCAAAATAAGGGAGGATCGCTTCGGGCTGATAAGCGAGGGCGGTGGCAAAATACCAGGCCTGCATCATATTGACGTAGTATTCGTCCGAGGTGACCGCCGCTACTCTTTCGGCGTATTCGGTCTTGAAATCCTCGCCGAGGAAGTGCCGCATAAGAAGTCCGATGGCAAAACGGACGGTATATACCTTATCGCTCCCGATCCATCTGTCAATGCAGGACAGCAGGCGGGCTTTATCGGTTTTCAGAATCTTCGGGTTCATCGAGTCGCAGGTCGCCCAGTTATCAACGAATGGCAAAAATCGGTCAAGAGCCTCGATGCATCTGTCAAAATCCTTTATTCGCTCGATCAGAAAAGCATGGAGGTTATCCTCCTCATAGTAGGTATGAGGTAGGCTTTTCATAAAAGTCTCTGCTGTATTTTCGTCAATACCTTTTGCAAATTTGCGAAGAACGGGAGTTCTGACTCCGATTACTCTTTCAGGATCCACCGTTGGCATTAGGGCACCCTGGAAGCGCTTATATTCCCTGTCCCCGTTTTCAAAAAGAAACTTTTTAATATCCGTCATTTTACAAGAAGGGCCTCGACTGCGGCCTTATCAACGTTTACCGTTGCAGACCAGTTGGTATGGTAAATAACGTATCCCGGCTTTGCATTGGGGGGCTTTTTCACCTGCTTTACGCGGGTATAATCAACCTCGGCAAAGGCGCCCTCCCCTGCCTTAGAATGTACCGCCGCGATCATACATGCCTCTGTGAAGTCCTCTGCAGGAGGCTCGGGGAGTCCTGCGCACTCCATAATAACGTGGCTTCCGGGCATATTTTTCGCGTGGAACCACCAGTCGCCCTTCTCTGCGTGCTTAAAGGTAAGCCAGTCGTTTGCAGTATTGTTCTTTCCGCAAAGAACCGTATATCCGTTTGTGGTTTTAAAGGTGAGATAGGATGGCTTCTGCTGCTTTTTCTCGGTAAACTGCTTCATTTTCGAAGCGTATCCCGCGTGATAAAGCTCGCTTCTGATCTCTGCGAGATCCTTCTCCGTTTCAGCACGGGACAGTGCATCTCTGACTGTTGCGATATACTTGATCTCGCTTTCGCAAAGTGCTATCTGCTCGGTAAGGTGCTCCTTTGCGGACTTTGATTTCTGATACTTTTTATAGTATCTCTGGGCATTCTGGGCAGGAGTCAGCTTTGAATCAAGCTTTATCTCAACCTGCGAGCCGTCCATATAGTTATCAAGGGTGCAGCTTTCCATACCTCTTTTGAGGCGGTAGATATTTGCTGTTATAAGATCTCCGTAAAGGCGGAAGGTCTCTCCCTCCTCGCAATCAAGAAGCTCGTTTTGCTGGAGCTGATACTTCTTTGTAAGACGCCCCTCTGCGGCAGTAAGTATCTTTAAAACATCGGATGCCTTCTGAGCAATCTTTTCATCGCGGCTCTTTTCTGCAAAGAAGGTATCAAGCATCTCACCGAAGGAAGCACACTCCCTTTGCTCGTACTCACCGCAATACTGGGTGATGGGCATAAAGCAATATTCCTTGGGATTTCCGTTTTTATCATAAAGAATGACGGCCTTGCCCTTTGAGCTGACGATGTTTCTCAAAACGTCAAAAAATACATCTGTTAATTTACGGGCGCATTCGTCAAGGGTAGCACCGGGACAGCCTCCGGAAAGAGTTGCGATCTCCCTTGCAACGAGAGGAGAAATACCTGAGAAATTGCTCATTATGAATTTTTCACAGGGGCGTTCTCCCTCGCAGTCTGCCGCAAGGCGCTTAAAGGCGTCCTCATCCACAGTAAGAGGATCAAGCTTATCCTGAGGGGGAGGAGCCTCGTAGATCATTCCGGGAAGGAGCTGACGGCGAAGACTCTGAGTAAAATCAACCTGTCTCAGCACCGTAAGAATTTTTCCGTCACCGTCTGTAAGAACGATGTTGGAATACTTACCCATCATCTCAACGATCACGTGCTTCTCACAGTGAAAGCCCATATCGTCAAAGGCATCAAAGGAAAGGCGCGCTGCTCTCTCAAACCCAAGCTGCTCTGCCCCCTTAAAGACCGCGCCCTGAAGATGCTTTCTGAAAAGCATACAGAGCATAGGTGCCTTCTGAGGGTTTTCGGACTTGGTATTCGTTATATTGATACGGGGGCAACGGCTGCCCGCGTTTATAAGAAGACGGCTCGTATTACCAAAGTTTCGGAGAAGGAAAACGATCTCATCTCGGGCGGGCTGGTATATCTTTTCTACCTTGCCGCCCCCTACTTTTTCGTTAATTTCATTCAAAACGAATGAAAGCATACCGGCATCGAATGCCATTCAGATCACCAACTTAGTCATTTGTAGTTTATTGTTTCAAAATTTATTTTATGCGTTTGCCTATATCTTTTCGCAAACATAGGAAAAGCGTATTCCCTCAAGGAGAAATCCGAGCTTTTCTGCAAGCGCTGAAGATTCTGTGTTCTGCTCCGAGCACTTGTATCTCACGGTTATTCCCTTATCAAGGAGATGGCAGGCGAGTGCCTTTACGCAGGCGCTTCCAAGGCCCTTTCTTCTGTGATCGGGAGCAGTTTCAACGCTTATTTCAACGGAAGAATCGCCATAGGAGACGTCGTTCATCCCTGCATAAGCGAGGAGGATGCCGTCTTCTACAACTGCAAATATCACGTCCTCACCGTCATCGGCGATCTCGATATCGCAGCCGGACAGCTCACATATGCGGGAAAGAACGGCATTTGAGGAAATCATCTGCACCTTTACTCCGCCATCATATTTCGGCAACTGCATATCCGGAGTATACACATACTCTCTCATTAACTCATTTTCGCTTTTTGTCCGTCTGTATCCTATATTTTCCGCAACCGCCGCAAATACATTTTCGAGCTCATCCGAGGCTTCTTTTGACAAAAGCCGCCCCCTGTACTTCTCTTCCCACTCTTCAGCTTCTTTTTTGCATACGGAATAAGAAGTGATGACAGCCTCCCCCGTTACAGGAACAAAAACCTCTATAGGAACCGCCATACAGGAAAGGCCTGACAGCACAAATTCTTCAAGCTCTTTATTTTCGCAAATTACCATTTTGTTCCCCCTGCATTAAAATCTTTTATTAGAATAGCAGATTTTTTCTCTTTTTTCAACACTTGTGCACAATTTATCTGCTTTTTGATATTAAATATATATTTGTAATTATTTGCAAAAACATTTGCTTTTCAATACCTTCTGTGCTATAATAGATTGATATTTTGTTTGTTACCCCCAGAAAGGATCCCAAATGTCCAGATATATCGAAAAAGTTGAAAAGATAAATCTTCCCGTAATCCCCACCAGAGGACTCGTTGCGTTCCCCTCAGTTCCTCTGAGCTTTGAAATAGAACGCGATTTTTCCGTTGCCGCAGTAAACGCCGCAAAGGATTCCGATATGTACGTTCTTCTGCTCTGCCAGAAGTCCATCGACTGTGAGGTGCCTACCCCCGCCGACCTCTACGACGTGGGTACCGTATGCAGAATCAAGCAGACCCACAACGCCCCCGGCGGCATTACCAGAGTTATTGCAGAGGGCGTATGCCGCGCTACTACTCTCTCCTTCACAAGTGTGGACAGATGTATGTATGCCGACGTTATGACAAAGACCGTTTCCATTGAAAACGAGCAGTCCGACGTGCGCGCACAGGCGCTTATGAGAGAAGCCATCACCTCCCTCGAGGTCATGATGGGCTTTGCATCTGCCGACAGCGACGATATTCTTATGGCGGCAAAATCCATTAAAAATCCCGGTCAGCTTGCTGACTTTATTGCATCCAGCGCCCTTGTAAAGTTCGAGGACAAGCAGGAGGTCCTCAGCGCTTTCGAGCCTCTTGAAAGGCTTGAAAGCCTCCTCGTCATCATGCAGACAGAAACGAAGCTTCTCGGCCTTGAAATGTCCATTCACAAAAAGGTGCGTGAGGCTATTGACGAGAACCAGCGCGATTATTACCTCCGCGAGCAGCTCAAGGTCATCCAGACAGAGCTTAACGGAGACGGTGACGATGAGATAGAAGAGTACTACGATAAGATCAACGCAGCAAATCTCCCCAAGGAGATCACGGATAAGCTTTTGAAGGAGGTCGGCAGACTGGCAAAATCTCCCTTCGGAAGCCCTGAGGCTGCAGTTCTTCGCAATTATCTCGACATCTGTCTTGAAATACCCTTTACTACCCTTACCGAGGATACCGTTGACGTTGCCAAGGCGAAAAAGATCCTTGACGACGATCACGACGGTCTTGAGAAGCCCAAGGACAGAATTCTTGAATATCTTGCAGTAAAGCAACTCAATCCCGATCTCGGAAACCAGATCATCTGCCTCGTCGGCCCTCCCGGAACAGGTAAGACCTCCCTCGGAGCTTCTGTTGCAAGGGCTATGAACCGCAAATTCGTTCGCGTTTCCCTAGGCGGTATCCGTGACGAGGCTGAGATTCGCGGCCACAGAAAAACATACGTTGCGGCTATGCCCGGTCGAATCGTTACTGCCCTTACTCAGGCAGGCAGCATGAATCCCGTTATGCTTCTCGACGAGGTCGACAAGCTTTGCTCCGATATGAAGGGTGACCCCTCCTCAGCTCTTCTTGAGGTTCTTGACGGAGAGCAGAACAAGACCTTCCGCGATCACTTCGTTGAAATGCCCTGCGACCTTTCCAAGGTAATGTTTATAGCTACTGCGAATACCCTTGATACTATTCCCCGTCCCCTTCTTGACCGTATGGAGATAATCGAGCTTTCCTCCTACACAAAGAACGAGAAGGCGGCTATCGCAGAAAATCATCTTATCCCAAAGCAGCTCAAGCGCCACGGTCTTACAAAGAGAGCTCTCCGCATCTCAAGACAGGTAATCGAGGAGATCATCGACGGCTATACGAGAGAATCCGGTGTCCGTAATCTTGAGCGCGAGATCGCATCCCTTTGCAGAAAGGTTGCGAGAACCATGATCGAAACCGGCAAAAAGAGTGTTTCCGTTACGGCTCAGAATCTTCATACTTTCCTCGGCCCACGCAAGTTTCTCGATGAGGAAAGAGCAACACAGAATGAGATCGGCGTAGTTAACGGTCTTGCCTACACCTCCGTCGGCGGTGACGTTCTCAAGGTGGAATCTAACGTTATGGACGGCACGGGAAAGCTTGAGCTTACCGGCACTCTCGGCGACGTTATGAAGGAATCCGCAAAGATCGCCGTCAGCTACATAAGAGCCCACGCCGAGGAGCTTGGCATCCCCTCAGATTTCTACAAGACGAAGGATATACATATCCACGTCCCCGAGGGAGCGACCCCCAAGGACGGCCCCTCTGCCGGCGTTACGATGCTTTCAAGCCTTGTCAGCACTCTTTCCGGCACCCCCGTTCGCTGTGATACGGCGATGACAGGAGAGCTTACTCTTACAGGAAGAGTTCTCCCTATCGGCGGTCTAAAGGAAAAGACCACCGCCGCGTGGAACGCAGGCATCAAGCGCGTTATCATACCAAACGATAACGTCCGCGATCTTGACGAGATCGATCCTATCGTTCGCCAGAATCTCCTGTTTATCCCCTGCAAGAGATGTGAGCAGGTGCTTTCCGAGATCCTCGTTAAGGATACAGGCGCATCTCCCCGTATGACTCCCGAAGCAAGAGTCGATAATACCGTACCTACCATCCCCACCGATTCACCCTGCCACAAAAGCAACGCTTGCGTGAATATGAAAGAGAATAACAACTAATGAAAATCAATCTTAACAATTCATCCCTGCTCATTTCCGCAGGTCTCCCCAAGCAGTTTCCTGCTCTGGCCGTTCCTCAGGTTGCCTTTTCCGGACGCTCAAACGTTGGAAAAAGCTCCCTTATAAATACTCTTCTTCAAAGGAAATCTCTTGCCCGCGTCAGCGGAACACCGGGAAAGACTGTAACGGTCAACTTCTATTCCGTTGACCAGAAGCTTCTCCTTGTCGACCTCCCCGGCTACGGCTTTGCAAAAAGGACCTTTGAGGAAAAGAAAAAGTGGTCTGCTTTAACTGACGCTTATTTTACAGGCAATAATAATATAGACCTTCTTCGCTGCGTGGTTCAGCTCATTGACGGCAAGGTGGGCCCCACAGCCGACGACCGCCAGATGCTTGACTATCTTACAGAGGCCGGTCTTCCCTTCATCATCGTTTACACGAAGGTAGATAAGCTCAACGCAACCCAGAAAAACGCCCTGAAGGCTTCTCTCGGTCAGTACGGCGCCGCCAGCGCTGAAATCCTCTATTCCTCCGAAACGAAGGAAGGACGCGAGGAGGTCTGGAGCACTATCCTCAAAATGTGCGAATAATAATCATCTAAAGAAGGTGTATCACCAAAATGATATATAATCTTATAACCTCCCTCTCAAGAGGACAGTCTATCAAAGACATACTTCCCGGTATTCTTTTTACCGTGATAGTTGTTATCTTTTCCCTTTCTCTCCATGAAACGAGCCACGCCTTTGCCGCATACAAGCTTGGCGACCACACGGCCCGTAATATGGGAAGGATCTCTCTGAATCCCGCAAAGCACCTTGACCCTATGGGTACTGTATGTATGATGCTTTTCGGCTTCGGCTGGGCAAAGCCCGTTCCCGTAAACTCCCGCAATTTTAAAAATCCCCGCTCAGGAATGGCTCTTACCGCCATTGCGGGTCCCCTTTCAAATCTCATTCTTTCCTTCGTATCCATTCTTTTATGGGTACTGCTGATAAGATTTGTCCCAATCCCCGCAGCCATCGTTCCCGGACTTTCCTTCGGCGAAAAGATACTCTTTTTCCTTGCAATGCTTTTGGAGTATTTCCACATTCTGAATCTTTATCTTGCAGTATTCAATCTTCTGCCTATCCCGCCCCTTGACGGATCGAAGATACTTTTCATGTTCCTTCCCTCAAAGGCTCTTATGTTTATTCACAACAATGAGCATATCATCAGAATGGCCCTCTTTTTCCTTCTGTTTATGGGTGCATTCTCCGGAGTTATCACCCTTATTTCAAGCCTTATAAGCAACGGAATGATATTCCTCATTACACTTATACCGGGTATCTGATATGGAAGCGATCAACTATAAGCTTGAAAAATTTGAGGGCCCTCTTGATCTGTGTCTCACGCTTATCAAGAAAAACAAGATGAGCATCGAGGATATTCAGATATCCGTTCTCTGCGACCAGTATATGGAGTACATCAACACTATGGAAAATGCCGATATCGAGCTTTCCAGCGATTTTCTCCTGATGGCAAGCGAGCTTATGCTCATTAAAAGCAAAATGCTCCTCCCCAGAAACGACGAGGACGAGGAGGACCCCCGTGCGGCTCTTGCTGCCGCCGTGCTTGAATATCAGCGCGCAAAGGAAGCATCCACCTATCTCAAGGATATGTTTGAGGAATACGGTCTTCGTATGGTCAAGGATACGGATGAGATAGCGCCTGATAAAAAATACGTTGCCGATCATAAGGCAGACGTTCTTGCTACAGCTCTCATAAGAGTTATGACCCAGGTGAGAGTGTCCGACAGCGAGGCCCGTGAGCGCTTCACTCCCCTTATTGCAAAGAAGCAGGTATCAGTTGCCTCCATCGTTGAAAACCTTGCAAAACGTCTTGAAGGCGGAAAAAAGGTTAATCTTGAGGGCTTCTTCCGAAGCGCAGAATCAAGAGCCGAGCTCGTATCAATGTTTCTCGCAATGCTTGAGCTTCTGAAATCCGGAGTTCTCGTGCTTGACGAATCCGGAACTGAAGCCAACAGTGAGGGTGTTATAGATGCCGTATCGGGCGTTCTTGTTTCTCTCAGCGAGGGCGCGGATATCTCAAGCCTTACCGAAATTATAAAAGATGAATGATAAGGAATCACAGTAACATATGGAAACAGAAATCATAGAAGATATCTCCTCTGAAGAATCAGCCGAAAGGGAGACTGATTGCGAGGAGATAGTGACTCTTAATATTGAGGAAGAGGATCCCCCCGAGGATCTTGACGTTCCTCACGCCTGCAAGATAATAGAGGCCGTGCTTTTTGCTGCAGGCTACCCTGTCGGCTACAATACTCTTGCAAAGGTTCTTGAAATAAGTGCAGGCGCCGCAAAAAAGATCGTTCGTGACTATGCCGAGGATTATAACAGGGAGGACGGTCTCATTCCCAGAGGAATAATGCTCATTCCCTTTGACAGCGCCTGTCAGCTATGCACAAAGGAGCAGTTCGGTCAGTACGTCAGAAGTGCTCTCGGTATCAGACGCGGAGGAAACCTTTCTCAGTCATCCATCGAGACCCTGGCTGTTATTGCCTACAACGAGCCCGTCACCCGTGCCTTTGTTGACACGGTGCGCGGTGTTGACTCAAGCTACGCCGTAACGAACCTTCGCGAAAAGGAGCTCATCGAGCCCTGCGGAAGGCTTGACGTTCCCGGCAGACCCAGACTTTACAGAACTACAAGTAATTTTCTCAGAGTTTTCGGCCTTACCTCTCTTGAGGACCTTCCCGAGGTTCCCGTTCCCACCTCCGATATCACTCAGCTCTCAATAGACACCTCGGAAGACGAAGGCGCTGAGTGATCCCGATTATTTCAGAAAGGATGTGAGGAATTGATCGCTCTATACATTATCCTTGGTCTTGTACTTATTATCGGTCTTCTCCTCAGCATCTCCGTTGGGATAGGATACAAATACAAGAACGGGGTATTTACACTTTACGTAACCGTCGGACCCGTAAAAATAAAGCTTCTCCCAAAGAAAAGAAAAAGGTTCAATTATAAAAAGCTGGCAAAAAGGCTTCGTGGCAGAAGGATCAGCGATATTAGATTTACCGCAAAGGAAAAACAAAAAGGCGGCGAGCTTGACCTGAAAGCGCTCTTCAGCGATCTTCGGCTTGATAAAATGATCGATGAGATATCGCGGAGCACAAAGAATCCCGAGCTTGTCAAGATACTTCTCCTTACAATTAAAGAATTCGTTTTAAAATTCAGAACGAAGCTTCACACCACGGTCAGACACCTGATAATCAAGGTTGATGAAAAGGATGCCGCCGACACCTGCATTCGCGTGGGTGTTCTCAGCCAGGCAGCCGCTTACCTTCTTGAGTTTTTAAACATATTCACAAACATGAAGCCACAAAAACCGGACACCGTCGCCATCGTTCCCTGCTTTGACAACAGCGGCTACGATTTCTATATCGACGGGGGCTTTCGTATAACAGTCGGAAGCCTTGCTACCACGTTTATTTCTGCAGCGTTCAAGAGTATGACTGCAGCTTCAAAAGAAAATATTAACATTCAGATACGAAAGGACAAAAAACAATGAGCGACAACAAAATGACTGAGATCATACGCGCTTCAATCGACAGCATCAAATCCTCCTTCGATGCAAACACCGTTACCGGAGATCCCATTACTACTGCAAACGGTACAGTTATTATTCCCGTTTCCAAGCTCAGCGTAGGTTTTGCAACAGGCGGCGTTGACTTTCTCGGAAAGAACGCACCCGCCTCTTCAAAGAACAACTTCGGCGGCGGTGGCGGAACCGGCGTTTCCGTTACTCCCGTTGCTTTCCTCGTAGTTTCTCCCACAGGAAGCGTTGAGATGCTCAGCATCGAAAATCCCGTACGCGAGCCTCAGGATACCGTTTCCCAGATCATCGGAGCTATCGAGCGTTCCCCCGAGCTTATCGAAAAGTTCAAAACGCTTTTCGCAAAGAAGAAGGAAGAGGCTCCCGCAAAAAAGGCTGATAACGAATAATATAAGTCCTCTTCGGAAAGATATATAAGTATCAACCGAAGAAGGATCTGTATATGCTAAAAAGAATACTTTCACTGTTATTGATTTCTGCCGTGCTCTGCGGCACTGTCATAAAAGCGTCTGCTGCTGAAGCTCTCTCCGTAAGCGCCAAAAGTGCAGTTCTTATGGACGGCAATTCAAAAGAGATACTTTATGAAAAGAACTCAGGCGAAAGGCTGCCCATGGCGAGCACTACAAAGATCATGACGGCACTCGTGGTGCTTGAAAGCCTTGACCTCTCCCACACCTTTCGTGTAGACGAAAGGGCCGTCGGCACCGAGGGGACGAGCGCTTACCTGCAAAAGGGAGACACTCTTACCGTAGAAGCGGCTCTTTTTGCCCTGCTTTTGCAGAGTGCAAACGACGTTGCCAACGCCCTCGCCTACGAGGTCGGCGAAAGCATCGAGGGCTTTGCCGCGCTTATGAACGAAAAGGCACGGGAGCTTGGGCTTTGTGATACCTCATTCAAAAATCCCAGCGGTCTTCCCGAGGAGGGTCACTGTACAACGGCGAGGGATCTTGCTTTTCTTGGGGCAGCTTGCCTTGAAAACGAGGATTTTCTGAATATCGTATCAACGAAAAGCAAAACGGTGAAAATAAGCGATAAGGACCGAACATTTGTAAATCATAACAAGCTGCTTACACTATACGAAGGTGCTATCGGTGTTAAGACCGGATTTACAAAGGAAAGCGGCAGATGCCTTGTGGGCGCCGCCGAGCGTAACGGCGTTCGCCTCGTTACGGTCACCCTTTCGGCAAGCAACGACTGGAAATGCCACTCGGCAATGCTTGACTACGGCTTTGAAAAGTATCGCTCCTATACTCTTTATTCGAAAAACAGTCTTCTGTTTGAGCTTCCCGTAGCAGGATGTGACAGCTCTGTGACCGTCTCACCTGAGGGCGAAAAGAAGATCACCCTTCCCTACGGCAAAAAAATATCCGTAAAGATAGAAGCTCCAAGCCTGATAACTGCCCCCGTGAAAAAAGGGGCGGCTTTGGGCACGGCTGTTTTCTATGCAGATGAAAAAGAGATATGGCGAACTCCACTTTTAGCAATATCGAAAGTTTTATAAAATATGGAAAGAATCAAGCTTCAAAAATACTTTACCGACTGCGGCGTAATGTCCCGAAGAGCGGCTGAGCGTGAGATCGAGGCAGGCAACGTTACCGTTAACGGCGCCGTCGCCGCCATAGGCGAAAGGATCGATCCCGAATGCGACACCGTCCGCTGGAACGGCAAGGTCATTTCCCCCGAAAGCGAGGGGAATACATATATTGCACTCAATAAGCCCTTGGGATACGTTACCACCATGGCAGACGAAAAGGGCAGAAAAACCGCCGCCGAGCTTGTGAGTGACGCAAACCACAGAGTCTATCCCATCGGAAGACTGGATATGTACTCCGAGGGGCTTCTCCTGTTTACCGATGACGGCGAGCTTGCGAACAAGCTGACCCATCCCTCACACGATTTTTCAAAAAAATATCTGGTAAAGGTCAAGGGCACCTGCACGGACGAGGATATCAAAAGGCTTCTGTCTCCCATGGAGCTTGACGGATATCAGCTTCGCCCCATCAAGGCGCGGATAGTAAAGGCAGGAGATTGCGACCGCGAGGGAAACGTTTATTCCACCCTTGCCATCACGCTTTTTGAGGGCAGGAACCGCCAGATCAGAAGAATGTGCGAAAAATGCGGCCTTGTTGTCATGCGTCTGCGCCGCGTTTCCGTCGGAGAGATCAAGCTTTCCGATCTTCCGCTCGGAAAATGGCGTTACCTCACAAAGGAAGAAATTGAATACTTAAAGAACAGTTAAAGGTGTAATATGTTTGCAGTTAAACCCCTTATAGATAAAGAAGTACAGAATCAGCTTTGCCTTCTTACGGGAGCTGAATTTATCCCCGATTCCCTTGCTTATTTTGCCGCAGACCTTGAGGACGACGGCACAGCGATCAAGGGTATGATCGGCGTGCTCCAGTTTAAAATGACAGAAGAAACGGGAGAGATCCTCACACTTATGCCCTTCCCCGGCAAGGAGGAAGATGAGGCTATGATAATAATGGAGCGTACCTGTATGAGCTTCATGTGGCGAAACGGTATGAAAAATATGATAATGAAGGAGTCGGCAGGCCCTGACGAAGTGCTCAGCCGCTCAGGTCTTCCCAAAAAGGACGGACAGTACTTCGTTGACCTCGACCTGTTCTTCGCCTCCCCCTGTAAATTCAATAAAGAAAACGTATAAAAATTGCCGTTGCAAATCATGCAACGGCAATTTTTATACGTACTTTTCATCAAATTCTCTGAGTGCCTCAAGATAGGGCTCTTTGTTTTTGGAGTATGCAAGACCGTGTCCTGCTCCGGGGCTTATTACGAATCTCTTTTCCGATACGCATACCTCGTAAAGCTCTCGGCTCATTTCGCATGGAACGTAATCATCGTCGTCTCCGTGGATGAAAAGGATCGGCGTGCGGCTTCTTTTCACAGCTTCGAGGGGAGACGTTTCCTCAAGATCGAATTTACCGAAGATCAGAGCTCCCAGTCTTACAAAGGGATACAGGATATTTGCGGGAAGCTTCATTTCCTTTATAACCTTTTTGATGATGTCCTTTGCCGTGGAATATCCGCAATCGGCAAGGATATACCGAACGTTTTCGGGAAGGTCGCAGCCTGATGCGATCATCACCGTTGCCGCGCCCATGGAAACTCCCGTAAGGATAAGCTTTACGTCCTCACCGAAGGTCTTTCTTGCAAGATCGATCCAAAGAAGGCAGTCGCGATGCTCGTTTATGCCGAAGGTTATAACCCTTCCCTCGCTTGCGCCGCCTGCTCTGTGATCGATAAGGAGCACGTTGTGCTGAAGCTTAAATGCACGGAAAACGCCGCCGCTGAGATCTCTTATGGAATTTCCCTGATATCCGTGGAACATAAGCTCTATGGGCGCCCCGGGCTTACATTCATAATATCTTGCACAAAGCCTGAGTCCGTCAAAGGACTTGATTTCAAAAGCTCTGTACGCAAGCTTACCCAAGCGAAGCTGCCAATCCTTCATCTCCTCACGGTAGGGCTCGTATATTCTGCCCACAGGATAATCGTATTCACCGTCCCTTATGGGTCCGGGATTCTTGAAATAGAATACTCTTCTGAAACAAATATAAGCAGTTATAAGTATCAGTGCAGCAATAACAAGCAAAGCGCAAAAAGCAATAAGTATCGGCATAAGCACCTCCAAATATGCTTAATTATACCACCTTCGCCCCTTGCCTTCAAGAACTTTGCGCGAATTCTTCGTACATTTTGCCGTATTTACAAACGGTGGATAATATGGTATAATCAAAGAGTAAAAAAAACGAATGATATTAAAAATGTACAGATTGAGGTAAATAATGGCAAGATATGCGATATACGGCGCAGGATCCCTCGGTACGATCCTCGGCGCTTACATTACTAAAAACGGCGGAGAGATAGACCTTATCAACCGCAACCGCGATCACGTGGCAGCGCTTAATGAAAAGGGCGCCCGTATTACCGGCACCGTTGATATGACGGTTCCCGTCCGTGCGATCACTCCCGATCAGATGGAGGGGAAATATGAGGTAATCCTCCTTCTCACAAAGCAGCTTCAGAACCGAGAGGTCGTCACCATGCTCAGCGACTATCTTTCTGAGGACGGCGTTATCGTTACTCTCCAGAACGGTCTCCCGGAGCCCGGAATTGCTGAGATAGTAGGCCCCGAGCATACTATGGGATGCGTTGTTGAATGGGGTGCTACCCTTACTGCTCCCGGTGTTTGCTCTCTTACAAGCGAGCCCGACAGCCTCTCCTTCCACATGGGAAGAATGAAGGGCATTTCCGAAGCGCAGTTTCAAAAAGTTAAGGATCTGCTTGAGCTTATGTGCCCCGTTCACGAGGAAAAGAACCTTATCGGTGCGCGCTGGTCAAAGCTTCTTATAAACGCCACCTTCTCAGGTCTCGGTACGGTCGTAGGCGGTCTTTTCGGAGACGTTTCCGAGAGCCGGGATGCAAGAAGGGTGGCTATTCGCTGTATGAAGGAATGCATTGACGTAGGTCACGCCGCAGGTGCCGTGTTCGCTCCCGTTCAGGGAAAGAACATCGTAAGCCTCTTCTATTACAAGACGGCAATCAAAAAGGCCTTTGCCACCGCCCTTCTCCCCATTGCAATGAAGAAGCACCGCGATATCGAGCCCTCAATGCTCCAGGATCTTAAAAACTCAAAGCCCTGCGAGGTCGACGCCATCAACGGAATCGTTTGCAGATTCGGCAGAAAATATAACGTACCCACACCGATCAATGACAGAATAGTTGCGATCATCAAAAAAATACAGGCTGGAGAGCTTGAGGCTCAGACCTCAAACATCCGCTTCTTTGATGAACTCCTTTGATAATAATTCAAAAAAAGCACGCTTTGCGTGCTTTTTTATTTATTTTTGCATAAAATGTGAATATGTTATTGCATTTTTGTTTAATATCTGCTAATATATCACTATGCTTTTGCAATTTATTCCATACATAATACAAGGAGGACTAAATATGGATGGAAAGACTATACAGATCCTTCTGGCAATGGTCATATATATGACCGCTGTCATTCTGATCGGTGTTCTTTACGCTAAACGTGCAAACAAAAGCTCTGAGGAGTATTTCCTCGGCGGACGCTCTCTCGGCCCCTGGGTCACAGCAATGAGCGCGGAGGCTTCCGATATGAGCGGCTGGCTCCTTATGGGCCTTCCCGGCGTTGCTTATTGGTGCGGTCTTGCAGATGCTGCCTGGACTGCCATCGGTCTTGCAATCGGTACTTATCTTAACTGGCTCATAGTTTCAAAGAGACTTCGCCGCTACAGTATCCGTGCAAACAATTCAATTACCCTTCCGGAATTTTTCTCAAACCGATTCAGAGAGAAAAAGAAAACGATAATGCTCCTTTGTGCAGTTTTCATTCTCATTTTCTTTACTGTATACGCGGCAAGCTGCTTCGTAACCTGCGGTAAGCTCTTCTCCACTCTCTTCGGTCTTGATTACAAGGTAATGATGCTTATCGGCGCCGCCTTCGTTCTTCTTTATACGATACTCGGCGGATTCCTTGCCGAAAGCGCATCCGATTTTATGCAGGCTATCGTTATGATAGTTGCTCTCACCGTTATCGTTATCATAAGCACCGTCAATGCAGGCGGTATCGGTGCTGTTATTGAAAATGCGAACAATATCCCCGGATTCCTGGAATTCTTCGGTCTTGCATCTCCCGCCCTCGATGAGACGGGAACACAGATAGTTGAAGCAGGCAAGCCCGTATTCGGAGAGGCTGCCCCCTACGGACTTCTTACAATCTTCTCAATGCTTGCATGGGGTCTCGGCTACTTCGGTATGCCCCAGGTGCTCCTTCGCTTTATGGCGATCCGCAAGGAAAAGGAGCTTGCCCGCTCCCGCCGTATTGCAATGATCTGGGTAGTTATCTCCCTTGGAGTTGCAGTATTTATCGGAATCGTGGGCCGACAGCTATTCCCTGTTGAGCACCTTACAAAATCCGCAGCGGAAAACATTTTCATCACCCTTTCAAGAAGCTCCCTGCCTCCCATTCTTGCAGGCTTTGTTATGGCGGGTATCCTCGCGGCTACCATCAGCTCCTCTGACTCATATCTTCTCATTGCCGCAAGTGCTTTTGCAAAGAACATCTTTCACGGAATCGTCAAGAAGGATGCAACCGATAAGCAGGTAATGACCGTTACAAGAATTACTCTTCTCGTTCTTGCCCTTGTGGGAATACTTCTTGCCCTTGATGAAAAGAGCATCATATTCAGCATAGTTTCCTTTGCCTGGGCAGGCTTTGGCGCTACCTTCGGCCCCATTATGCTCTTCTCCCTTTTCTGGAAAAGAACGAACAAGCCCGGCGCCATCGCCGGAATGGTTGGCGGCGCGGCAATGGTATTTATCTGGAAGCTGCTTATTTCAAAGCTGGGCGGTGTATTCGCCATCTATGAGCTTCTCCCCGCGTTTATCTTCTCTTCAATTCTCATCATTTGCGTATCTCTCCTCACAAAGGCTCCCTCAAAGGAGATAGAGGAGGATTTCGAGGCCGTACGCACGGCAAAAGCAGAATAGTAAAAATCCCCTATGCAAAAGCATAGGGGATTTTTCAAATAATAAATCAAAGGCCGGCGCAACAGTCTTTTTCAGAATCTCATTTTGATTGCGGCGCATTCTACCTTGATGTCGGACTCTGCAAAGGATCCGCCGTATTCGCCGTCAAGTGACCAAGGGATCTCTATCTCGGACTTGATCTTCAAGGCAGAGGTTTTGAACATATATACGGTTTCATCATCTGCAGTAGAATTAAGGAAGCTGTTGATAAGCTTCTGCGTTTCCGACGCCGTTTTGGGCTTACGGATAAGGGTCACCTCCATCTCGCCGTCATCGTAAAGGATATTCTTGAGAATGGGAAGCTCGAAGCCGCCGATCCTTCTCGAGTTACTTACCATTCCGTAGATGAAATCGCCCTCGATGGTCTTTCCGTCGTATTCAACGGTAAGGGGATACGCCTTTGCCTTGGCAAAGGATTTGATTCCCTCAAATACGTATGCCGCGTGGCCCATAGCCTTTTTCATTTCTCTGTCAGTCTGATAGGAAACGTCGGAAAACATACCGAATGCCGCAACGTATATAAAGGGCTTTCCGTTAAGGATTCCCAGGTCAACCTCACGGTCGATACCCTCTGCTATCTGTGTTGCCGCAACGGTGGTTACCGTATCGATGCGGTGGGATGCCGCAAAATCGTTGGTAGTTCCTCCGGGGATATAGCCGATACGAACGTCGATACCCTCCTGGAAAACCGTACCTGCAACGATATTAAGAGTACCGTCGCCGCCGCAGCATACGATCAGATCGTATTTACCCTTCGTTTCCTTTATAAGATTTTCGATATCTCCTTCTCCGCGGGTGAGATGGATGTGTATATCATAATCAGCATTTGAAAAAATTTCTATTACGCTCATCAACGTATCCTCAAGAGCAATCTTTCCGGATACGGAGTTAATAATAAAAAGCATATTTTTCATAAAAATACCCCTTTCACCTCAAAGCTTAATTGATTATATTATTTTTACCGAATAAAGTCAAGTAACATTTTATGAACGGCTCTTACTACAACGTATATTGTTACTTTATCCTTGCATTCCTTTCGTTATTATGGTAGAATTTATAGGAAAAGACTACCTGGAGGCAAAAATGACAAACAGACCGGTTGCCCTTGACAGATGTACAAGCTATGATAAAGACGAGATCTATGCCTTGCTTGAAAAGCAGTTTTCGGCGGCACAGATCGACGGTTCTCTTATAAAGGGAAAAAATATCGTAATCAAGCCAAATCTCGTTATGAACAAGCCACCGGAATTTGCGGCTACCACCCATCCTGCAGTTATTGCCGCCGTCGCAAGGATACTGAAGCGAATGGGCGCCGCATCCGTAACCGTTGCGGAAAGCTCCGGAGGTCCCTATACGGAGGCACTTATCAAGGCTCACTACAAGGGCTGCGGAATTGCTGATATGGCAAAAGAGGAAGGCATCGATCTGAACACAAATAACGGCTTTGGCACGATGCATCACAAAAACGGAGTAAAGTGCAAGACCTTCAATATTATAGACCCCATTATTGAGGCTGACGTTATCGTTAATATCGCAAAGCTCAAGACCCATTCTCTCACAAAGCTGAGCTGCGGAGTTAAGAATCTGTTCGGCACCGTACCCGGCGTTGAAAAATTTGAAATGCACGCCCGTTTTCCCCGTCAGGAGGATTTCGTTCAGATGATCTGCGATCTCTGCGAGATGCTTTGCACGCAAAAGGAAATGATCACCGTCTGCGACGGTATTATCGGAATGGAGGGCAACGGCCCCACGGGAGGAACCCCAAAGAATTACGGCGTTCTTCTTACCTCACGGTCTCCATTCTGTCTTGACCTTTGTGCTGAAGCTCTTCTCGGCTTTGAGGGGACCGTTCCTATGCTTGACTGTGCAAAAAAGCGAGGTCTCTGCCCCGAGAGCGTAAGGGAGTTTACTATAATCGGCGCCAGCGTCAGCGAATCTGCCACCACAGACGTTATTCTTCCCGATACGCAGAAATTCAACGTTCTCAGAGAGCTTCCCAACATCTTCGGCGGAAAATTTGCAAAGCTCTTTGAGCCGAAGCCTGCGATCAACAAAAGGACCTGCATAGGCTGCGGTGTTTGCGCAAGATCCTGCCCTCAGCATACCATAACCGTAAAAAACAATAAAGCAGTCATCGACTATAAAAAATGCATCAAATGCTACTGCTGTCAGGAGCTTTGCCCCATAAATTCGGTAAAGATCAAGCAGAATATTCTTATTAAAATCATTCATTAAAGGAAGTTTACTATGAAACTGACCGTACAGGCACCTGCAAAGATCAATCTTTATCTTGACGTTGTCAAAAGACGCGAAAACGGGTATCACGATATTGAAAGCATAATGCATACAGTCTCTCTTTCAGACACCGTTACAGTTGAGCTTACAGACAAGGATATAACCCTTTCATCAAACTTCCCTCACGTGCCCACGGATGAGAAGAACATTGCCTACAAGGCTGCAAAAGCCTTTTTCGAAGCGGCAAATATTGAGGGAGGAGCTTCTATCCATATAGAAAAGCATATTCCCGTAGCAAGCGGTCTTGCCGGCGGAAGCACCGATGCGGCGGCAACGCTTAAGGCTCTCAACGAGCTTTGCGGTTATCCTCTCAGCGAGGAGGAGCTTCTGAGAGTCGGCGGAGGGCTTGGAGCTGACGTTCCCTTCTGTATTCTCGGAGGCTGTGCTATCTGCGAGGGTCTCGGTGAGGTCAT
The DNA here is from genome assembly GCA_015063955.1 of Oscillospiraceae bacterium. Taxonomy (GTDB): domain Bacteria; phylum Bacillota; class Clostridia; order Oscillospirales; family CAG-272; genus Avispirillum. Next base: position 57,892 of record SVTD01000002.1, on the reverse strand, counting down.
GACTCCCCTGCCCCCTCTAAAGGGTATGACCGTTCTTATTACAAGAGGCGGTGAGGGAGTTTCCACGCCGCGGGCATACGGAATGATCGACGAGCTTTACGGTGAAGGGGTAAATTGCCGCCACGCCGATTTTGACAGCACCGTCAACGCCATAAAGGAAAACAGCATCGGAGCTCTTTTCTCCGGCGCTTACAATATATTTGAAGAGGTTATTCTTCCCGTTCACTCCACCGCAAAGGCTCAGAAGGATATTCTTCTTGAACACGGTGCCGATCTTGCGATGATGAGCGGAAGCGGCCCCGCAGTTTTCGGCTTTTTCAAAAACACAGCCTCGGCAAACGCGGCGGCAAGCGCCATCAGGAAATTCGGCGCCAGAGCGTTTATCTGCGAAACTGTATAATTCAAAAAGGTCTGTCTCGCGACAGACCTTTTTGTTATTCTTCTGCTGTTTCTTCGGTGTTCTGCTTTTCGATCTCTCTGTAGTAGGGATCGATCATGATCTGCTTGATCTTGGGGAACGCCGCATAAATGAACATAAACTGGATAAGACCGAAAAGAATAATGAACGGAAGGATAAGTCCTATGGGGAGGAATGCCTTCAGTATCAGATAATTGAGAACCACAACGATAATGGTTCCGAGAAGGGCCATTGCGTTTCTCTTGATACCGAGTATTGCAAAATACAGGCCGTTTTTCATTATCTTAATAAGCTTCATATCAAACGTAACTATCATAAGATATACGTATGTACGCATGAAGCTGTAAACGATGGCAAGACCGTATCCAACGACGTACATCGTAAGGAATATTCCGCCGGCAGCGAGGCACGCTCTGTAATAGATAATATCGTAAACGAGGATAACGATAAGAAGAACGTCAATAATACCGAAGATAAGTCCCTGCTTCCAGTTGCGCTTGATGGCATACCAGAAGTCGCTCATTATAAACACGGGCTCACCGCGCAGGAGATTTCTGTTTATGTATGTCGTTCCGACGTTGACAAGTCCAAAGGTTACGATAACGAGAAGCGTCATACCGAACAGCACGTAGGACAAGGTGGTAGGTATTGCCAGAGAATCCTGTTTTCCGAAAATTCCGAGAAGGGTCATGACCGTGGGAGAGTTATCGAAATAGGATACGCCTCTGATAAGAGGATATATCTGAGACGAGGGGGCAATTATCTCCGTCATCGTATAAGCGTATGCAAGAAGTGCAAAAAAGATCGGGAAGTTTCCCAGTATCAACAAAATATTGACGGAGAATATATGATTGAGCTTTCTTCTGAAAAGCTTGAAGAAATTGCCGAGGGTGGGGTTATCAATGACCTTGATCTCGTCCTTTTCTACGCCCTTTCCGTCCTTATTGAACATATTTTCAAAGGGGTTAAGGGTCATCCTTTTCTTTTTTTTCTTTTCCGACTCCTCGTTATAGTCGTTCATATTCTGGTATTTATTTGCCATTTTTGACCGTTCCTTTATTTTATATTCTGTATTATTTAATAAGCAGCATCGGTAATATCCTTACAAGACAGCAGGCTCCCGTTGCAATAAGACACGAAAGGAGTCTGCAAAGCCTTCCTCGCTCGCCGTTTGTATTCAGGAATGCATCGTATATCACGAGAAAAAGCGTTACTGCAATATAGGAAAGAAGTATAACTGCCGCAGCTGCCGTTACGGAGTTTTCGAAAAACACCCGACAGCCGTTTCCGATGACCATTCCTCTGAAAAAGAACACCAGTGACGATACCGTGACCGTCAACGTCTTTGTCAGAGGAAGGCTAAGTATCCAGAATGCGGCAAAATCCCAAAAGCAGATCCTTATGACCCCTCCGAAAAAGTCGCCCTCACGAAAGGGGGATCTTGGAAGGATGATGCAGTTTTCATAGGTCTCAAGGCTGAGACCTGCAAATACCGAAAGGGTCACGGCAAAGAAAATGCAGGCTGCAAAAACGCTGCGAAACCTTATGCTTTCTCTCGAATATATCTTAATATCAGTCATCATTACTCTCCGTTTTTTATATACTCTATGCACGGAGAGCATAACTTATCACTTTATATTTGAAAGCTCAATTGCTCTGTTAAGACACGCAGTCATTGCGCTGTCAAATACGCCCGAAAGATCCCTTTCCTCAAAGACACGAAGCGCCTGCTCCGTAGTTCCCTTCGGAGATGCAACAGATCTGATAAGCTCCTTAGGCTCTATTTTCTTTTCATAAAGAAGCTTTGCAGACCCAAGAGCTGTCTTTGATACGAGATCGCATATCATCTGTCTGTCATAGCCGGAAAGTCCGTTCTTTTCTGCCCAGCTGCACATTGCGTCCTCAACTGCGGCAAAATATGCAACGGCACTTGAGGTGAGCGATGTCAGGGCATTGATCTCCTCCTCGCGGCAATCAAAGGTGATGCCCGAGCCCTCAAAAAGGCTCTTTGCAAAAAGGTAATCGCTGTCGCAAACGTCGTCTGCCCGGCACAGCTCCGTTACTCCCTCCCCTACTGTGAGAGGAGTATTGGGCATTGCACGTACGACGAAGGCTCCGGGCAAGGCATCCTTAACTGTTTTTAAGGTTATTCCTGCGGCAATGGATATAACGAGCTTTCCCTCGCATACGGGTGCTATCACCGAGAAAAGCTCCTGCATCATCTGAGGCTTTACGCAAAGGAGAACCGTGTCTGCCCCTTTTGCCGCCTCGAAGAGATCGGATGATACCCTCAGTCCCTTTTTTATATAAGCTGAAAGCTTATCCGTATTTCTGCGGACAAGAGTAATTTCCGAGGGTGAAACAACTCCTGATCGTATTATTCCGTCAGTTATTGCAAGCCCCATATTGCCTGCACCGAGAACGGCAAGAGTTTTTCTCATATATCCACCTGCTTTTTATATTTATCCTCACTATTTTACCACTTTTTTATGAACACATCAACACATACGGCAAATTTTTTCAGAGTATTGCAAAAATAAATTATAAATAGTATACTATCTTATATAAAGAGAGGTACTTTATGAACAACAGCTTAAAACAGATATTCCGCGCCCCTCCCGTTCTTTATACGGAGCGGCTCGTTCTAAGGAAGCTTGAACGATACGACTGGCTTGATATGTACGAATATTCCAAGGACAGAAGTCTTACGAGGTATCTGACGTGGGAGCCACACCCTGACAGCAACTATACGATGAAATATCTTTCCTACGTTCAGAGCCAGTACCGCGCGGGAAAGTTTTTTGACTGGGCAGTGGTCTGCGGTGAAAAAATGATAGGCACCTGCGGCTTTACATCCATTGACGAGGAGCATCTCAGAGCCGAGATCGGGTACGTTATTTCCCCTCACTATCAGAATAGGGGCTTTGCCACCGAGGCCGTAAACCGAGTTCTGGAATACGGCTTTGACGTACTGGGGCTCGAAAGGATAGAAGCCCATTATATGCCCGAAAACACAGCCTCCCGCCGCGTTATGGAAAAGTGCGGCATGACCTTTGAGGGAATTCTTCGCAGATTCATGCTCGTAAAAGGTCGCCAGATCGACGTTGGAGTCTGCTCGATCCTTCGCTCAGAATATATGAGGCAACGATCATAAAGCACACACTCCGTCACGACTATAAAAAAGCAGCTGCGATCGCAGCTGCTTTTCTGTCATTCAAGAGGCTCGAAATCTGATGCGGGGTGCTTGCATATGGGGCAGATATAGTCCTCGGGGAGCTCGTCTCCCTCGTAGACGTATCCGCATATCTTACATACGTAGCCCTTCTTCTTTGCACTCTCAGGCTTTGGCTTGATGTGCTTGAAGTAATAGTCGTAGGTGACGCTGCTTTCATCGGAAAGCTTTACAGCCTCCGTCACGTCGCAAATAAACATGGTATGGGTACCGAGGTCCACCGTATCGATAACGTCGGCAGAAATGTATGCATTGGAATACTCGGAAAGATAGCAAAGCCCGTTCTCGCTTCTCTTATACTTTCCCGCAGGTACCTTTTCCTCCTGAAAACCGCTGACAAAGCCAAACTGCTTTATAACGTCAAAGGGAACGCTTTCGGAAAGGACTGAAACGTTCAGCTTTTTTGTTCTGTATATAAGTGCGTGGGTCAGGTTATCCTTATTAACGGTAACGGAAATTCTGAGAGGATTTGAGGTTACCTGCTGAGCAGTATTTATGATGCAGGCATTATCCTTATCGTTATTTCTTGCAAACAGCACGAAAAGTCCGTAACTGAGCTTAAAGATTGCGGTGTTATCGATCATAGTTAATCTCCTTTATTACAACTTAATATTTGCCGAAAAAACCTTTGATAATACAAAAAATAAATTCAAAAAAAATATTGACAAAGGTTCATGATTATGGTAATATAATTAGGCACGTTTGAGACCCATTAGCTCAGCTGGCAGAGCACATGACTTTTAATCATGGTGTCCGGAGTTCGATTCTCCGATGGGTCACCAAGATCCCGAATGCTTTTGCATTCGGGATTTTTGCTTTATAAAACCACCTGCTGAACTTATTATATCAGCAGGTGGTTTCTTTGTCAATGATTTCAGATGCACCAGCCGCCGTCAATGGCGATACACTGTCCGTTTATATAGGATGCGCTGTCAGACGCAAGGAATGCAATAAGCTCTGCAACCTCCCCTGCCTCCCCCGGTCTTCCTGCGGGGATCTCCTCACAGATCGAGTCAAGGGTCTCCTTATCAAAGCACTTATTCATATCGGTATTGATGATACCGGGCTCAACGCAGTTGACCGTGATATTTGAGGGGCCAAGCTCCTTTGCAAGAGCCATGGTAAGTCCTCTCACTCCTGCCTTTGAAGCGCTGTACGCCACCTCGCAGGAGGCACCGCACCTTCCCCATACGCTTCCCACGTTGATGATCCTTCCGCTGTGGTTTCTCACCATATGCTTTGACGCTTCCCTTGCGAGATAAAATGCGCCGGAAAGATTCGTATCAACGATCCTTCTCCAGTCTGTGTCGGCGGTGTCGCATATCTGGGCTATAAACGATACTCCTGCATTGGATACGAGAATATCAATGCCCGAAAGGAGCTCAACTGCTTTTTCTACGGCATTCGTTGCGCCCTCGGCATCGGAAACATCTGCCTTTATGGGAAAGGCTCCGCACTTTTTCGAAAGGCATTCGGCAGCACCGTCATCGCTTCTGTAGATAAAAGCCACCTTATATCCGAGAGATGCAAATTTCTCTGCCACAGCAGCTCCGATCCCTCGGCTGCCGCCTGAAACGAGTACTCTTTTCATACGGGTACCGGCTCCTTTTTTTCTGTTTTTTCCTCTGTTATTTCTTCAGTATCCTCAATGTCTCTTGCACAGGAAAGCATAAGCTTGATACGGTTTTCCTGATTGATCTTCGTTGCTCCCGGGTCGTAGTCTACGGCAACGATATTTACCCCGGGATTTTTTTCCTTGATGGGCTTCATCATTCCCTTTCCTACGATGTGATTGGGAAGACAGCCGAAGGGCTGAACGCAAATAATATTCTTAAATCCCGAATCGATAAGCTCAAGCATTTCCGCAGGAAGAAGCCACCCCTCGCCCATCTTAGTACCTGCGCCTATATATCCCTTAATGAGAGAAAACGTATGATCAAAGGGAGTGGGAGGAGTAAAATCACTGTTCTGCTTTATCGCCTTTATAAGATCGTTCTGCTTTGCAACCACGACCTTCTTAAAAAACCTTGCTACTGCTGTCTTTGCAAAGCCTGCGCCGTAAAGCTGCTTATCAACGAGGCTGTTCTGGAGGCAATACAGACAGAAATCAACGAGCCCTGCCATATAGACCTCCGCACCCTCGCTGACAAGAAACTCCTCAAGATTATTATTACCGAGGGGGGAGAATTTTACGAATATCTCTCCCACGATTCCAACCTTGATCTTTTTCTCGCCCGTTTTGGGTATTGAGTCAAAGTCACGCACGATCGCCGCGTAGTTTTTCTTAATATGCCTGTAATTGATGGACGAGCTTGCCATCTCCTCAACGAGGCGGTTCGTCCACTCCTCGCACTTTTTTTCGGTTGCGCCCTTTACCTTTTCATAGGGAATGCACTGATTGCGAAGAAGCATAATAAGGTCGCCGTACATAACGGCGTATACCATTCTGTGAAGAAGAGGTAGAGTCAGCTTAAATCCGGGGTTTTCCTCGAGGCCCGATATATTAAGGGAGATTACGGGAACGTACTCAAAGCCTGCTTTTACAAGGGCTTTTCTGAGAAGAGATATATAGTTTGAGGCACGGCATCCGCCTCCCGTCTGAGCATAGAGGAGCGCCACCTTATGAGGATCGTATTTGCCTGAATTCAGGGCATCGATAAACTGGCCTATAATAAGAAGCGAAGGATAGCAGGCGTCGTTATGTACGTATTTGAGTCCGTAATCAATTACCTGCTGGCCTGAGTTTTCCAGAGCCTCCGCCTTATAGCCGTAGCTGCAGAGGGTCTGGGCTATCATTTTAAAATGTACGGGAAGCATTGTGGGAATGAGGATCGTATGAGTTTTTTTCATTTCCTCTGTAAACATTACTCTTTCGCTCATCACTTTGCCTCCTCTCTTTTCTTTCTTTCCTCCATTGCACCGATAAGACTGCGAAGTCTTATCTTGACAGCGCCGAGGTTCGTTATCTCATCGATCTTCAACTGGGTATAGAGCTTACCCTTTGACTCAAGGATCGCTCTGACCTCATCGGTGGTTATGGCATCCACACCGCAACCGAAGGACACCAGCTGAACCAGCTGGCAGTCATCGTGCTCTGAGACGTATTCTGCCGCTTTATATAGTCTTGAATGATAGGTCCACTGATTAAGGACACTGACGCGGGGACAGGGAGCAAGATCGGAAATGCTGTCCTCACTGACTACTGCAAAGCCCAGAGAGTTTGCAAGTCTGTCAATACCGTGACCTATCTCGCGGTCTGCGTGATAGGGACGTCCTGCAAGGACCATAACGGGGATACCGTTCTCTCGGGCATAGCTGAGAGCCGCACTTCCCTCGCGGCGGATGTCTGCCATCCAGTCCTTATATGCCTGCACTCCCTTGCCTACTGCCCTTCTCACTTCTTTGAGAGTGATTCCCTCAAAATAGTCTGAGAGGTATCTGCAAAGTCCCTTTGCAAGCTGCTTTTCATCGTTTATGTTAAGATAAGGGTAAAGGAATTTCACACTCGAGAGCTCCTCAGTATTGCCGTTCAGAAGCTCGGAATAATATGCAACAACGGGGCAGTTATAGTGGTTATCGCTGTCACCCTCGTCAATATTATACGTGATGCAGGGATAGAAAATGGCATCAACGCCCTCTTCTATGAGAAGCTGTATATGCCCGTGCATAAGCTTTGCAGGATAGCAGGCGGTATCGGAGGGGATAGAGAAATGTCCCTTTGCGTATACCTCCTTACTTGACTGTCCCGTCATTACGACCTTAAAGCCAAGCTCCTTGAAAACCGTATGCCAAAGGGGTGCAAGCTCGTACATTCCGAGGGAAAGAGGAAGACCGATGCATCCTCGCTGACCTTCGCCCGTATCACACGCAAGACTGTAAAGCTTATCTCTCTTATATCTGTGAAGATTGGGAAGCTTATCCTGCATGCTTTCCTTGATTCCGGCACCCTTATCGCACTGGTTACCTGAAATAAACTTTGCACCCGAGGAGAAGGTATTGACGGTGAGAGGACAACGGTTTTCACACTTGTTACATCTCACCGATACTGCCTTATGCTCAAAGCAGGAAAGCTTTTCGGGAGAAATGATACCCGATTTTTCAAGTCCCAGCCGCTTTACGTAAAGTGCCGCTCCGAAGGCTCCCATAAGACCTGCAATTGCAGGTCGGGTAACGTTTCTCTGAAGCTCCTTTTCAAAGCTTCGAAGAACTGCATCGTTATAGAACGTTCCGCCCTGTACGACTATATTTTTTCCAAGCTCATCGGCACTTCCCGCACGGATGACCTTATAGATCGCATTCTTTACCACGCTTACGGAAAGACCTGCGGAAATATCCTCAACTCCCGCACCGTCCTTCTGGGCCTGCTTTACGGAGGAGTTCATAAATACGGTGCAACGGCTTCCGAGATCTACGGGAGATCTGCCCTTAAGTCCAAGTTCTGCAAAACGGTCTACGGGATAGCCCATGGATTTTGCAAAGGTCTCAAGGAAGGAGCCGCAGCCGGACGAGCAAGCCTCGTTCAGCATAATGCTGTCGATTGAATTGTTTTTTACTCTGAAGCACTTGATATCCTGTCCTCCGATATCAAGAATAAAGTCCACCTTAGGGTCAAAATGAGACGCCGCCGTATAGTGGGCAATAGTTTCAACTATTCCCTTATCAACGCAAAAGCCTGCGCAGATAAGCTCCTCGCCGTAGCCGGTTACGGCACTTCCGGCGATCTTTATTTTATTTCCTATGAGAGAATATATCTTTTCAAGCTGGCCTCTGACTATCTCTACGGGATTACCCTTGTTTGAATCGTAATATGTATAGAGAAGCCTGCATTCTTCATCTATAAGCACAAGCTTTGTGGTAGTGCTTCCGCAGTCGATACCGAGCCACGCCGGTCCCTCGTAGGAGGAGATGTCCCCTTCGGGAACGCTTGCCTTAGAATGACGCGCTCTGAATGCTTCAAGCTCACTGTCGCTTTCAAAAAGAGGAGGAATATGATTTGTCTCTGCCTTCTGAGTCTTTGAGTTCTCAATTGCCGACAAAAGATGCGAAAGCGTCATGGGATCGGATGACTTTTCAGCATAAAGAGATGCACCGAGAGCAACGGAATAAAGGGCAAAATCCGGAAAAACTGCGTGATCGGAGTCAAGCTTCAAGGTCTTTACGAACCGCTCTCTCAGGCCCTTACAGAAATAAAGCGGCCCGCCGAGGAACATAACCGTTCCCTCGATCTTTCTGCCCTGAGCAAGTCCTGCAATTGTCTGATTTACTACGGCCTGATAAATGCTTGCCGCAATATCCTCTTTTCTTGCGCCCTGATTGAGAAGGGGCTGAATATCGGTTTTTGCAAAAACGCCGCAGCGGGATGCAATGGGATATATTCTTTCACACTTCAGAGAAAGCTCGTCAAGCTCGTCGGGAGTAACGCTGAGAAGATTTGCCATCTGGTCGATAAACGCGCCCGTACCTCCGGCACAGGTGCCGTTCATTCTCTCATCGGTACCGCCCTTGAAGAAGATGACCTTAGCATCCTCTCCGCCAAGCTCTATTACGGTATCCGTTTCGGGTGCGTACTTCTTTACTACCTCACCGGTAGCAAAGACCTCCTGGATGAAAGGAAGGCTTGCAGCATTTGCCATTCCGAGACCTGCAGAGCCCGATACCGCTACCTTTATCTCTCCCTCGCCGATCTCATTCTGTGCTGCAAGGAGCATCTCGTGAGTCTTCTGGCGAACCTGAGACATATGGCGCTCATACTTTTGGTATATTACTACCCTGTCACGAACTGCAACGATCTTCGCAGTGGTGGAACCTATATCGATTCCCAGATATGTGACAGCAGTTGCTTTTTCTTTCATAATTTTCATAGTCTACCTGCTTGAGTTCATATTTGCTCAAAATAAACTATAAGCTTTTATGACAAAAAAATCAAGAATTGAAGAAAAAAATAATTGTAAATATTTAGTGTAATTATATAAACAAAAATTGAAAAAGGGCTGCAAAAGCAGCCCTTTTTATCCGGTTTATTCATTAACGTTCGTATAGTCTCCGCCGAAGGTCTCAAGGCCGTATGCGCTTGCCATGAAATCAGCGATATCCGTATTATCTACGGTCGTTCCGTTAAACATCTCCGTTCCGTAGCCCATTGCAAATACAGGTACGTTTACGTTGGAATGGTTTCCGCCTGAATCATATCCGCCTGTAGGAGTAATGCTGCCTGTTTCGTGGTCAGCAGTTACGATAAGAACGGAATCGGGGCGGCTTGCCGTAAAGGTTGCCGCATACTGAATTGCAGTATTGAAGCGGCGAACGTAGGAAACAAGGTCGGCAAGGGTATAAGTGCCTGCACCGAGCTTATGGCACGCCTTATCAATGTATGCCTCCTCGATCATAATGAAGTATCCCTCGGAATCCGTAGAAATAACGTCAAGAGCTTCCTTAGTATCTGCAAGAAGATCATCATAGGAGTCGCCCTTGAAATAATCGATAAGACCGTTTTCAAGGAGAGCTGCCTGCTGATTGATAATATCCTGATCGTTTGCACGGCTGTCTGTATGAACCGAGAAGGAAGCAGGCGTTGCACCCGTCAAGGGTTCGGTAGAAATGATACCGGTCTTATAGCCGAGATCGTGAGCAACCTCCCGGATATTTACAACGTCTCCGCCAAAGCCGTTCTGACCGAGATAGCCCTTCTGGGTCTTCCAGCCTGTAGCAAGAGCAGTTCCTGCAGCAGCGGAGTCTGTTGTGATCTTGTCAAAGGTATAATCACCCTTAAGCTCGCTGAGGCAGTACGTAATGCAATCACCGCTGTTGGGGAATGCTTCAGCAATAAAGCCCTCATACGTAGGATCTCTGCGGAGGTAGAAATCTGTGAATTTAAGATGGTTAAAGCCCATACCGTCACCGATCATAAGAATAACCGAATCGCCCTCAACGGGAGCATAATCGCTGATGACGTTTTCAGTTGCGATCTGATCGGTAAGAACGGTTTCTGCACTGATATTATAATAAGTAAGCTCGCCGACAGCTCCGCCTACCATATAGTCCTTACCCTGAAGAACGAGCTTTGAACCGTCCGCCTTAAGAAGGAACTGGTTATCTGCAAACTCAGCGCCCGTCGCGCTTTCTTCTCTGTTTGTGTTACCGATAAGTATCTCGTATTCCACCTCAGGGGCAGTATCGTCAACACAGGTAAGCTCAACGCCGCAATTATCAGCTACCCAATCGCAAAGGATCTCTGCGGCATACTGCTCGTATACCGTACCCTCTGCAGGATATACGACGGTATAGGATGCAATGCTTACGCCATCAGGCTCGTCCTCAGGCTGAACGATGTTGTATACGCCGCTGAGAGCCTTAAGAAAGATTGCGGCATCGGGAAGGCTGACCTCACCGTCGCCGTTAATGTCTGCGCATCTTTCATCGCTGAGCACATAACTGCCCGCAAGATATTTGCGAATGCAATTGGAATCAAGAGCGTTGATCTGCCCGTCTCCGTTAAGATCTCCGACCTTATAGGACGCAGAAGAAACGGGGAAAGCGAACATTGTCGTTACAATTATTACAAGTGCAATAATAAATGAAAGAGTTCTTTTCATATTGACCTCCATTTTTATTCAGATGGGGCTCCTTAGCCGAACAGGAACCACCCTTATTGAAGTAATTATACTAAATATTTCGTTTCAAGTCAACCAAAGTATTACATTTTTAAACTTTCTCTTGAATAATCATCTCCTTTCGTCTATAATGAGAATACAGTTTTTATTTGGAAGGTATCGTTATGATAAAGACCTGTGTCAGCTCCTACAGCTTCGGCGCCGAGGCAGATGAGAGCCGTCTCGGAACACTGGGAGTTATAGAAAAAGCAAAGGAAATGGGATTTGACGGGATCGAATTCGTGGAGAACGCATATACGAACCCCGAAAAAGCCCATCTTATTCGCGAAAAGTGCGAGGAGATCGGAATACAGCCCGTAAACCTTTGCGTTGGCGGAAATCTTGCACTTGAAAACCGCGATGACCTTACAAAAGAGGTGGAGCGCCTCAAGGAAATGGTTGATATTGCCGCTCTTATGGGAGTTTCCATGATGCGTCACGACGTTGCTTACGGTCCCTTCAGGCGCACGTACAATACGGGCTATGACGCTGCACTTCCCTACATAGCAGAGGGCGCAAGAGAGGTTACGGAGTATGCCCGCACAAAGGGAATCAGAACGATGACTGAAAACCACGGCTTCTTCTCTCAGGATGCCCTCAGAGTTGAAAAGCTTATCAATGCCGTAAATCATCCCAATTTCGGAGCTCTCGTTGATATAGGAAACTTTATGTGTGCCGACGAGGATCCTTCCCACAGCGTAGGAATTATGACCCCCTACGCGTTCCACGTTCACTGCAAGGACTTCTATTTCAAGAGCGGAAACGAGATCGCCCCCGGTGACGGTTGGTTCTGTACAAGAAGCGGAAACTATCTTCGCGGCAGTATTATAGGATTTGGAAGCGCAAAGGCCGCTCAGAGCATAAGAATACTTAGAAATTCCGGATACGACGGATATATGTCCATTGAGTTTGAGGGCGGAGACGATGTTTTCTGGGCGCTCGGACAGGGACTTAAAAACCTTAAAAGATTTTTGGAGCTTTAATTATGAGTGATAATAAGAAAATTATTGTAGACGAGGCGCCTATCCCCGACACTGAGCCGGCACGGGAAAAGCCCCGTTCCTCAAAGAAAAAGAAGATAGTAATTATATCAGTATTCGCGGGTCTTCTCTTACTTGGCGTAATCAGCTGGATCATTCTTTACGCCTTGCCTGAAAAGAACGTGAACCCCATGTTCAGCCAGGAGAAGCAGGAGGAGATCGTAGGTATGTACGGCAGCACTCAGTCATACATATACTATCCCATCGACTATGATCTTGATATTATGACCGAGAAGGAGTACCTCGATCTTGACAGATGCATTTATTATACTGAGGGAGCCGAAACCTTCTCCCTCAACGAGTACCCCCTGGAGGAGCTGGATGCAGATATGCAGTTCTTTTTCAAGTACTTCGATCTTGCAATCTCCGGTAATTACGATGAATATAATAAGCTTTTCACAGAAAACTATTATAAATCAAACGAGCCCTATTACAGCTTCACACAGCAAATGATATACGACATCCGCATAGAACGTCTCGGCGAGGACGTCATTGACGGGGACGACGTCTTCTACTATAACGTTTCTTATAAGATCCACAGAAATAACGGAACCTTCAGAAACGATATCGGAAGCGACGGCTCAAAAACCCTTTGCTTTACCCTCGTGGACCGAAACGGTACAGTTCTTGTAGATTCGATCAATTATTACCTTTTCAACTGACATCAAAAACCGTACGGAGTCCCGTACGGTTTTTATATTCGGGTTTGTAGGGGAGACGGGGACGCAAAACCTTTTTTGAAAAAAAGGTTCTGCACTCCAAAAAACTTTGAAAAAGGGATGGGTATATATAAGGATTGTCGGTATGTTCGTACTCACCCCATCGTAGGGGAGCGGCTTGCTGCTCCCGCCATCTGCACGCGAACCGGTCTTCAAATTCGGGTTTATCGGCGTGTTTCAAACAAAAATTTGATAAGCTAAAGATGGGATTTGCACCAAAGCCTTCCCCCATGATTCGGGGGAAGGTGGCGCTTTGCACTTGCGTTAGAATTAAAGTAAAGCTTATTCCCGGAGCTGAAGTATGAATTATCGCTATCGAACGGGGAGCGACGGAAGAGGGTTGACTACGCTGAACGTACGTCTTTTGGTGTGAAAAGAGAGAGTATCAATACTAAAAATGCTGTCCTCTTGAAAATTCAGCTATAACTTCAAGTTTGTGCAGTCAACCCTCTTCCGTCTCCCCCGTGGAGTTTATCTAAACTATAACTGCAGCGCCGGGAATATCGTATGTGCTTATCAAGCCTCAGCCTAAGGAGCCACCTTCCCCCGAATCATGGGGGAAGGCTTTATAACGTTCACCTTTATCTCCCCGATAAACCCGAATTTAAAGGATTTATTCGTGTGCTGATGGACGGCGGGCAAGGGTCTGCCCGCCCTACGGGTTAGCGGCAACATTTCGACAAACCCGAATTTTTACCCATCCCTTTTCAAAGTTTTTTGAGAGTGCAGAGAACTTTTTTTCAAAAAAGTTCTTTGCGTCCCCCTCTCCCCGATAAACCCGAATTTATATATAATATTTTCACAAAAAATGTTAAAACCATCTTGAAAAATGATTTGGGGTATGCTATAATGACATCGTAAGGGAGTAGTCAGCACCCCGTGTGATAAAGTCAACAACCGGACTTTTGTCCTGGCTTTATCTTAATCGACGAGACTTATCTGTAGTGACGGATGGGTTTCGTTTTTTTGTTATCAGCCTGAAGGCACTGCAGCAATCGACTGTAAGAACGCTGTAAAACAGCAAAAAGAAAGTGTCAGGTAAAAAAATGGCTGAATCAAAAATCACAAAAATGGCTTTCAGTGAAGCATTCAAGGATCTCATGGGTATAGTTCCCTTCCAGAAGATCAACGTAGGCGATATTTGCGAGAAGTGTGATAAGAACAGAAAGAGTTTCTATTATCACTTCAAGGACAAGTACGATCTTGCCAATATCTCCTTCGATATGGACTTCCCTCTTCTGAAGATGTCCACAGGCCGTGCAAACGTAACTCAAACCGTAAAGGAGCTTTGCTCCTATCTTTACGATAACCGTACGTACTACAAAAAGCTTCTTTCGGTAGAGGGTCAAAACTCCTTCTCCGAGTATCTCAAGGAGGAGCTTCGCCGATTCTTTATCGAAAACCTGAATTATTGCACCACCTTTACGAGATCATTCTGGGCAGATGCTGTCTTCTGTTCCATCAAGGAATGGATCACCGCACCTAAATGCACCCATTATTCTGAGTTTTCAAAGCTGCTGCTCGCTTCTCTGCGAATTGAAAGATCGGTTTCTTAATATACTAAATCTATATCATTAACGGAGGAATTGTTTTGATACCTCACAAAGAAAACAAAAACGAACTTCTTTCTGCCCTTGAAACGGATGAAAGACTTGGTCTTTCATCAAAAAAAGCCGGCGAGCTTCAGGCAAAATACGGCGAGAACAAGCTGAAGGAAAAGAAAAAGAAAAACCTTTTCCAAAGATTCATCGACCAGTTTAAGGACGTGATGATCCTCATACTCATTGCGGCGGCAATTATTTCCTTTGTCATCGTATGCGTTGAAAAGAACTGGGGAGAGCTTTTCGAGCCTATGCTCATTCTTCTCATCGTTATTCTGAACGCAGTAATGGGCGTATATCAGGAGGGTAAGGCTGAAAAGGCGCTTGATGCTCTGAAAAATATGTCTGCCCCTCACGCCAGAGTTATCCGTGACGGAGAGGAAAAGGTCATCGACGCTTCCCTTCTCGTTCCCGGTGATATTATCAAGCTTGAGGCAGGCGACTTCGTTCCAGCAGACGCAAGACTTCTCTCCTCCACCAGCCTTAAAAGCGAGGAATCTGCTCTTACAGGTGAGTCCGTCCCCTCAGAAAAGGATGCAGAGGCAACGGTCAAGGAAAACGCACCTATCGGCGACAGAACTAATATGGTATTCTCCGGCTGCTCTGTCACCTACGGAACAGCCCTTGCAGTTGTAACCGCTACGGGTATGGACACGGAGATGGGTAAGATAGCAAACCTTCTTGACGGCGAGGGCGAAGCTCAGACTCCTCTCCAGAAAAAGCTTGCAGATCTCGGTAAGTATCTCGGAATAGTTGCCATTGCGGCGTGCGCAGTTATTTTCATCGTAGGACTTATCAGCAAAACAATGGATCCTATCGATATTTTTATGACTGCCGTTTCTCTCGCAGTTTCCGCAATTCCCGAGGGTCTTCCCGCAATCGTTACCATCGTTCTTTCCATCGGAGTACAGCGAATGGTTAAGAGAAACGCTCTTATCCGCCGCCTCCCCGCCGTTGAAACTCTCGGCAGCGCATCTATCATTTGCTCCGACAAGACGGGTACACTTACACAGAACAGAATGACCCTCGTTAAGGCTTACCTTGACGGAGCTGATTCTCTCGAGGATATTTGCGAAAACAACTCCGATCCTGTAAAAAATCTTCTTATGCTCGGAACTCTTTGCTGTGACGGCTCCGTGATCTTCGGCGAGGGCAAGGAGCAGCACATCGGTGACCCCACGGAGACCTCCATCGTTTATGCCGCACACAAGAGCGGTATGCCAAAGGATGAGCTTTTCGCAAAGTACCCCAGAGTTGCAGGTATTCCCTTCGACTCCGACAGAAAGCTTATGACGAGCGTTAACGACATCGACGGAAAGCTCACCGTTATCGTTAAGGGTGCATTTGACGTTATGGCAGAGCGCTGTATCGCAGGCGATCTTGCAAAGGCAAAGGATTTTACCGAAAGCATGAGCCGCGATGCACTTCGAGTTCTTGCAGTAGGTATAAAAACTATTGACTCTATTCCCCAGGAGATCACAAGCGAAGGCCTCGAAAACGGACTTACCTTCGTCGGTCTCGTGGGTATGATCGACCCTCCCAGACCTGAAGCCAAGGTTGCCGTTGCAACCTGCAGAAGGGCCGGAATCAAGCCTGTTATGATCACGGGCGACCACGTTGTTACCGCATCCGCGATCGCAAAGGAGCTTGGTATTCTTGAAGATGGCGACCTTGCAATTACGGGTGCTGAGCTTGACCTTATGAGCGAACGCGAGCTTGACGAGAAGGTTGAAAAGATCTCTGTTTACGCCCGTGTTTCCCCCGAAAACAAGATCAGAATCGTTAAGGCATGGCAGCGCCGCGGTCAGGTAGTTTCCATGACCGGTGACGGCGTTAACGATGCCCCCGCCCTCAAGGCTGCCGACATCGGCTGTGCTATGGGTATAACGGGTACTGACGTTGCAAAGGGCGCCGCTGATATGACCCTTACCGACGATAACTTTGCTACCATCGTTGAAGCTGTTCGCGAGGGTCGCGGAATCTACGCCAACATCAAAAAGGTTATCGGCTTCCTTCTCGGTACTAATATCGGTGAGGTCGTTACAGTTTTCTTTGCAATGCTTATCTGGCAGAAAACTCCCCTTCTCTCTATGCAGCTTCTCTGGATCAACCTCGTTACAGACTCTCTTCCTGCAATAGCTCTCGGTATGGAGCCTGTTGAAAAGGACGTTATGGACAAAAAGCCTAAGCCCAAGAACGAAGGCATTTTCGCAGGCGGCCTCGGTGTACGTATAGTGCTCCAGGGTATAATGTTCGGTATACTGACCCTCATCGCTTTCCGGCTCGGTATGACATTCACACCTGCAGGTATTGATTCTCTGGCGGCAGGACAGACAATGGCGTTCATGACCCTTTCTCTTTCTCAGGTGCTCCAGTCCTTCAATATGCGCTCCGATAAATCTATTTTCAAGATCGGCCTTTTCACAAACAAAACTCTGAACTGGTCCGTTCTTGCATCTCTCCTTCTTGTTCTCGTGCTTCTCTTCACACCCGTAGGTATCGCCTTCGGCATCGTAAAGCTCTCCTGGCAGCTTTATCTCATAGCCCTCGGCCTTATCCTTGTTCCGACGGTTGTTATGGAGCTTTCAAAGCTCTTCGGGCTTATTAAATCCAAGCATTAAAATAAGCGCTCCTAAAAGGAGCGCTTTTGATTTTGTAGGGGACAACATACGTTTGTTATCCATATGTATTTAGTCCTCTATGATCCTATAAACAAATACCAAAGGCTCTTTATCTGACTTTGCATCAATTTCAACCCTTTTGAAATCCTCAGAAACCAATTCTGAATCGGATGACTTCATCAATGCCCATTCTATTTTGCCGCCG
This sequence comes from Oscillospiraceae bacterium, assembly GCA_015063955.1. Lineage (GTDB taxonomy): Bacteria > Bacillota > Clostridia > Oscillospirales > CAG-272 > Avispirillum. Next base: position 40,407 of record SVTD01000002.1, on the reverse strand, counting down.
TAAGTAAACTTTGAGTCAAACTTTAAGGTAAAAGTTGAATGAAGCTCTCCGTCAACAACCCCGTCAACATGGTAGGAAACAGGATCGTACGTAGTGTTTGATCCCGTATAATGGTATTTGGAATCCGACACTTTCATCTCTGCAACAATAATCTCATTCTTTCCGACGCGCGCAATATAGAAAGCATTATAATCGTCAACGTTTATTACAGCTATGTCTTCAATTTCATCAACAGTATCACTATCAGCCATATAAGCATCGTTGGCTGTTTTATAATACTTAGTAACAATGGAAACAACTCCGGTTATTGTAATTTCAATACCGCTTATTGCTATCAATATAGCTACCACTATAATTATTGCAAAAACAATAATCGCGGTCTTTTTTTTATTAGAATCCATAATAACCTCGGAAAATACGATGATAACAGAATTTAATTACCTTTGTAAACTGCATGTATTATAGCAAAGATCAAGACTATTGTCAAATATGCTCTTTTTTTGCAAGGATGCTGGTGGATTCGGATTTATCGGTGGGTTGTTATTTCGGCAAACGCCACCTTCGTCGTCATCCTGAGCGGAGCAAACAACCCGGTGAGTTGTTTGCGAAGTCGAACCACCCCTTAGGGTGGCGCCCTGCGGGGCGGGATCTACGAAAAGGCTTTCGATAGCTTTCCGCGAGATCCTGCCCTCCTTAGGGAGGGCACCATCCTATGGGATGGTTCGACTCCGCAAACATCATACTATGATGTTTACTCCGCTCAGGATGACGCGCGGGGGAACGTTCGCCGAAATTCAAACAGCTCAACAAAAAGAATTTTCACATAAAAAAGCTGTCGCAACTCGTGCGACAGCTTTCGTTTACTTTGTCATCTTTTCCTGTTTTACCTTGTGGTCGATAACGTGGCGGCTTGCAAGCTCGCTTCTGATATCCTCAAGGGATATGCCCATCTCGGTCATAAGAACCATTACGTGGTATGCAAGGTCTGCGATCTCGTAGATAGTTTCCTTCTTATCGTCAGCCTTTCCTGCGATGATTACCTCTGTGCACTCCTCGCCTACCTTCTTAAGGATCTTATCGATTCCCTTCTCGAAAAGATATGTTGTATAGGAGCCTTCCTTCTTATCGGTCTTTCTGCCTGCAATAAGGCTCATAAGACCATCATAGGAAAACTCGCATCTCTCCTCGCTCTCGAAAACGGGAGCTGTGAAGCAGGAATACGTGCCTGTGTGGCATGCAGGACCGTCGGGCTCTACCATTACAACAAGGGCATCCTTATCGCAATCTGCGGTAATGGAAACGATATGCTGATAATTCTTACTGGTTTCGCCCTTGAGCCAAAGCTCCTGTCTGGAGCGGCTCCAGAAGCAGGTGAGCTCCTTTTCCATAGATATCTCAAGGCTCTCGCGGTTCATATATGCAAGGGTGAGAACCTTCTTTGTTTTTGCATCTACTACGATTGCAGGGATAAGTCCCTTTTCGTCAAATTTAAGTTCGTTGATATTGATCATATAAACCTCATACTCTTGCAGGGATTCCTGCTTTTCGCATTTCATTTTTAAGATCGCGGATATCTACCTCTCCGAAATGGAAGATAGATGCCGCAAGGCCTGCATCGACCTTGGGAAGCGCATTGAAAAGCTCGATAAAATCGTCGATCTTTCCTGCACCGCCCGATGCAATTACGGGTACGTTTACAACGTTACAGACCGCCTCCAGCATTTCAAGGTCAAAGCCGCCCTTAACGCCGTCTGTATCGATGGAGTTTACTACTACCTCACCTGCACCGTTATCTACACAGCGCCTAATCCAGCTTATAGCCTCCATACCGGTGTCCTCACGTCCGCCCTTGGCAAATACGCGAAACTCTCCGCAGACTCGTTTAACGTCCACAGAAAGGACTACGCACTGGTCACCGTATAGCTTTGCAGCCTCGTAGATAAGATCCGGATTTCGGATTGCTCCCGAGTTTACGCTGACCTTATCTGCGCCGCATTTGAGAACTCGGTCAAAGTCTGCAACTGTATTGATGCCGCCGCCTACTGTAAGGGGAATAAACACCTTCTTTGCAGTTTCGCAAAGAATATCTGTGAATAGCGCACGTCCGTCGCTGGAGGCTGTTATATCGTAAAATACAAGCTCGTCAGCTCCGCCGTCGGAATAGAACTTCGCAAGCTCAACGGGGGATGAAACGTCGCGAAGTCCCTTGAAATTCGTTCCCTTAACTACTCTGCCGTCGCGCACGTCAAGGCAGGGTATGATTCTTTTCGTTATCATTTTGCCACCTCAACTGCTTCTTTAATATTGACAGCTCCCGTATAGTATGCTTTACCGATGATTGCGCCGTAAAGGTTTCTCTCTCGGAGCTTTTTAACGTCCCCGATGGAGGAAACGCCGCCCGAAGCGATTATCTGCATACTGAATTTCTCACTCAGCTCGCGATACAGCTCGTGGTTTGTTCCCTGCATTGCGCCGTCCTTTGAAATATCGGTGCAGATAAGAGTTTTAACACCTATTTTCTGCATTTTTTCAGCAAAGGCGAAGGCATCCAGCTCCGACTTTTCAGTCCAGCCCTTGATTGCAACAAAGCCGTCCTTTATATCAATACCGACAGCTATCTTTTCGCCGTATTTATCAACAGCCGCCTCAACGAAGCCATCTGAAGTTACTGCGGCAGTTCCGAGAATGACCCGGTCAACACCGGCAGAAATATATTTATCGATGACATCCATAGAGCGGACGCCGCCGCCGATCTCTACAAAGAGACTGGTATTATTTTTGATATAGCAAACAGTATCAAAATTGGGAGTCGTTCCGCTTTTTGCCCCCTCAAGATCTACCATATGGATGTGTGTTGCACCCGAGGCTTCAAAATCGCGGGCGATCTCAATGGGATTATCGCTATAGACTGTCATTTCAGCATAATTGCCCTTATAAAGTCTTACTGCCTTACCCTCGTAAAGGTCTATTGCGGGATAGATCAGCATATCTCTCCCTCCTTCATCTCAACGAATGCGCGGAGAATTGCAAGTCCCACGTCGCCGCTTTTTTCGGGATGGAACTGACAGCCGAACACGTTTTTATCTGCTACTGCCGCCGTAAGGGGCGCACCGTATTCGCTCTTGGCGATCACAGAATCCTCGCAATCTGCGCCGTAGTAGGAATGAACGAAATAAACGTAGTCTCCGTTCTTTATGTACTTGAAAAGAGGGCTTTCCTTTGTAAAATCAAGGGCGTTCCAGCCGATATGGGGGATCTTCAGATCCTTTGCAATAACGTCGGAAATAGGCTTTACAGATCCCCGAATAAGTCCGAGTCCCTCGTGACATCCGTACTCATAGCTTTTTTCAAAAAGCATCTGCATACCGAGGCAAATACCGAGAAGTGGTTTGCCTGCCTTTGCAAGAGCGATAACCGCATCATACATTCCGCTCTCGCGAAGCTTTCTTGCCGCATCCTCAAATGCGCCCACACCGGGGAGGATTATCTGATCGGCACGGCGGAGAGCCTCTATATCGGCAGTTACGCAAACGTCAGCACCGATAGCCTCAAGTGAGCTTTTGAGGGAAAAGAGATTTCCTACACCGTAATCTACTATGGCTACCATTAAAGTACCCCCTTGGTTGAGGGGATCTCATCTGCAAAATCAGAGTCGATCTTAACGGCAGCTCTGATAGAGCGGGCAACGGATTTGAAGGCTCCTTCAATGATATGGTGAGAATTATAGCCCGCGAGCTGACGGATGTGAAGTGTGCACTCAACGTTGCGGACAAATGCAAGCCAGAATTCCTCGCAAAGCTCCGTATCAAAATCGCCTACCTTTTCCGTTGGGATATCGAGAGCATAGCCAAGATAAGCTCTGCCTGAAAAATCGACAGCGGAGAGAATAAGAGATTCATCCATTGGAAGAATCATGTTTCCGTAGCGAACGATACCCTTTTTATTGCCGAGAGCCTCCTTGAATGCCGCGCCGAGAACGATACCTATATCCTCTGCTGTGTGGTGATAGTCCACCTCTGTATCGCCGTTGCAGGTAAGAGCAATATCAAATCGACCGTGAGAGGCAAAGAGGGTTATCATATGATCGAGAAAACCGCATCCTGTTTTTACCGTGCTGATTCCCTTTCCGTCAATATTCAGCTTTAAGGAAATATCTGTTTCCGCAGTTTTTCTTTTTATTTCAGTAGTTCTCATATTAAACTCCAAGAATTTCTTTGATTGCCGAAATTAGTGTATCCATCTGCCCGTCCGTACCCACGGTTATGCGGTTATACTGACATAGGTCGGGCTTTGAGAAATGGCGAACCAAAATTCCGCGAGCTTTAAGCTCAAGATATAATTTTTCGCCGTCAATTTCACGATGGCGGGCAAAGATGAAGTTTGCCATCGACTTTGTCATCTCAAATCCGAGAGCCTTCAGCTCATTTGCCGTTCTCTCTCTTGTAGCAATGATCTTTTTGCAGTTTTCGACGGTATAGTCCTCATCCTCAAGGCTGCCTACGCCTGCCGCCATTGTTGCGCGGTTTACGTTATAGGGATTTGTTGAATATTTGATGGTATTAAGATCCTGGATAAGTGCCTTTGAAGCTATACCGAAGCCGAGACGGGCACCTGCCATAGACCGCGATTTTGAGAAGGTCTGAGTAACTAGGAGGTTATCGTACTTTTTTGTGAGCGGCACCGCGCTCTCGGCTCCGAAATCCACATATGCTTCGTCAATAACGACTACGCTTTCGGGATTTGACACTATGATCTCCTCGATCTGAGAGAGAGTAAGTGCGATTCCCGTGGGGGCGTTGGGGTTTGCAATAAAGATCGCTCCCTTTATGCCCTTGTAGTCGTTAATATCGATTGTGAAATCCTCCAAAAGGGGAATCTCAACGTACGGAACGTTATTTATCTCTGCAAACACCGAATAAAAGCCGTAGGTTATATTCGGAAAATATGCAGGACGGTCACAGTCGCAAAACGCCATAAAGGCAAAATTCAGTATCTCATCCGATCCGTTTGTGAAAAGGATGCAGTCCTTACAAACTCCGAAATGCCGTGATGCAATCGCAACAAGGTCCGTGCATTCGGGGTCGGAATAGAGCTGATACTTCCCTGCCTCCGCTGCCGCATATTCTACAGCCTTTTTTGAGGGGGGAAAGGGAGATTCGTTCGTATTGAGCTTTACGTACTTCATATCCTTCGGCTGCTCGCCCGGGGTATAAGGCACGAGGCTCTTATATTTTTCGCTGAAAAAACGGCTCATTTTAGTTTCCTTTGGTTCTGATGATCGCGCTGTTTGCGTGAGCTGTAAGGCCTTCCTTGGTTGCAAAATATGCAACGTCGTCGGCAACGCGCTCGAGAGCTTCTCTCGTATAATATGTATACTGTGTCTTCTTTACAAAATCGTCAACGGAAAGAGGGCTTGAGAACTTTGCGGTTCCGCTTGTGGGGAGGGTGTGGTTGGGGCCTGCAAAGTAATCACCGAGAGCCTCGGGGCAGTTTCTGCCCATAAAGATGGAACCTGCGTGACGGATCGCGTCCAGATAATCGAAGGGATTGTCAACGCAAAGCTCAAGATGCTCGGGGGCGATCTCGTTTGCGATGTCAATAGCCCGCATAAGGCTGTCGGCAACGATGATCTTGCCGTTATTATCTATGGAGGCTCTTGCAATATCCGCTCTCAAAAGCTTAGGTATCTGCTTTTCAAGCTCTGCGCTTACAGCGTTTGCAAGGTATATGGAATCAGTTACGAGAACTGCGCTTGCAAGTCTGTCGTGCTCTGCCTGAGAAAGAAGGTCTGCCGCAACGTGAGAAGCATCTGACTTTGCGTCAGCTACGATAAGAATTTCGCTGGGACCTGCTATCATATCAATGGAGACCTTGCCGAAGACCTGCTTCTTTGCCTCTGCAACGAATGCGTTTCCGGGACCCACTATCTTATCAACACGGGGAACGCTTTCAGTACCGTATGCAAGGGCGGCAATTGCCTGTGCGCCTCCTACCTTGAATATCTTATCAACACCCGCAACGTATGCCGCGGCAAGAATAACGGGGTTTACCTTTCCCTCTTTCGTGGGCGGTGTCACCATTACTACTTCCTTCACGCCTGCGATCTTTGCAGGAATGGAGTCCATAAGAACGGTTGAAGGATATGCCGCGGTACCGCCGGGCACGTAAAGTCCTGCACGGTCTACGGGGATCACCTTCTGTCCGATAACGATACCCGCTTCATCGTTGATGATAAAGCTGTTTCTGACCTGCCTTTCGTGGAACTTTTTGATGTTTGCAGCCGCTTTCCTGAGAATATCAAGAAACTCGGGCTCAACTGCCTCTACTGCCTCGGCGATCTCCTCTTCTGTTACGAGAAGGCTTGAAAGTGTTGCTTTATCAAACCTTTCGCAGTATTCAAAAAGCGCACGGTCTCCGTTTTTCTTAACGTTTTCTATTATTTCTGAAACTACGGCTTCAACGTCGAATTCAGGCTCAACACGGGCGAATATATCCTCGTTTGCAACCTTGCCGTATTCGTATATCTTAATCATTTTTTGCCTCTAACTGATTTGAAATTTCGCGCACTATCTTTTCTATCTGTTCGTTCTTGAACTTGAAGCTTGACTTATTTGCAATAAGACGGGCGCTTATGGGAACGATGGTCTCAAACACCTCAAGATCGTTTTCTTTAAGGGTCTTTCCCGTTTCAACAATATCTACGATAACGTCGGAAAGATCGAGAATGGGAGCGATCTCAATTGAGCCGTTAAGATGTATAATATCTATATCGCGGTCAATGGAGGTGTAATAGCTCTTTGCGATATTGGAAAACTTTGTTGCAACTCTGAGAGTTCTCTGAGGGTCATCGCGGAAATCCGATTTTGCCGCCACTGCCATTCTGCATTTTCCGATATCGAGATCGAGAAGCTCGTATACGTCGGGGCTGTACTCAAGAAGAATATCCTTACCCGCAACGCCGATGTCTGCCGCACCTCTTTCAACGTAGATGGCAATATCCGAGGGCTTTACCCAGAAATAACGGACACCCACCTCTTCGTTCTCAAATATGAGCTTTCTGTTCTGTTCCTTGATGGAGGGGCACTCAAAGCCTGCCGCCTCAAACATGGCGTAAACCTTTTCGCCAAGTCTTCCCTTAGGGAGAGCAACGTTAAGCATTGTTTTCAACCTCTGTCACCTCTCCTTTTACGATCTTTACAAGCTTTTTATATACGAATTTTTCGGGAAGGGCTCTCTGAACGGATACGCTTCCGCTCTGAGAATACTTCTCAACAGTATTTTTTATTAAACTTATATCGGTTCCCTCTTCGTAAAGGATCACCGTTTCGGCATCGTATCTGCGGACGTCTGAAAGAAGTCTTTCAAGAAGGTCAAGATAAACCGCAAAGCCCACAGCACCTGATCTTTTCTGCATTTTCTTCATCAGTCTGTCATACTGACCGCCTGAAAGCACGCTTTGGGGAATGCCGTCGATGAAGCCCTTGAATACGATCCCGTTATAATATTTTATATCGCTGACAACTGAAAAATCTATTCTGATTATTTTTGCAAAATCCTCATCGCTGATATTTGCAATGACCGTTTCAAGTTGATCGAGGGCAGATTCATCACAAGAGCCGGTAAGCATCTCCCGAAGAACGGGGAGAACGTCGCAGGGAGCACCGTATGTTCCTATAAGCTTTTTAATAAGCTCAGTTTTTTCTTTTTCGATACCCATGGTCTCGCAAAGCCTTGTAAGCTCGTGAGTATTCTTTTCTCCTATAAGCTTCAGCACGCTGTCGCGTCCATCCTCCGGAATGCCTGCGCTGTCAAACACAGAAGAAAGAATTCCGAGATGAGAAATATCAAGAACTGAGTTTTCATCTATACTGACAAGGCTCTTTGCCGCAAGGGAAAGCACCTCGCCGATGCAGTAATCGTCAATATCGCCGATGCACTCAAGACCCACCTGCATTATCTCCTTGAAGGTATGAGTCTTATCTGATACTCTGTAGACGTTTTCATTATAATAAAGCTTCTGAACAAATCCCGGAATATCCTTGGAATTTTTGATTATGGAAAGGGTCACGTCAGGCTTCAGCGCCATAAGACGTCCGTTGGTATCAGTGAAGGTGATGACACCCTCGGAAATGAGGAAATCCTTATTCCTTACGTAAAGATCGTATTCCTCGAACTTGCTCATTTTATACTGAGTATAGCCGTATTTTGAATAAAGCTCTCTTAAAGCAAAGATCGCTTTTTCGTCATACTTAAGAACTGTGTCATTTATATTCATTTATCTGATTCCTCTGATTTCAGTTTATCGATCGCCTTACGGTAGCCGCCGCTTCCGTATTTCAGACACTTGCTGACTCTGCCGATGGTTGCGGTACTGATGCCAACTTTTTCGGAGATCGTCTGGTAATTTTCCCCGTTATCGAGAAGCATTGCCGTTTCAAGCCGCTGTGCCATATCCTGCAATTCTTTAACGGTACAAAGGTCCTCAAAATACATATAGCAATCGTCTACAGTTTCAAGATTGAGTATAGTTTTAAACAACGTATCGATGGACGTAGAATGAATGTTTGTCATAATATACCCCTGATGTATTAATTGCTTAACAGTTTATCACTTTAACTCGCTAAAGTCAAGGGGTTTATCCATATTTATGAGCAACACCAAAACACCCACGATCGCCTTGTACAATATTACCAAAAAGCAAAAATAAGACCCTGCAAAAGCACGAAAGAATCAGGCTTTTGCAAGGTCTTAACAAATCAAAAATTTGGCGGGGTCTTCTAAAAGCTAAAGGTTCTTATTTTGCGTCGTACCACGTTCTTCCCTTGTTTGCTTCAACGTCAAGGGGAACGACTGTTTTATATGCGTTTTTCATTTCACGGACGAGTATCTCTGCCGCCTCATCTGCGCTGTCAAGGCTTGCCTCAACGATAAGCTCGTCGTGTACCTGCAGAATAAGGCGTGCATCTATACCCGAGTCTGCCAGCGCCTTATCTACGTTTATCATTGCGATCTTTATTATATCTGCCGCAGTGCCCTGAATGGGGCTGTTCATTGCAACTCGCTCGCCGAAGGCGCGGAGATTCTTATTCTGAGCCGCAAGCTCGGGGATCGGGCGGCGGCGGCCGAGAAGGGTCGTTGTATAGCCGTCCTCCTTCGCTTTTTCAACCGTATCCTTCAGATATTTATCTACTCCGGGGAAGGTTGCGAGATAGCTGTCTATATACTCGCGGGCGGCCTTACGGGAAACGTGAAGATCCTGAGAAAGGGAGAAATCTCCGATGCCGTAAACGATACCGAAGTTTACAGCCTTTGCTTTTGAACGAAGCTCCTTCGTTACAAGCTCGGGAGCAACGCCGAATACCTTTGCGGCGGTGGATGCGTGGATATCTCCGCCCTCAAGGTAGATATTCTGCATCACATCGTCGCCTGACATCTCAGCAAGGAGTCTCAGCTCGATCTGAGAATAGTCGGCGTCCACAAGGATATGATCGCTGTCCGTTGCGGTAAAATATCTTCTCAGCTCGCGTCCGAGCTGGCCTCTGACTGGGATATTCTGCAAATTGGGGTCAAGAGAGGAAAGGCGACCCGTAGCCGTTCCCGTCTGATTAAAGCGCGTATGGATCCTTGATTCTTCATCGCAAAGAGCAATAATATTCTCGCCGTAGGTTCCCACGAGCTTTGCAACCTGACGAAAATCAAGGATATCGTCGATTATACCGTGATATGCGCGTAGAGAGGAAAGAGTTTCCGCATCCGTTGCATATCCCGTTTTCGTCTTTTTCTTTACGGGAAGACCGAGATCCTCAAAAAGCACCTCACCAAGCTGCTTCGGAGAATTGATATTAAATTCTCTTCCCGCCTGTACGTAGATCCGCTCACAAAGCTGCTCCTGCAAGGATACGAGCTGACCGATATAAGAGCGAAGCCCCTCCTTATCCAGCCTGAAGCCTACATTCTCCATCTTGGCAAGAACGGGTGAAAGAGGTATCTCGATCCGTTCAAGAACCGATGTCATCCCCTGCTCTTCAAGTGCTTCACTCAGGTGGGGATAAAGCCGCGCGCAGTACCATGCCGCCCCACCCTCGCTCTGAATCGCCTGCTCTCCGAGATAACGGACCACTGATTTTTCTATGGGATATGCGCTCTCTCCGGGAGAAAGAAGATATGATGCACTCATAGTATCGAAGAGACACTCTCCGATATAATTGTTTTTCATCATATACTTATATAGCTCTTTATAATCGTGGCAGATAAAGCCCTTTGCAAAAACCGGAGCAGCGTCACCTGTAACTTTATATATTTTTTTTGCAGTGGCACAGTAAAGGCAGCCGTCAATTACCGCAAGAGCTGAGGGCGAAGTCTCGCCGAGTATCTCCTCAGCCGAAGCCTCGACAGCCTCCGGAGCGGTAATTTCAGCCTGAGCAGAGTATTTCTCATCTTCAAAGTCAAAGCGCTTTGCAAGAGCTGAAAACTCAAGACGGGTGAAAATCTCCAGCAGATCACCTTTATCTGCACCGCCGTTTTCGATATCCTCAAGAGAAAGACCTATAGGTGCCTCTCGACTGATCTTTGAAAGCTCATAGGACATATATGCGGCTTCTTTTCCCGAAAGGAGCTTTTCCCTTGCGCTTTTTCCCGCGCCGCCGAGAGCTTCGTCTGCATAAAGCCCGTCAAGGCTCTGAGATGCGGCGATCAGCTTGAATGCAGTCTTCTCGCCGATACCCTTAACACCGGGGATGTTGTCGGAGGAGTCGCCCATGAGAGCCTTTACGTGAATGAATCCCTCGGGGGTCACACCGTATTCGGCAATAAATTTCTCTCTGTCAAAAACGATATCCTCTTTCGTTTTAACGAGGATAACGGAGGTCGTATCAGTTATAAGCTGGAGCGAGTCGCGGTCTCCCGTAAGGATATATGACTTGATGCCGCCCTCGCTGTCTGCCATGCCGGCAACCGTTCCGAGAACGTCGTCTGCCTCCCAGCCCGGACACTCGATAACGGTAAAGCCCATAGCCTTTGCCGTTCTCTTTGCCCAGGGGAGCTGTGCGGCAAGCTCATCCGGCATAGGGTGACGGTTTGCCTTATATCCGTCGTACATTTTGTGTCGGAACGTGGGTTCCTTCAGGTCAAAGGCACAGGCAAGATAATCGGGGGAAAGGCTGTCTATATGCTTTTTGAGTATAGTTATAAAGCCGTACACCGCATTTGTGGGGATCCCCTCCTTCGTTGAAAGGGGGCGGATACCGTAAAATGCACGGTTTAATATGCTGTTTCCGTCAACTATCAGAAGCTTTTTGGATTCTGTCATTTTTCTTATCCTTTTCTTTATAATACAATTATTTTACCCCAAAAAAGGCTCCGTGTCAACAATCATATCAAAAGGGGGGCTGTCATCAGCATCTCGCGTATCGCTGCGTAAATTGAAAAGTATTTACTCTCGCCGATAGGGTTTTCACCCTTGCCGCATTCAACGGTAAATGCGGGACGCCCGAATTCTTTTATATACCAATCCGTAAGCCCGCCGTAGGATGCAAGTCCCGAGGGCTCCGAAAGCTTATAGCCGGAAAGCCTTGACAGCTTTTCTGCTATAGACCTTGCTCCGGGCGGATATACGCCGCCTGATGAATAATATATCTCCTCCCCCGCAGAGTGGAGGGTGAGGATCATTCTGACTGTTGAATCGTATTTTATGAAGCTTGCAAGAGACGCAGTCTCCGGCTCGGAAAGAGGACATTCACCGGAATATCTTGTTGCTCCGGGATATATTTTATTCTCCTTCTCAAGCCTTTTGTACTCAAGAAATCCTCCATCGTAATTATGGTTAAGGTCAACGCCTCTTGCATTTGCCTGCCATTTTGAAAAATCACCGCCGGACATTTTCATAAGCCTCTCATAGAGGATATTCTCCTTTGATACCCCGTTAATCACAAGGTCGGCACCGTCGGGATTAAGACAGGGGACGATACGCAGGCATCTTTGAGAAAATAAAGTCTGCATATTTATACCGAAGGGCTGCTTTGATGCTTTGTAATACTCGCACAGCTCGTTTACGAGTCTTAGAAGAACGAGGGAGGTTATCCACTCTGCACCGTGATGGCATCCTACGTAAAGAACGCTCTTTTCTGCTTTTTCATTGCCGAGGGTAAGCATATATATTTTCCTTGAGAGGATCGACTCTCCGATTCCCGTAACGGATAAAAAATCGTATCGCTCTGCCATTATCTCAATAAAAGTGCACAGAGACGTATAGTCGCAGGGGACGGCAAGATCAAGAAGTGCCCGTTCGCGGTCGATCGGCTTTCTGTAATTGCTTGACATACATATATTTTTCCTTTCTGATTTTTGAAATTATATTCAAAAAGAAAAAACAATATGTCAGGACCGAAAATTTACAAATTTAAACCTTGTATTGTCGCCTTCAGTGTGGTAAAATATTTGTATCGGTTTTTACCGTTGAATCAAGACCGCTTCGGAGATGCTATGGCAAAAAATAAAATAACGACCTCTTTCAGGCTATTCTCTGTCGGAGCCGTTCTGTTGTCCGTGCTTATATCAAAGCTCCTCCATATCACGTATATGTGGGCTTATTCGGACGTTACGGTTCCCGCTCCCTTTGTATACGTAAGCTATTACGGCTACGATCTTTTTAATCTTATGGCTGTGGCATTTACGTTTACTGCCGTAGTTTATGCACATTCATATTTCGGAAGAAAGACCTGCACGGAAATCGCACTCCTTTGCTTTGCATCCCTGTTCGTCGGCAAGGCTGTAATGTTTATTTACAACCTTATCGAAAACGAGCTGCAGGCAGCACAGCTTATTTCCGGCGCACTTTCCTATACAGTTGAGATCCTTTTTGATGCTCTGTTTGTGATCCTTGCCATCATTTTCAGCAATATTTTTGCAAAGAAGCGGGATTGCTCGGGAAAGGAAAACTCAAAGCTCCTTTATTCCCCCATAAAGGCAGCCTTCAGCACGGCAGGTGCATACAGCTTCATCCTTATTGCCGATCTTACAGTTATGAACGTTATTCCCTTCATCGTAAAATACGGCACCCCTACCGAAACTGAGCTTAAAAGCATTTTTTCCGATTATCTTTATTACATATTCTCCTTCCCCTTTATCATCCTCCTTATCCTTCTCGGATTTTTCCTGACAGTAAAGGTGACGGGAAAGCTTCGTACAAAGCAATATTATCAAAGCAAATGAAAGCACGGTATTTAAAATGAAAAGAATCGCCAGAATCACATCACTTATCCTGACCGTATGTCTTCTATCCTCTATGCTCGTTGCCTGCAAGGACGAGCGCTACGAGGCTTACGACAGAACGGGAGAGCCCTACGATTACTATCTTCCCTCATACGTAAAGGTTTGCGAGTATACTGAGATCGAGCTTCCCGAGGTTGTATACGTCCCCAGTGCAGAGGATATCAGCAACAGGCTCAAGCAGCTTGCGGGCTATTACTGTGACCGTACCGAGGACCCCGACCGTCCCTGCCGTGAGTATGACTACGTTGATATTATTACAACCTGCAGATTCACCGATACGGGAGACCTCTATTCCCTCTTTACCTTTGAAAAGAACAGCAACGATATAGGTCAGACCTTCCTTCTCGGTGTCAATTACTTCGGTATTCCCGCCATTGACGATGCCGTTGTGGGGATGAAGCAGGGCGAAACGAAGACGGTTACGCTGGAGATCCCCGACCCCTTCTACAAGGATTATATGAACTCCGGCCGCGAGATCGAAATGGAGATATACCTCAACTACATAGACGAGGTTGATTTTTCCGGAACTGACGATCAGTTCTATCACGATCATTACGGATACTACGGCGAGTCCATGGATAACTATATAATCCAGGAGCTTGTAAAGGAAAAGAACGAGGACATCAAGGGCTATAAGGAGGTTCTTGCATGGAAGTATATCATGGAGAACTCAAAGCTCAAGAAGGTTCCCGAAAAGGAATTCAAGGAGATCTATGACGAGACCCTGGCAAACGCCCGCGCCGATGCACAGAAGGAAGAGCTTACCCTTCTCGAGTACGCAAAGAAGTATTTCGGCGTTGAAGATCTTGACGCATTCTACAAGGATATGGAGGAGTATGCCGAAAACGTCTGCTTTGAGCAGATGGTATACTACTACATAATGCGACGTGAAAACATTACCTACACAGACGAGTTTTATGAAGAGCGGGTTCTTGCAATGGCAGATCAGTTCGACATCAAAGATTTTACCGAGGCCGAAAGCTTCCTGATCTATTATATGGGAGCAGAAGAGCTTCATAAGTCGATCCTTCTGCAGTATACAAAGAACTGGATAGTACAAAAAGCAATCATCCGTGAGGACGTAAACCAGTTCTTCTCCGATAAATTGAATTAAAATGCAAGGCTGTCGCGGGTGCGACAGCCTTGCTTATTATGCTAATTCATCAAGTTTCTTTTTTATCGCCTTCATATCGCGGTACATATCCTCGTTTTTGGAGGCGTCGCGAAGGAGGGCGGAGGGGTGATATACGGCACAGATATGGAAATCACCCTTTTTGAAGAACTGTCCGTGCATTTTCGTAATACGGAATTCCGGATCGATAAGGCGCATTGCGGAGATTCTGCCAAGGCATACGATTATCTTCGGGCGGATAAGCTTTACCTGACAGCGAAGGTATTTAATGCACACGTCCTGTTCCTCGGGGAGAGGATCACGGTTATTGGGCGGGCGGCATTTCAGGATATTTGCAATATACACGTCCTCTCTTGCAATGCCTACTGCCGCGAGAAATTTATCAAGATGCTTGCCTGCGGCACCAACGAAGGGGATTCCCGTTCTGTCCTCGTCTGCTCCCGGAGCCTCGCCGACAAACATAATATCAGCGTTACGGTTTCCCGTTCCGATAACTATATTCGTTCTCGTCCCTCCCAGAGGACATTCCTGACAGCCTGAGCAAGCCGATTCAAGCTCTTCCCAAGTCATTCCCATAATTGCCACCGCCTTTCTTTTTTCATTATACCACATATTTTTCCAAAAGTAAACTTGACCGCAAAATAACACGGTGGTATAATAAAAAAAGATAATAATTTCTTTGAAAGGAATCTATATAATGAATGCAGTAATTTTCGGTGCCGGCAATATCGGCCGCGGATTTATCGGCGCGCTCTTCTCTCAGGCAGGTCTCAACGTTACCTTTATCGACGTTGCAAAGCCCGTGGTTGAGAGAATGAATGCTGACAGATGCTATCCCCTCCACATCGTTGGCGGCAAGGAAGAAAAGATCATTGAAATAAAGAACGTTTGCGCCGTTGACGGTAACGACCGCGAGGCGGCAGTTGCGGCACTCCTTGAGGCTGACATCTGTGCGACCTGCGTTGGAGCAAAGGCTATCAAGTATATCCTCCCGAACTTCGTTGCAGGCGTTAAGGCTCGCTATGCCGCAGGCAAGGCTTCCACAAACCTTCTTATCTGCGAAAACCTTATGGATGCGGACGAATACATCAGAGAGCTGCTCGCAGATCAGCTCACAGAAGAGGAGCTTACAACGGTAGGTCTCGTTGAAACGTCCGTCGGCAGAATGGTTCCCGTGCCTAAGCCCACAGGCGAAAACGACAATCCCCTCAAGATCGCCGTTGAGGAATACGGCGTTCTCCCCGTTGACCGCGCAGCCTTCAAGGGCTCTGTTCCCGAGATCCTGAACATGGTTCCCTTCACTCCCTTCCATTACTACATTGAAAGAAAGCTCTTTATCCACAATATGGGTCACGCCATCTGCGCGTACCTCGGAAACATCCTCGGACACGAGTATATCTGCGACTCCATCGTTGATCCTAACGTAAGACTCCTCGTTCACAACGCGATGCTTGAGTCCTGCGATGCACTTTCCACAAGATACGAAACTCCCATAAGACCTCTTCTTGACCACGCGGCAGACCTTATCCGCCGCTTCCACAACCGTGAGCTTGGCGATACCTGCGCCCGTGTTGGCGGAGATATTCCCCGTAAGCTTGCAAATTCTGACCGCCTTACGGGTGCGGCAAAGAGCTGTGTTGAAATGGGAATATTCCCAGTATTTATCTGCACCGGTGCAGCAGCAGCCCTCCACTGCTACATGGTAGAAAACGCACTTGATACAGCTACCGCCGCTGATACTCTCGTTTCCCTTACGGGTCTTGAAAAGGACGACAGTATCACCATCTGCACACTTGAAATGTACGAATATTTCAAGAACGGCGCTCCCCTCGCAGAAATTCTCGCCGCCGCAGACGAGAAAAAGCACGAGATCCTCGGTATGATAGTATAACTCACCTACAGTCAAAACAGCCGTTGCTATTGCAACGGCTGTTTTTTATATGAAGTCGGTTTTATCAATCCTCGAAATCATCGGGGATTGTGGGATTCTCTTTTGTGATCCCGCTGAAAAGGTAGGGCTCTGTTTCACCAAGCTCAACGAAGTCATTCGTGACCTGCATTACCGTGATGCTGTCGCCCTCAGAGGGCTCGTATCCGTCCAGTATCAATACCGTGGGTGAGATAAACAGAGTATCACGCGCCTTACCGTTTACGTAGATCTTACTGCTCTTTGTGAAGTTTTCACCGAGAACGTAATAGCTGTCGTTAACGTAGCTGACCCCCGTTACCTTTATCTTGCGGATGCCCATACTCATATCGGGAGAGACGTATTCAAATCCTTCACCGTAGGAAAGCATATCTCCGTAAAGCATATCGTATTCAAGGACCTGCATGGAGCTTTCGTAGTCATCCCGTTCGGAATAGTTCTGATGAAGCTTTGTGAGAAGTCCGTTATTTATGCCTATCTGACCGAGGGTATACGCTGAAAGCTGATACGCTTCAAGATCACGGTCCCGCTCCTCCATTTTGAAGTTTGCCCAGATGACGTACTCGGAGGCGTGCTTATCACCGAATGTAATATCCTCCTCGCCATATTCAAGGCTTGGCTGATGATCTCCGTACAGAACGAGAACGCAGTCCTCGTCGTACTCGCTGAGAGCCTTCACGAGCTTTCCTACAAAATCATCCATTTCCCAAAGCTGATAGCCGTAGTATTCGAGCTGATGCTTATAGGGTCCCTCCTCTACTCCGCTGACGGGTATGAGCTTTTCACCCTCTACGGGCTTTTCGGGATACTTACCGTGTCCCTGAACACTTACTGCAAAGACGAAATCCTGCTCCTCCGTTGAGCGCAGGGCTGTCATTATCTCATTCTCGAGAACGTAATCCTTTGCCCATCCAAGCTGATTCGTGCTGTAGGAATGCATATATTCAAGAGGAGTAAAGGTATTGAAGCCGAGATTCTTATAAACGACGTTTCTGTTATAGAAGGTTCCCGTATGGTTATGGAATGCGTGTGAGGTATAGCCGAGCTCTGCAAGGTTATAGCACACCGTTTCACAGTTTTTTGACTGCAGGATGGTCTTATAGGGGTACTCTCCCGTTCCGAAATAGTCAAGGCACATTCCCGTCAGCACCTCAAACTCCGTATTGGCGGTTCCCGAGCCCACGGAGGGGACGTAAAGGATGCCGCTCGTGCCGCTTTCCTTCAGTGACGTGAAATTGGGTACGGGATCGTATTCGTATTCAACACCCACGAGGGCTGAGGGATCCATAAAGGATTCAAGCTGGATGATAATTACGTTGGGCTTTGACTTTGGCTTATTCGTATCGTCTCCGCCGATGAGATCAAGTATCTCCCCTACGGAATGCTCGTTATAATTCTCAGGCTCATCGATACCGCGGTCAAAAATGCTTCGGGTGAAGCAATAAACAAATCCGTATTTATCATAGGCCTTATTGGTATCCTTAAAGGAGGAGGGATAGACTCCCGTTGCGGTAAATACTACTATGACCAAGGACGCAAGCACTACAGACGCTATGCTCGACACCAGAGCATCCTTAATATTTACCGGGGACTTCGGTGACTTTATGAAAATCACCACGACTCCTGCAAGAGCAAGTACTATTGCCGCTATACAAAGGATAAGCTGGAAGGTATTGAGATAGACGTTTACAATGGAGATTCCCGTTCTCAGTATAGAAAAATCCACAGCCTCGAAGGGAGTTATTCTTGTGAACAGCAATACGAAATTGACGATCGCCATTGCAAGCACCACAAAGCATACGCAAAACTGGCTAAACACCCTTTTGGGAGCAAAATATGTAAGGGTCAGAACAGCGGCGATGCACACCGTCGTCACAAGATAAAAAAGAGGCTCCTCAAACAAAAACTCCCATCCGCCGAAAAAGCTGTGGCGGGAAAGAGCCTCCACTACGCCTACGAGAACGAAGGCAAGTATAAAAGAAAAAAGTGTGGGAATATTCCATATCTTAAGAAATATTTCCTTTGCTTTTTTCAGAAAATCACTTTTTTTCATTTGTTCTTTTATCGGATATTGAAAGCAGCACGACTCCTAAGATCATCAGCGCCGGAAAGATCATTGCAGAAAGAAATCCTGCTCTGAGCCCCAGCTGATCTGCTGTGAGTCCTGCTCTTTTCGCAATATTAAATATATTTTCGGATGAATTTACAAGCTTTACTACAGCATCGGAGACCGTTCCCGTCAGCCAGGGGCCTACGGAGCAGCCGATATCTCCTCCAAGGGCGAGGATGGCAAACATAGATGCCCCCGCCAGAGGATATTTTGACGAGCACAGTGCAAGCATACCGGGCCACATAACGGAAACACCGAGTCCGCAAAGTCCGCAGCTCAGAAGAGATAAGAAGGGGACGGGAACAAACACCGTTACCGCATAACAGCCGACGCAAAATACAGAAAGCCAAAGCAAAAGCCTTTGCATTTGCAGCTTTGCGCCGAAAAGACCGTGAAGCGTTCTTCCTATTCCCATCATAACGGCAAACATACACGGACCGAGAATATCGCCTACGACCTTTGCTACTCCGAGACCTGTTTCACAAAACATCGAAGCCCACTGAGCCATTGCCTGCTCACTGGCGCCCGAGCATATCATAAGCATAAAGGCTACGAGAAATTCAGGTCGGCGAAGCATTTTGCGAATACCGCTTCCCTCCTCGTGTACCGTCATATCAGCAAGGGGAACACGCATAAATGCTATAGTATTGAAAAGGGGGATAAGCGCCCAGACAAGGGGGATTACCCACCAAAGTCCGTCGCCGATAAAACGCAGAAGTACCGTTGTTATAAGGATAACTGCCGCCTGCCCCCAGGCATAAAAGGAATGCATCAGGGTCATGGACGAGCGGTTCTCTCCTCCGCCCTTGGGGATCGCCTCAATTAGTGGACTGAGAACGACCTCGCAAAGTCCGCTGCCGGTTGAATAAACAAGAACCGCTAAAAGTATTCCCGCCTCGGGCATCATTATCCGCGGCAAAAAAGCCATAAGACAGAGTCCGATACACGCCGTAAGCTGGCTGGACACCGCAAGGATGCGGTAGCTGGTCTTCTCAACGAAATAAATGGCGGCAATATCGATTCCCATCTGCAAAAGAAAGGTAATAAGAGTTATTGCCGCAATAAAGGAAAGGGAGAAATCGAAATCCTTTTGAAAAATTACAAATAAAAGGGGCGCTAAGTTAACAACGATCGCCTGCGTGACATACCCCGTATAGCAGGCGATTCTTGTTTTTTTATAATTCATTTATCAGAGGGCATAAATAAGTGCTGAAGCACAGCCGCCGACCATAAGTGCAACAAGTATGATCGCAATAACGCGAACTACCGTCTTTCTTGCATTATCTGACATAATAGTTTTTCCTTTCTTTACTCTATTCCGATCTGCATATCCTGAATATCGGGAAACATCAGAGGGGAGCCGGTTGCGGGGATCTTTATCTTTCTGCACTTCTGTGCATCGGGATACTTTTTGAGATCATCTCCCGCCACTGCCGCAACGATCTTCTGCTTCTTTTTAAGGTTATAAAGAATAACACCGGAAGCGCTTCTCGTCGCCTTTTCGGGAATGAGGCTTGACTTGATGAATATTCCCTTACCAACGTCGGAAATGATAAGTATTTCCGTAGTTTCCTTTTCGTAAATCGCCGCAACGATGGGGGATGCGGAGGAATATGCGCCTGTGAGTCTTCTTCTGTTTGACTTTGTTTCGTAGGAGGAAAGAGGCACTCTTACGCCCTTACCGTTTTCAAATATGAATATCATATGGGCGCTCTGATCGAAGGTCTCGTTCATTACCTTCATCATAATGGGACGCTCTCCCTCGTCAAAGCCAAGCTTTGATGGGAGGAAGTCACCGAGGCTTGAAGCCTTGCAGGGCTCGAAGGCAGATATCTTTGCCTTATATACCTGACACTTATCGGTGAACACGATCATCTCGTGACGGTTTTCACAGTCCTCTGAGCAAACGATCTCGTCGCCGTCCTTAAGGCGGTGCTCGTCGTTTCCGCGGAGGGACTGATGGGTGATCTTCTTGAAATATCCGTCACGGGTGAGGACAACGCGGCAGGAATAATTCTCCACTACCTCCTCAACAGGCTCCTCGGGAGCCTCATCCGCATAGATGATCTCAGTTTTTCTGGGCTTTGAGTACTTCTTCTTTATATCCTTGAGCTGCTCTGCCACCTTTGCCTTCATCTTGATCTCGTCTGCAAGGGTATCCTCGATATCCTTGATCTCGGCGCGAAGTCCCTCGATCTCGTGAACTCGGTTGATAAGATACTCGTGGTTAAGATGACGGAGCTTGATCTCTGCAATATACTCGGCCTGAATACGGTCGATGGAGAAGCCCTCCATAAGGCGCGGAACCACGTCCACTTCCTTCTCCGTTTCGCGTATGATCTTGATCGCCTTATCGATATCGAGAAGGACCTTTGAAAGCGCCTTCAAGAGATGGAGTTTATCCTTTTTCTTTGCAAGGTTAAAGCGCATCTCGCGGCCAAGGCACACAAGACGGAATTTTATCCACTCCTCAAGGATTCCAACAACTCCAAGCTGACGGGGTGAGGAATCGATAAGGACGTTGAAGTTACAGGAGAACTCGTCTCTCAGGGGAGTCATCTTATAAAGCTTTGCCATAAGCTTATCGGGGTCTGTGCCGCGGCGAAGGTCGAGGGTGAGCTTAAAGCCCTTGAGGTCGATCTCGTCACGCATATCGGTGACCTCCTTAAGCTTACCCTCCTTAATAAGGTCCACAAGCTTTTTCATTATGGCCTCGATGGAGGTGGAATAAGGGATCTCAAGAATATCGATACAGTTATTCTTTTTATCGTAGGTATACTTTGAAAGGAGCTTTACTGATCCGCTTCCCTTTTCAAAGATCTTTTTCATCTGATCCTTATCATAAACAAGGTAGCCGCCCGTTGAGAAGTCGGGGGCCTTGATGATATCCATCATTCTGTCAACGGATATGCGGGGATTTTTGAGAAGCGCAACGGTACCGTCGCATATTTCGCTAAGGTTGAAGGAGCAGATATTTGATGCAAGACCTACCGCAATACCCATATTGGGGGAAACCAGAATATTTGGGAACGTTGTGGGAAGAAGCACAGGCTCCGTCGTTGTATTATCGTAGTTCGGAACAAGGTCAACCGCGTCGCGGTCTATGCCTGCAAATATCTCGTTACAGATAGGATCAAGCTTTGCCTCAGTATAACGGGATGCCGCATAAGCCATATCACGGCTGTAATGCTTACCGAAGGAGCCCTTTGAATCCACGAAGGGATAAAGGAGCGCCTCATGACCGCGGGTGAGACGCACCATTGTTTCATAAATGGACGCATCGCCGTGAGGGTTAAGCTTCATCGTCTGTCCAACGATATTGGCGCTCTTTGTTTTCTGACCGTTTATAAGTCCCATTGTATACATGGTATAGAGAAGCTTTCTGTGAGAAGGCTTGAAGCCGTCTATCTGGGGGATAGCACGGGAAATGATAACGCTCATAGCATAAGGCATATAGTTTGTTTCTATAGTCTCAGTTATGGGCTGATTTACGATTTCGGCAGGGATGATCTCTTCTTCTATAACCTCTGTTTTCTTTTTACGGGCCACTTTAGTTCTACCTTTCCTGTTATTTTGCGAGATATATCACTTCACTGCCCGCCGCGCGGATGATCCTGTTATAGAGCGCCAGAAAATCATCTGTCTTCGGGGGGAGATGTGCGAATATTATCTCGCAGTCGATCTCGTCACAGCTTCGAAGAACGCTGAAAAGCTTTTTCATCTGCTCGTGAGCACTCTCCCTTGAGCCTGCATCAAGAACGAGGGCATTTTTATAGTCTCCGAGATTTTCGGAGTATGAAAGGACGGCGCACCGTCCTGAATATTCGTTGATAAATCCGGCAAACTCTTCGTCTGTTCCGTCTACCAGAACAAGCTTTGCCTTCGGGGCATAATGGCGGTATTTCATTCCGGGAGATTGGGGGTTTTCTCCTGCCGCCGCAGGATCTGTTACCGCCTCTGCAACGTATACGTTTCCGACAACCCTTGCAAGCTCACGGGCTATAACCTCACCGGGGCGAAGGATAGTGCATCCGTCCTCTTCAAGTCTGATTACGGTAGATTCAACGCCGATGGCGCAGTCGCCTCCGTCAAGGATCATTGCGATCTTCCCTTCCATATCCTCGTAGACGTGCCGTCCGTTTGTGGGGGAGGGCTTTCCCGAAATATTGGCGCTGGGGGCGGCTATGGGAACTCCTGCCGCTTCTATAAGCCTTCTCGCGTAAACGTTTGAGGGGCAGCGGACTGCAACGGTATCAAGTCCGCCCGTTACAGATTTTGGGATGTTATCCTTTTTCTCAAGGATAACCGTCAAAGGGCCGGGCATAAAATGCTCGGCAAGCTTATAATAAGTATCGTTCGTCACGGCAAAGCTTTCTGCATCGGAGGGCCTTGCAACGTGAACTATCAAGGGATTATCCGAGGGGCGTCCCTTGGCGGCAAAGATACGCTCTGCCGCCGTGGGATCGTATGCGTCTCCTCCGAGACCGTATACCGTTTCCGTTGGGAAAGCAACAAGGCCTCCCTCACGGATTATCTGTCCTGCCCTCTCGAATACATTATCCTCGCACTCTGAAAGAAGGTAGTATTCTGTTTTCACGTGTCCTGTCCGCCTTTCAGTTTTTCTGCTGCGTCTGCTGTAGCGAGAGCATCGATCACCTCATCGATCTCTCCGTTAACAAATGACTCAAGTGTATAAAGTGTAAGCTGTATTCTGTGGTCTGATATTCTTCCCTGGGGGAAATTGTAGGTGCGGATTCGTTCACTGCGGTCACCCGTACCTACCTGCATTTTTCTTTCGCCTGCTATCTTATCCGCCTGCTCCCGCATCTTCATATCGTAAAGCTTTGCGCGAAGGATTTTGAGGGCCTTATCCTTATTTTTGTGCTGGCTTCTCTCGTCCTGGCACTCAACGACGATGCCCGTAGGCTTATGGAGGATGCGGATGGCAGACTCAGTTTTATTGATATGCTGTCCGCCTGCGCCGCTTGATTTGCAGGTCTCTATCTCAAGGTCGCCCATGTTAAGCTCAACCTCAACGTCCTCCGCCTCGGGAAGAACTGCTACCGTTGCGGTTGATGTATGGATCCTGCCTGAGGATTCCGTTTCGGGAACTCGCTGAACGCGGTGAACTCCCGATTCGTATTTAAGTCTTGAATATGCACCCTCTCCCGACAAGGTAAAGGTAATTTCCTTATAGCCTCCGAGACCGGTTTCGTTTGCGGACATAAGCTCCAGTTTATACCTGTGGCTTTCGGCGTACATTGAGTACATTCTGTAAAGCACGCCTGCAAAAAGCGCCGCCTCATCACCGCCCGCACCTGCGCGGATCTCAACTACGACGTTTTTATCGTCGTTAGGGTCCTTCGGAAGAAGGAGGATCTTTAATTCCTCCTCAACTGCGGGAAGTGAGTCCTTTATGGCGTAGTACTCCTCTGCAGCCATTTCCTTCATATCGGGGTCCGTTTCAAGATTCATAAGCTCCTCCGCCCCGGAAAGGTCGGAGAGCATTTTTTCATACTCTCCGTACTTTTCCATCACGGGGGTGAGGTCCTTATAGTCCTTCATAAGCTTTTTATAAAGGTTATTATCCGAAACGGTTTCGGGAAGAGAGATAAGCCTCTCTATCTCAAGATATCTTTCTTTAACTTCTTTAAGTTTATTCAGCATTTATATTCCTCTTTTCTGAAATATCGCCCAAGGCGTTATTTACAGAAAGCAAGGAACGCCTTATATGTCTCGTAAAGGTCGAGCTTTGAGATGATCTCGATGGGAGCGTGCATGGAAAGAACGGGAACACCGAGGTCAACTGTGTCAATGTTGTGGTTTGCAACGTACTTGGCAATTGTTCCGCCGCCGCCGATGTCGATCTTACCCATCTCTGCAGACTGCCAGAGAACGCCCTCGCTGTCGAAAATATCGCGCATCTTGCCGATGAACTCCGCACCTGCGTCGTTTGTGGAATACTTACCGCCGCTGCCTGTGTACTTTGTCATTACAACGCCGCAGTTAACGATAGCGGCATTTCTCTTTTCAAATACCTCTGCGTAGCTGGGATCAAAGCCTGCGTTAACGTCTGCGGAAAGGCACATAGAACGGCTGCGGCAAAGGTTGCCGTTTCCGCCGAGAGCCTTTGCTATCTCATCGATAAGCTCTGCAAGAAGCGTGCTCTGCATACCGGAAACACCGTCGCTTCCTGTCTCTTCCTTATCGGCAAGAACGCAGATAACGGTATTCTTGTCTGTGGGGTTATTAAGGAGAGCTGTAAGTGCGGGATATGCACAAACCTTATCGTCGTGACCGTATGCACCCATAAGGCATCTGTCAAGACCGATATCCATAGGCTTACCTGCGGGAACTGCGCAAAGCTCTGCTGTGAGGAAGTCAGCCTCAACGATGCCGTACTTCTCGTTAAGCATTCTCATAAGGTTGAGCTTGATAGCCTCGCCCTCTGCTACCTTGCCGTCCTCCATATAGGGGCTGCATCCGATAACCATATTGAGTATCTCGCCGCCGAAGGCCTGACCGAGGGGAGTCTTTCCCTGCTCGCGTGCAAGGTGGGGGAGAAGGTCTGTGATCATGAATACGGGATCGCCCGCATCCTCACCGATATTGACCTCTACAGTCTCTCCGCCCTTCTTTGTTACAACACCGTGAAGTGCAAGGGGGATAGTGGGCCACTGATACTTACGGATACCGCCGTAATAGTGGGTCTTGAGGTAGCCGAAGCCGTTATCCTCATAAAGGGGATTGGGCTTTAAATCAAGACGGGGGGAGTCGATATGAGCGCCGCAGATACGAACGCCGTTATCGATATTATCTGTACCTACTCTGAAGGCGAAAAGTGCCTTTTCACGGTTATTGAGATAGTACTTACCGCCAACCTGAAGGCTGTCGCCGAGGGTATACTCAACGTATCCCGCATTCTTAAGGATCTCGATGGAGGCCGCTACCGCCTCGCGCTCTGTCTTGGAATTATAGAGGTACTCGGCATACTCGTCTGCATACTTGTATGCTGTTGCGCGATCCTCCTCACTCATTGTTTCAAAAGCAGACTTTTTCTTATAAAAGAGCTCATCTGCAAGGAGCTGTGCTTTTGTTTTCTCAGACATGATTTTTTCCTTTCTTAGTCCTCATAATATAATTTTTTATAAATATCGTTTGCTTTATTTAATTTCTTGACGTATTTCTCAGTTTCCTTATAGGGGATCTCGTCAAGAGTTTTTCCGTTTTCGGAATATTCCTTGCTTTCAAGCCATTCATCCACCTTTGTGGGGCCTGCATTATATGCGGCGTATACCTCGTCCCAGGTGCCGAAGCGCAGATAAAGCTGAGACAGATAATAGGTGCCGTACTTTATATTCGTTTCGGGATCGTAGAGGGTGGCGGAATTAAGATTCTCTCCGTTTTCCGTCGTGAGCCACACGAAGGTCTCAGGCATAAGCTGCATAAGACCTACAGCCCCCGCCTCCGAGACGGCACCCGATTCAAAATTACTTTCCACCTTTATGACTGAATAAACGACGTATTCGGGCACACCGTATTTGTAGGCATATACCTCAACGAAATCACTGTAATCCTGAGGGTAGTTAACACGGTCCACAGCATCCCATATAAGCTGGAAAAGAAGACCGCAAAGAATTGACAAAAGGAGTATGGAAATAATAACTATGCTGCGCATTACCGCTTTATTCTTCATCTTTTCCTCCTGCCCCAAGCTTATTTATGACCTCGAGCACCTGCGCCAAAACGTCGGCCTCTCCGTCATTTACTATTTCAAAGGAGCAAAGCCTTCTCAGCTCGTCTGCACTTTTCTGATTTGCAAGACGGCTGAGAGCCTCCTCTTTCGTTCTCGAATCCCTTGCGCATATTCGCTCAACGCATACGCTGTCGGGCGCGGTTACGCAAAGGGTAAAATCACATATGGAATCAAATCCGCTTTCAAAAAGCACGGGAGCATCGACAAGAACGGCTCTGCACCCGTTTTTTTTGTAGGACTCTATCCTTTCGTTGGTTTCACTCAGTATGTATTTATGTGTTATAGCGTTAAGCCTTTCAAGCTTATTTTCGTTACCGGGAGCAAACACTATAGCGCTGAGGGCGCGTCGGTCAAGCTTTCCCTCAGAAAGGATATCCTTTCCAAACTCAGCTACAAGCTCTGCAAGGCACTGACTTCCCTCTTTTTCAAGTATCTCTCTGTAGACCTTATCGGTATCGACGGAGGGGATGCCGAAGGCAGAGAATCTCTCGCAAACGTAGCCCTTTCCGCTGCCGCTTCTTCCGCAAAGACCGATAACAAGAATATCTTTTGTCATTTTATATCAACCCTTGCGCCCTTTTCTGCCGAAAGGTACGCTGCCTCCATTATCCTCTGTACTGCCGCACCGTCGTCAAAGGAGGGGGCGCAGGGCACGCCGCGATGAACGCAGTCAAGGAAATTATACATACTTCCAACGTGACCGCGAAGCCAGCCCACGGGAGCCTTTACCCCGGGGAAAACTCCGGAGGGCGCGGGGTATCTGCCGCAGCACTCGATATTCGTGTAGCCTCTCTCGGATTCCGGAGCTGTTGCATCGTAAAATCTGAGAAAGTTAGGCTGCATAAGATCAAAGGCTACGCTTCCCTTCGTTCCGTAGATCTCAAAGGAATGATCGTCGTTCGTGCCTGCCATTATCTTGCCCACGGCAATGGTTCCGCAAGCACCGCACTCAAGGGTTGCCGTCATATAAAACGCCTCATCGGCATTGGTCTGCCACTCCTCACCGTTCATACCGAGACGGGTGGGATACGCGATCTGTGAAAGTCCTGAAACCGACCTGAATTCTCCGCAGATCCAGCGGATAAGATCGATGGTATGGCTGCCGAGATCAAAAAGCACTCCGCCGCCGCAGATCTCACGGTTCTGCTTCCAGCCGGCACGTCGTTCTGGATCGGCGGCGCTGGAATGGAGAAATCTGCCGGAGAAGCTGAGGACATCTCCTATCCTGCCGGACTCCACAAGCTCCTTTGCACGAAGAACGGGAAGGAGGAATCTCGTATTGAAAACCACAGCGCAGATAATTCCCTTCTCCCTTGCCATAGCGGCAATCTCCTGAGCCTGGGCATCGGTTATGCAAAGAGGCTTTTCGCAGTAGATATGCTTTCCTGCGGCGATCGCCTTTTTCAAGGTTTCATAATGAAGGTGATTAGGCGTACAGATATCAACGATATCAATACAGGGATCAGCTATAAGCTCATCCTCATCTCTGTAGGCCTTTTCAAATCCGAAAACCTTGCAGGCCGCCTCTGCCTTTTCAAAATGAGCACAGCATACGCCGAGAACCTTAGCAGAAAAATCGAGAGGAGAATAGAAATATTTAAGATTTTCAACGGCATAAGCATGAGTTTTTCCCATACCGCCGAATCCTACGATACCTATATTCATTAGCGCCTCCAAGAATTTACTTTTACATTTTAATATACCACAAACGCGCCCGATATTCAACATAAATTTGCGAATATTAATAAATATAAAGTAAAAACTTTATTAATAATGCCATCCCTTTTCCGTACACAATGCTAAAACAGTCGTCTCCGAGTCCAAAGCATCAAAAAGAATTATCGAGCCGGTATCCCTTCTTACGGATATTTTTACTTCGGCATCCTTTGTGTAATTGGTTCTTACTGTGAACGAGCAAATTTTTTCATCGTATTCGGAAAGGATGCATTCCGTTATCCTTATACCGCGCATTCCCGAAAAGGCAGTGTATATCCCTTTTCTTGCAGACTCCTCGCACATCTCCAAGGTCAGTCTTTTTTCTCCTATTTGGCAACTGTAGGAAAAATATATACAGATTTCGGCAGGTGTACTGTAGACCATTTTTTGATTGGAAATATAAAGCACAAGCCTGCTTTCGGATTCTATGCAATTGTATTTTATGCCTTTGACTAAAAACGGCATTTCCTTGTATTTTCCGGCATATTTGCCTTTTATGCTTTTGCCAAATACCACATTACCGGCCTCACGTTTGGCAATATCACCCTCTGTTATTCCTTTGACTAAAATCCGGTTTTCGCGCGGATTATTTTCGGCAAATGCAGATAAAGCGTGGCATCCGTATGCCGAAACGGCAATCCCGATACCCGTCAGTACTGCTATGGCTTTTATGCATATTTTCGTAGTATTCATAACACTGCGGCAAGCTACTGTTATTGTCCCCTGCTTTTATTCAGATCCCATTTGTATTTTGTACCGAAATTTATTTAACTTTCCACTTTAATATGTTTGACAAAGAATGATCGGGATGGTATAATAAATTTCGTATGTGAAAGTGAAAGGAGACTGCTATTATGGATTTTGACAGAATCATCGGAAACGACGGCATGAAGTCTCTTATCGCTTCTCATATCAGAAGCAAGACCTTATCCCACGCTTATATTATTGAGGGACCTAAGGGCAGCGGAAAGCGCACTGTTGCAAAGGAGATATGTAAGGCTCTCTCCTGTGAGGATCCATCGCACAGTCTCCCCTGCGGCAATTGCAGAAGCTGCAAAAGAATAGAAGACGGCTACGATACCGATATCTTCACCCTTACCAAGGGAGATAAGGCTTCTATCTCGGTTGATGACGTCCGCCGGATGACAGACACCCTCGGATACTATCCCGATGACGGTGACAACAAAGTCTATATCATCGAGGAAGCTGAAAAAATGACTCCACAGGCGCAAAACGCTCTTCTTCTCTCTCTTGAGGAGCCGCCCTCTTACGTTGTTTTTCTCCTTCTCACAGACGACTCCACATCCCTTCTTGAAACTGTAAGAAGCCGCGCTCAAAGCTTAAAAACAGAAGTCTTTTCCACAGAGTTCTGTGCCAAATGGCTGAGAAGCCACCCTCTTGCAAAGAATGCATCCGATGAGGAGATCGCCGATGCATGCGCCGTCGGACGGGGCTCTCTCGGCAAAGCACTCTCTACGCTCTCGGAAAAGAACTCCCATAGCACCTCTATTTCGAAGGATGCGGCAAGGCTTATCGAGCTGCTTTGCACGGGCTCGCCTTCAGATGCTATAATTTTCGCATCCGGCATCAAGTATTCAAGGGGCGAATTTGAAGAGTTTTTCGAATACGCTCTCTTTGCCGTCAGAGATCTTATAAGCGCAAAATGCAACAGCGATACGACCACGTATTATGCTGACAGCGAAACCGCACGTAACCTGGCAAGCCGCACAAAGCTTACAAAGCTTGCAAAAATATACGAAGCTCTTACTGCCGCAAAGGACGATATTACAAAGCACAACGCCCAGATCTATGCCGTTATGACCACCCTCGCCGCTTCTGCGGTATGAAAGGAAATCGACAGATGAACAATAATATAGAAAACGAAGTTACAAAAGAAATACTTCCCGATGAGCCCGTTGAGGTAGTCGGCGTTAAATTCAAGGACGCGGGAAAGATTTACTACTTTTCCCCCGAAAAGAAGGATTACGAGATAGGCGATAACGTTATCGTCAAGACTGCACGCGGTCTTGAGTTCGGCTTTATCGCCGCATCCAACAAAAAGGTTCTGGGCAAGGATATCGTTCAGCCCCTCCGCAGCGTTGAAAGAGCCGCTACCGAGGACGACGTACGCCGCTGGGAATCTAACAAGCAGCTTGAAAAGAGCGCCTTTGAGACCTGCATAAGGATGATCGCAAAGCACAAGCTTGATATGAAGCTTATCGAGGCTGAATATACCTTTGACAACTCAAAGCTCCTTTTCTATTTTTCCTCCGAGGGTCGCGTAGATTTCAGAGAGCTTGTCAAGGATCTCGCATCCGTTTTCCACACCCGTATCGAGCTTCGTCAGATCGGTATCCGCGACGAGGCAAAGATGATGGGCGGTATCGGCGTTTGCGGACGTCCCTTCTGCTGTTCATCCTTCCTTTCCGATTTCGTTCAGGTATCCATAAAGATGGCAAAGGAGCAGAATCTCAGCTTAAATTCCGCAAAGATCTCCGGCACCTGCGGAAGACTTATGTGCTGTCTCAGATATGAAAGCGAGGTCTACGAGGAAGAGCTCCGACGTACTCCTCCCGTTGATTCAAAGGTATCAACTCCTGACGGCGTTGGCTTCGTTAAGGAGATCTCTCCCCTTTCCGGAATGTGCAGAGTACTCATTCCATCCAAGAACGGAGACATGATCAAATCATATCACCGCGACAGCCTCACCGTTATCCAAAAACACGATCAGAAGAAAAAGGACCCTCAGCCTGCAGACTCTTCCGATGATGGAAATTAATTTTTTTTAATTTTTTCAAAAAAGTATTTGCATTTGACGGAATGTGTGCTATAATCAACTCGTAACATAGTCTGAAGCCCAGGCTTCAGACAAATATAATACTTACGGAGGATTTTACCCATGGCTTACAAGATTACTGATGCATGCATCGCTTGCGGCGCTTGCGCTTCCGAGTGCCCCGTTGAGGCTATCTCCGAGGGCGACGGCATCTACGTTATCGACGCTGATGCATGCCTCGATTGCGGAGCATGTGCAGATGCTTGTCCCGTAGACGCACCTGTTGCTGAGTAATTTAATAATTACAATCATCAAAGGCGGAGCAAAGCTCCGCCTTATGACTTTGTAAAGGATCATTATGACTGAAAAGAATTATACCCTTTCACCTGATGAAAGGCTTGACTATATAAATGAGGATCTCTCCCTTATCCAGCTCAAGCGAGGGCTGACCTTCGGCACGGATGCCTATCTTCTGGCGGCATTCGTAAAGGAGCGCGCAGGTCGCGGAGCAGACCTCGGCAGCGGCACGGGAGTTGCCTCCCTTCTCTGCCTTACAAAGAATAAAACAAGCTATATGTACGCCGCAGAGATACAGCCCTACTATGCCGAGCTTATACGCAGAAACGCAAAGCTGAACTATCTCGATGCAAGGCTCACCGTTCTTTCGGGAGACGTAAGGGACATCGGCGATAAGGACACCTTCGGCTCACTTGACGTCGTTATCTCAAATCCTCCTTATATGAAGGCTGAGGGGGGATTCGGCACAAGGAGCGAGGAAATGAATATCGCCCGCCGCGAGCTTAACGGCACCATCGAGGATTTCTGCGCCTCGGCCTCGAGACTTTTAAAGTACGGCGGACTTTTTTACACTGTCTACCGCCCCGACAGACTTATCGACCTTATCTGCGCCCTCAGAAGCGCCTCTCTCGAGCCTAAAAAGCTCGTTACCGTTTACCCTGATGAATCATCAAAGCCCTGCCTCGTGCTTTGTGAGGCAAAAAAAGGCGCATCGGGCGCGGTAACTATGTCAAAGCCCTTGATAATTTACAAAAAAGGCACCCGCGAATACACCGAGGATATGGAAAAAGTTTATGAAACCTGCTCTCTTGAGCATTTATTTTGAGGTACTATGGAAAACATAAAGCACACTGATATGAACCCCGAAAAGAATAAGGTTGAGGGCGGCACCCTTTATCTTGTTGCCACTCCTATCGGAAATCTTGCAGACCTCTCGGAGAGAGCTATCAAGGTGCTTTCCGAGGTAGATTTCGTTGCGGCGGAGGACACGAGAAACTCAGGCCTTCTTCTTTCCCGATTCGGCATCTCAAAGCCCTTTGTCAGCTACTTCGAGCACAACAAGCGAGAGCGCGGCGAATACATAGTATCCCGTCTCAAAGCAGGTGAATCCTGCGCCCTCGTTACTGACGCCGGTATGCCCGCAATCAGCGATCCCGGCGAGGACATCGTTCGTCTTTGTGCAGAAGTCGGCGTTCCCGTAACAGCTGTACCCGGCTGCTGTGCCGCAGTTACTGCCCTTGCCCTTTCCGCACTGACAACAGGCAGATTTGCATTTGAGGGATTTATCACCACAAACCGCCACGACAGACGTGAGCGCCTCACCGCTCTGAAATACGAGGAGCGCACGATGATCTTTTACGAGGCGCCCCACAAGCTGCGACAGACGCTTGACGATATTTTAGAGTTTATGGGCGACCGCAGGATCACCCTTTGCCGAGAGATGACGAAGCTGAACGAGGAGATAATCCGCACCACCGTTTCCGAGGCTGTGGAGATGTATAAGGAGAAAAATCCCCGCGGCGAATACGTTCTCGTTCTTGAGGGCGGCATCAAGGAGGATAGGTCCGAGGAGTACCCTTCCGATCCCGAGGAGCACGTTAAAATGTACGAATCTCAGGGCATGAAGCGAATGGATGCCATCAAGGCGGCAGCCAAGGACCGCGGCGTTTCCAAGGGCGTTCTTTATAAGGAGCTTTTGGGAGAGTAATATCAATAAAATCTTTAAATCCCTTGCGTTATTGCAGGGGATTTTGTTTTGCATGAAAAACGTTTGTAAGTAAATCGACATTGATATACTGTAGGGACCGGCGTCCTCGACGGTCCTAACTATAGACATAAAGATTTACTGTAAATATCGTTCTGTTATTAGGACCGTCGAGGACGCCGGTCCCTACAACTCAGCGTATTTTTCTCTTTTTGCTTAAAAATACAGACTACATAAACCGTTTGTTTTCGGGAGCAGCAAGCGGCTCCCCTACGGAAACGTTTCGCGTTTTCGACCGTTCGTGCATCAAATTTTGTTTGTTTCACGTGCTGATAAGCGGACGACGGAGGAATGCTTCATTTCTCCATTGGTCATCCCCTACAAAGGAAAAACTGCCAAGGGTTCTTGGCAGTTTTTTGCGTGTATTCAGGAGTTTAGCTCTGCTATTGCTGAAGCAAGCTTTTCACAGCAGGCCTTATATCTTGGGTCTTTAGAAATAATATTATCGTCTGTTGGGAAGCACCAATTGTAGCACTGGTGCATATACCACTGAGGCTCGTAATATTCTATCTGATCTTTATGTTCAGGATCCGTTTTTTCCGCTCTCTTACGGAAAAACTCAATATGACAATCAACAAAATCGTTCATTATCTCAAAGGCTTTATCAAATTCGGATATGGCGATATGATCGTTTGAAAGCATGATGTACGCATCCTTCATACAGCTCCAAGCCCATTCTTCACCGAACATTCGGTAATTCAGTTTTGAGGCTTCAAGAAGATCGTACCACACGGCAATCGCCTCTTTTTTCCTTACATTACCGAAAACGGAAATTTGTCTTCCCCTATTGAAAAGACTGTCAAGATAACGCCACGCATCACTCTCACATATACCGTTTGCCGTTTCAAGCGCCTTCTCAAAATCCTTTTGTCTTGCATATATTTCCAAAAGCTGTCTTGCACGAATACAGTATTTTTTAGGCAATTCCTCAGATACACAAATCGCCTTTTCATATTCCTTTTTGTACAAATACAGTAAAATCAGGACCTCTCTTGCTTCCATTAAGTAACCTGGATCGTTACTACGGTTTATTATCGTCGTTAGCAGCTTCACCGCTTCATCATACAAAGCTTTTTCCTGTTCCTTTGGAATCTGATATCGTGTTCCGTCTATGCTACTATTAAAAAAGTTAAAGATATTACTTGCGCAACAAAGCTTCATATCGTAAGCAAGAGGGTATTTTTTTGTAAATTCTCGAAAAATCTCGTAGCACTTAAACCATGCGTTGTTTTCATAGCTGTTTCCGTTATGCATTGCCCAAATATTTTCACAGGCTTCAAAGCACTTCTCCCTATCCGCCTTTTCGTCCGTTCCCACACCGAGGAGGCAGTCTGTAGTAACACCGAGGATGGCGGCAAGGGGGACTATCTGACCGATATCGGGCATAGCGTTATCGCACTCCCATTTGGAAACGGACTGCACCGACACGAAAAGCTGCTCTGCAAGGTCTGTCTGGGAAAGATCTGCTTCTTTTCTTAAAAGCTTTAGTCTCTGTCCGAAGCTTAACATTTTATCACCCTTTCAAAATTTCTGAAACGACGCGCATCTGTTTTCTGCTTTCAGTATAACAGAAAGAGATTTTATTGTAAACATATCGTCAGTGGAACGGGACTTAAAGGAAGGTTTAATATTTTGAAAGTTCTGAAGTTCAGTGGATTTTGTGGAATAAAAGAGGAAAAATCTGATGAATCCTCTTACGATTCCGAGGAGAACAATCCCTCAATTGACTTTTTAATATTTTTTTGATAAAATAGATACAGATAAAGTTGCTTCGATAGACAGAGCTAAACGTGCACTTTTTTTGCTTTGTGAAACCAAGATGAGGCTTTATCGAGATATATAACAGACATTATAGAACAAGGAGGTACTACTATGAAAACGAAAAAGCTGACCGCCATATTATCAATTATACTGACACTGTCGTTTTTTCTTTCTGCTTGCTCACCTACCTCTGACAAAAAGGGAAATGAAACGGAGAAAAAAGAGGAAACGACGACCGCTCCCTTATACACCTCAGACGTTGAGATCATAGCGCCCGAAGAGCCTGCGGAGGGAGTGATCAAGGAAATCGAAAGCGATTTTTTGGATTATCTCAAGGATAATTCAAAGCTTTATCCAAATCTCGAATATGAGCCCTACGTTACACGGTATTACGGCTCCTACAACGGTGCAATTCCCGTTAAGATCGAAAACATAGGAATAGTTCATCATACCGAGATATGGGAGGAAAACGTCGGCGGAAGCGTTTTCCGTTATTCCGACGGCAATATCATAAGAGTATGGAAGGACAAAAAGTTCTATACTCTTGAAAAAGCATATAAAAAAGAGCTTCTGACACAGGAAGAGGTATATATTATCTCTCAGCTTCATTGCAGACAGGAATATCTTGATCCGAATAAAGTCTCGGTTCCCAATGAATTCGACAAGGCAAAATACGCAATCAACTATCTCCCCGAATCCAGCCGAGAAGAATTTGCCAAAGCTCTCGGCAAAAAAGCTTCTAATTTGAATTTCAACGATCCCTTTGATTATAATACCCTGTTTGAGGACGGCGTCAGATGCTACGGAATGTTCGGCAAGGGTGCCGTTTGGTTCGTTTCTGAAAACGATAAGGTTGAAACCACCGTAACCGTTGCAGGTGCTACATTTACCCATCACTCCTCCTTCAAGCTGTACTGTATGCACAAGGACTCTCTTATGTCTCTTGAAGAGGCTTTAAGCGAGGGATATCTGACGAAGGAAGAAATTTCCTATGCTGCATATAATCACGAAAGAACACGGATTTATCTTGATTATCAGAAGAAATACTCTTCACGCTACAATAATAATACCGACGTTGACAAGATAAAGGTTGATGCATACACTGCTGAGCTTGAAGATCAGCTTGTCAGCGACTATATTGATTTCCTTTCAAAAAAGAATAATGCTGATTACAACCTTTCCATTTTCACAATATGCAGATATTATGGAAATATAGACGGAATGGTTGCCTTCTGCTTTACCGGAAGCATGCCCGATTGGATAAAGGATACGGACGATATAATCGGCGGAGTTATCTTCCACCATATGAGCGAATATCACCCAATACAGATACGGAAGGACGGTTGCTTCTACTATCTCAGCGATGCATATGAAATGGGCGTTATCTCTGTTGAACAGTTAAGAACGCTTGCACTCATCCACAACAACGGAAAGTATTATTCTGAGTCAGATCATTAAGTATAAACAAATGAGGCTGTTGCGCTCGCAGCAGCCTCATTTGTTTATATTTCCGAACTTGAAAAACAGTTGAAACTATTGAAAAAAAGAAAAATATGTATATAATAGATATATTAGGACTTTTCGAAAGGACATATTATTATGGCTAAGGAAAAATATTATATAACTACGGCGATCGCTTATGCATCTGCCCGTCCTCATTTCGGTAACACCTACGAGGTTATTATGACCGACTGTGTTGCCCGCTACAAGAGACAGCGCGGATACGACGTGTTCTTCCTCACAGGTACTGACGAGCACGGTCAGAAGATCGAGGATAAGGCAAAAGAAGCAGGCATCTCCCCCAAACAGTACGTTGACAACATTGCAAACGGTCAGATCAAGCGTATCTGGGACCTTATGAATACAAGCTACGATAAGTTTATCCGTACAACTGACGACTACCACGAAAAGGCAGTTCAGAATATCTTTACAAAGCTCTACGAGCAGGGCGATATATACAAGGGCGAATACAGCGGCTGGTACTGCACTCCCTGTGAGTCCTTCTTCACAGACACTCAGGCTGAGGGCGGCAAGTGCCCTGACTGCGGCCGTCCCGTTGAGAAGGCTAAGGAGGAGGCGTACTTCTTCAAGATGTCAAAATACGCTGACCGCCTTATCAAGCACATTGAGGAGAACCCCGAGTTCATCGAGCCCGAGTCCCGCAAGAAGGAAATGGTAAACAACTTCCTCAAAGCAGGTCTTCAGGATCTCTGCGTATCCAGAACGAGCTTCAAGTGGGGTATTCCCGTTCCCTTTGACGACAAGCACGTAGTTTACGTTTGGCTTGACGCCCTCTTCAACTATGCAACTGCTCTCGGCTTTGACCCTGCAAATGAGGTTCAGCCCGAGCTTTATCAGAAGTACTGGCCCTGCAACGTTCATATGATCGGTAAGGATATTCTCCGTTTCCACACCATCTACTGGCCTATCTTCCTTATGGCACTGGGTCAGCCCCTTCCTAAGAAGGTTCTCGGCCATCCTTGGTTCAACTTCGGCGCTGACAAGATGTCAAAGTCCCGCGGAAACATTATTTACGCTGACGATATGGCCGAGCGCTTCGGCGTTGACGGCGTTCGTTACTACGCGCTGAGCGAAATGCCCTATGCAAATGACGGCTCAATCACATACGAGAACGTTATCGCTCGCTACAACAACGATCTTGCAAACAACCTCGGAAACCTCGTTTCCCGTACCGTTGCAATGACAAAGAAGTACTTTGACGGCGTTATCCCTGCTCCCGCAGGTGATGAGGGCACGGATGCCGAGCTTAAGGCGGCAGTAAAGGCAGGGATCGACGGATTTGTTTCCAATATGGATGCCTACCACATCGCAGACGCTCTTGACTGCGTTTTCACAATGCTCCGCCGTGCAAACAAGTATATTGACGAGACTATGCCCTGGGCACTTGCAAAGGATGAATCACAGAAGGCTCGCCTCGGCACCGTTCTTTACAACCTTCTTGAAACTATCCGTATAGCATCTGTTCTTCTCACTCCTGCGATCCCCGCGACCTGCGAGTCTATTTTCGCACAGATCGGCACTGATCTCAACACATACGAGACTATCGATACTTTCGGCGCTCTCGTTGCAGGAAAGTGCGTTGGCGAGAGCGTAATGCTCTTCTCCAGAATCGACGAAAAGAAGATGATGGAAGAGGTTCAGGCTGAGATCGAAGCGGCAAAGAAGGCGGCTGAAGCTGCTGCAAAGGCTGCAGAAAAACCTGCAAAGCCCGAGGGTATCGCACAGATAGGCATTGAGGACTTTATGGGAGTTGAGCTGAGAACTGCTCAGATCCTTGAAGCAGAAAGAGTTCCCAAGGCAAAGAAGCTCTTGAAGCTCAAGGTTGACCTTGGATACGAGGAAAGACAGGTTGTTTCCGGTATCGCAAAGTTCTACGAGCCCGAAAGCCTTATCGGAAAGAAGATCATCCTCGTTGCAAATCTCAAGCCCGCAACCCTTTGCGGAATTGAATCAAACGGTATGATCCTTGCATCCGGCGAGGACGAGATCCGCGTTGTATTCCTTGATAAGGACACACCTCTCGGACAGAGAGTAAGATGATTATTTTGGCACCCTTTTTAGGGTGCCAAAGTTATATTCGCTTCGCGAGTTATATTGCTTCGCAGTTATATTATGCTACGCATAGTGATATTGTCCTGCGGACAGTTAAAAAAGTCGTTTCATTACGTTTTTTACCCATTTTTATTAATTTGACCATTGACATTCGTACGACATCAATCGATACTATAACCATGGAGTTAATACTTCACAATTTCAAAATAAGCGAGGATTGTTATGGAACAAATGTCTAAGAAAAAATTGATAAGTCTTATCGTCTTGCTGTTTATTTGCATTGTTTTAGTTATCGTTAGCTTTTACAATTTGAGCAAAGACCGTGACCGTGATATAGATATACCTGCAACTTTGAATGTGGAATATATAAACGAGATTTATTCCGGTTCCGTACATTTCACAGAACTCATTTATAGCGAAGAAATCGAAGAAGGTTATCTTTGTCTGCTCAAAACTTCAACAAACGAGCTGAATTTTGCTTATCTTGAGCAAAAGAAAGATATGATCAGCTACTCAGTAAAATCTCGCGCGTCTATTGATCCCTCTACGCTCGGCTCAGATTACAGTATATATGACACTCTAACACCTTTAATGTCATTGTACGGAAATAATAAATTCTGTTTTTCAGTATTTACTGAACCCGACTGCGATACAGTAACTGTAAACGGATATGATATTCCTGTTCATCAGTTTGATTTTAAAATAGGTGAAGAAACTAAGAAATTAGGCTTTTGGGTAATGAAAGCTTCTTTGGATGAAGACATCGAGATAGAATAATAAGACTCGGAAAGAAACAAAAACATATGAAAATATTCGACACACACGCACATTATAACGATGACCGCTTTAACGATTACGAGGGCGGTATGGATCAAGCTATCCGCGACTCATATGCCGAGGGTATCTGCGGATTTATTAACTGCGGTACCTGCCCCGAATCATCTCGCCGCTCCATTGAGATAGCCCGTCAGTATGAAAACGCATATGCGGCGGTGGGTATTCATCCCGAATCTGCGGAGGAGCTGAGAGATAATATCAATTCGGCATACGATGAGATCATTTCCCTTCTCTCTGACGAGAAGGTGGTTGCCATCGGTGAGATCGGCCTTGACTATCATTGGGATATTGAAAAGGAAATTCAGCACAGGGTGTTTGAGGATCAGCTTTCAATTGCCGAGCAGTACAAGATGCCCGTTATCATTCACGACAGAGAGGCACACGGACCTGTTTTTGACGCAGTTAAGCGCCACCCCGACGTAATTGGCGTTATGCACGGCTACAGCGGCAGCGCTGAGATGGCACGGGAATATGCAAAAATGGGCTGGTATATTGCCTTTGGCGGCCCCGTTACCTATAAGACTGCAGAAAAAGTCCGCGAGGCTTGCCGCGCAGTTCCCACAGACCGCCTTCTTATTGAAACTGACTGCCCTTACCTTCCCCCGGTGCCCCACAGAGGTGAGATCAATCTTTCAAAAAATATGATCCACACCATCAAGATAATGGCCGAAACGAGAGGAGAGGACGTTGAATCTCTCGCTGCGGCAATGATCGAGAATACGAAAAGACTGTTTAATATTGAATTCTAATACAAAAACAATCCTTGCAAATACTGAAAATTCAGTATCCGCAAGGATTGTTTTTATTCTCATAATAATTAGTCTTTATTCTTTAACATTATTATCTGTTTTCCGTGGCTCTTTTTTTATTAACATTACAATGTTGTATATATCGTAAGGTATGTACATAAAAAAGCATGCATAAAAGCAACAAGCAAAGGTAATTGGCCAAAGAACAGCACAAACCACTTTAAAAGCCAAACTTTTTTTTGCAAAAAATCTAGCACTCAATATTATCGTTGAAAGTATAAGACTAAAAGAAAAACCGCCTAACGCACCAAAAGCAAAAAACGAGAGTATTCTGTTATTATTTATAAAGGGCTGAACGCATCCAAGCAATCCATAAATCATAAATCCCGACACAAATAAAATTGCAGTAACTAATAAATACTCCAATCTTTTTCTTTTATCCATAGTAAATTTTACTCCGTTTATTACTTAACTTGAGTTCTATTGCGCTTAAAAACTCGCGAAGCGAATATAACTTTGACGAAGTCAAAATATAACTGCGAAGCATTATAACTCGCCGCCCCCACTCCCCGAGAAAACTCCGTTGTCGTAGGGGCCCCATGTGGGAAGGCGAATCAAAACCACCGGTTCAACCGGTGGTTTGCTCCACCCCTAAAAGGGGATAAGTACTGGCCTTACCCCTAAAGGGGTTTCGAGGTTTGGCAACGCATTATAATCACAGGCAGCCGCTCACGTGCGG